>JAIXOX010000030.1 GCA_027486555.1 Comamonadaceae bacterium
CTCAGGTCAAAACGCATTTGGTGGCCAAACACACTGCGAGTGCCGGTGCCGGTGCGGTCGCCTTTTTGCACACCTGTGGTGTAGACGTGGCGCATGAAGTCTTCGTATTGGCTGCGGATGGGGCGGGGTTGGGCAAGGGCGTTCATGGCAGGCAAGTGTAAATGTTGCGGCTCAGGCCAGGACGCGCCCCGGATTGAGGATGTTCTGCGGGTCCAGTGCGGTTTTGACGGCCCTCATCATGGCAAGTGCCGTGGGGTCTTTGTAGTGCGGCAGCTTGGCCGCTTTGAGTTCGCCCACGCCGTGCTCGGCGCTGATGGAGCCCTTGAATTTGAGCACTTGGTCAAAGACCAATGTATTGACTTTGTCTTCAAAGTTCTGCAAGAAGGCTTTACCGTCGGCTCCCTCGGGGGCCTGAACGTTGTAGTGCAGGTTGCCGTCGCCCAAGTGGCCAAAGTCCACCATGCGCACGCCGGGTACTTCGCGCGCCAGCAAGGCATCGGTCTCGGCCACAAAGGCCGGAATGAGTGACACCGGAATGCTGATGTCGTGCTTGATGTTCAGACCTTCTTGCACCTGGGCCAGGGTGATGCTTTCCCGGATGTGCCACAGGCCCCGGGCTTGGGTCAGGTTTTCGGCCACCACGGCATCGCTCACGCAACCGGCCTCCAATGCGGCTTCCAGCAGCGCTTCAAACTGGCTGCGCGCATGCGCTTCGTTTTCGCTGTCGGAGTTTTCCAGCAGCACGCACCATGGCGTGTTTTGCCACAGGGGCACGCGCAGCTGGGGGTAGTGTTTGTCCACCAAGCTCAGCGAAAACTGGCCCATGACTTCAAAGCCCGTCAGGCCCGGGCCCAGGCGTTGGTGCGCCAGGCCCAGCAGTTGCACCGCCGCTTCCATGCTGGACACGGCGGCCCAGGCTGTCAGCTGCGCAGCGGGCTGGGGGTACAGCTTCATGGTGGCGGCGGTGATGATGCCCAGCGTGCCTTCGCTGCCGATCATCAGGTTGCGCAGGTCGTAGCCGGTGTTGTCTTTGCGCAGGCCGGTCAGGCCGCGCCAGATTTCGCCTTGTGCGGTCACGACTTCCAGGCCCAGGCACAGCTCTCGGGTGTTGCCGTAGCGCACGACTTGCGTCCCACCCGCGTTGGTGCCCAGGTTGCCACCGATGGTGCAGCTGCCCTCTGCCCCCAGGCTCAAGGGGAACAAGAATCCTGCATTCTCAGCGGCGGTCTGCAGGTTTTGCAGCACGCAACCGGCTTCCACGGTGATGGTCAGGTTGGCCGGATCGATGGCGCGCACGGCGTTCATGCGGGTCATGCTCAGCACGATCTGGGTGCCAGTCCCGTCTGGCACACCGCCGACCACCAGCCCGGTGTTGCCGCCTTGCGGCACGATGGATGTGCCAGTTGCGGCGCAGGCCTTGACCACAGCGGCCACTTGCGACGTGTCACCCGGCCGCACCACGGCCAGGGCGCGGCCGTGCACGCGTTTGCGCCAGTCTTGCTCCCAAGGGCTCAGGTCAGCGCTGGGATCTTCGTGGGTCAGCACGTTGGCCGTGCCGCAGATGGTGCGCAGTTGGGCGATCAGATCGGTTTGTGGCTGAGTCAGGGTGGTCATGGGAGGATGCAAGGTGGAAGGTCGGACACCAGTGAATGCGCGTTGAGCAAACAATCAGTCGCGGGGCACAGGCACAAAGTTGCCCGTGGCTTTGGCGGCCTTGAAGCGGATGCGCACATGCAACGCGCAGGCCACAAACAAGGTGGTGCACAGCAAGGTTTGCAGCGCGGCCAGGCCCGAAGACGGCCAGGTATCGCTCCAGGCGCGCACCACGCCTTCCGTGAAATACAGCCACACCAACAAGCTGACCCAGCGGTAGGTGTACATGCGGTTTTTCAGCAAACCGGCCACCGGGATGCACAAAGGCAGCACTTTGATGGCCCACCAGCTGCCCCCTTCGCGCAGTGGGGCCAGCCAGATTTCCCAGGCCAGGCCCAGCACGATCAGGCCCAGCAGGCTGCCCACTGCCAGCCAACGCGTCAGGTCTAGGCCCGCCAGGGCTGTTTCTTGGGGGGGGAGGGAGGATGTGTCGGGGTTCGGATTCATTGCGGTGGCATCATACCGGGCATGCAATCAACCTTGTACAAGTCCGGCCTGCGCGAACACACCCGTTTGTGGTGGCAAGAGCTGTCGGTGTTTCCCTGGCGGCAGATGGGCGGCGTCTTGGCCGAACGCTTTCGTGACGCGCGGCTGGGCGTCAGTGCCAGCTCCCTCACCTTCACCACCGTGTTGGCCTTGGTGCCCTTGTTTGCGTTGGGTTTGGCGGTGTTTTCGGCCTTTCCGGTGTTCGGCAAGTTCCAGGACATGCTGCAACGCTGGCTGGTCGAGAGCCTGGTGCCCGAGAGCATCTCCCGCCAAGTGCTGAGTTATTTGACCCAGTTTTCGCGCAAGGCCAGCCGATTGGGCACGGCGGGTCTGGTGGCGGTGCTTTTGTCCGCGGTGTTCCTGATGGTGACCATTGAGCGCACGCTGGGGCAGATTTGGCGCGTACAAAGTCAGCGTCCCTTGCCACAACGGGTGTTGCTTTACTGGTCAGCCATCACGCTGGGGCCGCTGCTTTTGGGCGGCAGCCTGGCCATCACCTCTTATGTGGTCACGGCGTCGCGCGATGTGGTCGATGTGCTGCCCGGCTCGGTGCGCTGGTTGCTCGACAGTTTTGAGTTTTTCTTGCTGACTGCTTGCGTGAGCGGTCTGTACTTTTATGTGCCCTACACCCGGGTGCGTTGGCGTCACGCCATCACTGCCGGTTTCCTGGTGGCCGCCTCGCTGGAGCTGGCTAAAAAAGGCATGGCCTTTTATTTACTGGAAGTGCCCACCTATTCATTGGTTTACGGGGCCTTTGCGGCGCTGCCGATCTTGCTGGTCTGGATTTATGTGACCTGGCTGCTGGTGTTGCTGGGAGCGGTGCTGGCGTCGAGTTTGCCGGAGCTGGGCCGGGAGAAATGGCGCAAACCAGAAGGCGCTGGGTGGTCCTTCAGGTTGGCCCTGGAGGTGCTGGCAGAGTTGAACGCCGCCAAGTTGACGGAGCAGCGGGGCTGGAGTGCCGGGGCTTTGGCCGCCCGCTTGCGGGTGGAGCTGGGCGAGTTGCAGCAAGTGTTGGCCGTCTTGCATTCGCTCGATTGGGTGGGGCGCCTTACTGAGCAAAACGACCAGGCTCAGGCCCGGCAGGTTTTGTTGATCGATCCAGCCCAGGCCCTTGTGGCGCCGCTGGCCGATCGATTGCTGGTGCTGCGTGCCTCAGCAGCCGACCCACTGTGGGTGCAAACTGGTTTGGACCAGGTCCGGCTGGCGTCCTTGCTGCCTGCAGTGCGGGTTCCTTAACAGGTCTGTTTGAAACCGGGGCGCTCAAAAACTCACACGCCCGCGCCACATGTCGCGGTACATCACCCAGTCGCCCATGAAGCTGTAGAGCGGGCGCTTGAAGCTGGCGGGTTTGTTTTTCTCGAACACAAAATGCCCTATCCAGGCGCAACCATAGCCGCACAGCAAGGCATATAAAAAGTACTGGGGCTTGCCCGTCACGGCCAACAGTGCCAAACACATCAGGCTCAAAGTGCTGCCCACAAAATGCATGCGGCGGCAAGTCCGGTCGCTGTGCTCGCTCAAATAAAAGGGGTAGAACTCGGCAAAGCTGGCGTGCCGGGTTGCTGCTGTTTGATCGGGGTTCATGGCTTGTCTCCTTGTCGCTTATCGGATGGAAAACGGAGCGTGCAAAAAGCCGCGAAACCGGGCCCGGCCACCGCGCTGGGGCGCTTGGGTGAGCTGGGCATCGGGAAAGCGCTGCAAAAAGCGGCCGATGGCGATTCGGCCTTCCAAACGCGCCAGACTCAGGCCCGCGCACTGGTGCACGCCAAAGCCAAAAGCCAGGTGCTTGTTGCCAGTGCGGCGCAGGTCCAGTTGTTCGGGGTTGGCGTAAACGGCCGGGTCGCGGTTGGCTGCGCCGATGCACAGCGTGACCAGGGCACCTGCAGGCAGATCGACACCGTTCACTTGTGTGGCCTGCAAGGCGCGGCGGTTGCCCAGTTGGTTGGACGATTCAAAACGCAAAAACTCGTCCACCGCGAGCCCCATGATCCGATCACGGTCTTCGTCGGTGGTGGCCGCATGCAGGTCGGCCTTGAGTTGTTCGCGCTGCTCGGGCCATTCCTGCAAGCTGATGAGGGCGTTGCCGATCAGGTTGGTGGTGGTCTCGTGCCCGGCGTTGAGCAGAAAAATGCAATTTTGCAGCAGCTCAACTTCGCTTAGGGCATCGCCACCCTGTTCCTTGTCTTTTTCGCCCTGGATCAGACGTGTCAGCACATCGTGCTCCGGGTCACCGGGTTGCTGGCGGCGATGCGCCACCAACTCGCGCAGATAGGCTAGAAACTCGCTCACGCTGCGGTGGCCCAGTGCTTCTTGCTCGGGTGTGAGGGCTGGTTCAAGAGCGCCCAAAATGGCCAGCGACCAATCACGAAGTGGCTCACGCTCGGCGTGCGGCACGCCCAGCAGGTTGCCGATGATTTCGACCGGAATGGCCGAGGCAAAGTCCTCGATCAGGTCGCCACCGCCTTTCGCCTCGATCTTGTCCAGCAGGCTGTCGACCAGCACCACCAGGCCGGGCTCCATGGCTTCGATGGCGCGGCGGGTCAGCGCGCCCATGATCAGGCGGCGCACCCGGGTGTGCAGCGGTGGGTCGTTGAACACCAGGCTGTTGGTGTGGTGCTCGAACAGCGGGGCCACGCCACTGGCAGTGGCGTAGGGTGGCTGGTTGAACGGGGCGTGGTTGTATTTGGGGCCGAACTCGACTTGTTTGTCAGAGCTGAAGACCTTGGCTTCGCGGTACACCGCCACCAGATCGGCGTGGCGCGTGAGGAAATACGAGCCATCGGGCATGCGCTTAAAGGGCTCGGTCTCGCGCAGCGCGGCGTAGACCGGGTAGGGGTTGTCCAGAAAGTCGCGTGGCAAAGCCCGCAGGTCCAGCGATTGGGCGATTTGCTTGGCCCTCTCGGCCGACAAGGGCGGGGTGATATGGGCAGTCAGTGTGTTCATGTTGTAGCAACGCACCCTTGTGCGCGAATGGCCGTCCAGCTCATGGTTTCAAAAAATCCTTGAGCGCCTGCAGCACGCCCTCGGGTGCTTCGGTCATGAGCGAATGGCCTGCGGGCAGCTTGACCACTTTGGCTTGTCCGCACAAGTCGATCAGGCTTTGCGCGGCCTTGGGTGGCGTCATCTGGTCGGCGCTGCCCAGCACAAACAGGGCAGGGCAAGTGACTTGGGGCATGGCAGCCTCGGCACCACGGTAGTCGTCACAAGCCTTGAAGCCCGTGTGAAACAGGTTCACTTGTGTGTTGCTGGCCAGCACGCGGCGCATGAGCGCTTTGCTGCCGCCATACAGCCAGGTGCCGGGGCCCAAGGCCGAAGGCGGTGGTGCCAGGGTCGAATGCGAAAAGCTGTTGACCATGTCAATGGCCTTGAACGGGGCGCTGACCGACAAGTCCAGCAAGGCAGGCGACACGCGCATCGGGTAGGCCGTGCCGACCATGACCAGGTGGCCGATGCGCCCCGGATGCAATGCCGCGTCGCGGGCGGTGGCTTCGAGCGCGATCAGCGAACCAAAGCTGTGGCCGATCAGCGCGGCTTTGTCGATCTTCATCGCATCGAGCAAGCCGATGACGGTGTCGGCCGCTTCTTCCACGCTTTGGGGCGGTGGGCCTTCGCTTTTGCAGTGCCCCGGCAAGTCAATCGCCAGCACGTTCCAGCCGTGGTGCGCCATGTAGCGGGTTTGCAAAATCCAGACGCTGTGGTCGTTGAGCACGCCGTGGATGAACACAGCGGTGGGCAGGGCGGGGTTGAATTCTTTGCCACCGGTGTAGGCGTAAAGACGGTGAAGAGGCGATGTGATGTGCATGGTGCTTAATGCTTTTCAATGGTCTGGGATCAGCCGTTTGCCCAAGCAAACCACCACGTCTTCTTGGTAGCCCAGGGCCTGGTAGAAAGCCACCACCGAGGTGTTGCCAGCACGGACTTGCAAATTCAGTTTGGGGCAACCCGAGGCCAGCAGCAGGGCTTCGCCGCGCTGCATCAAGGCTTTGGCGTGGCCTTGGCGCTGGTGCTCCGGGGCGACGGCCAGGTAGTTCACCCAACCTCGGTGGCCTTCGTAACCGAACATGGCGGTGGCCATCACTTGGCCTTGCACCTCACCTACCAAAAAAAGGTCGGGCCGCACTTGCAGCTTGCGCGCAATGTCTTTGTAGGGATCGTTCCAGGGGCGGGTCAGATCACAGGCTTGCCACAAAGCCACCACAGCGGCTTCGTCAGGTTTTTGGTAGGCGCGTATTTGCATAAGGTTCAAGTTTTTTCTGCAGCTTTGAGTGCTTTTTTAAGGTCGTCGATCAAATCGGCGGGGTCTTCCAAGCCAATCGACAGCCTGATCGTGCCCGGGCCAATGCCGCTGGCGGCCAAGGCCTCATCGCTCATGCGGAAATGCGTGGTGCTGGCCGGGTGGATCACCAGGCTGCGGCAGTCTCCCACGTTGGCCAAGTGGCTGAAGACCTTGAGGGTTTCAATGAACTTTTGGCCTTGGGCGCGAGAGCCCTTGATGTCGAAGCTGAACACCGAGCCTGCCCCGCGTGGCAAGAGCTTTTGCGCCAGCGCGTGCGAGGGATGACTTTCCAGCATCGGGTGGCCCACGCGGCTGACCAGCGGGTGTACGGCCAAAAATTCGACCACCTTGGCGGTGTTCTCCACATGGCGGGCCATGCGCAGGGGCAGGGTTTCGATGCCTTGCAAAATCAGCCAGGCGGTGTGCGGGCTCATGCAGGCCCCAAAGTCGCGCAGGCCTTCGCGCCGGGCGCGCAGCAAAAACGCGCCCACGGTGCTTTCTTCGCTGAACACCATGTTGTGAAAGCCTTCGTAGGCTTGGCTCAGTTCGGCAAACTTGCCCGATTTGTCCCAGTCAAAGCTGCCGCCATCGACCACCACGCCGCCCACCACGGTGCCGTGGCCCGACAAAAATTTGGTGGCCGAGTGGTAAACCAGATCGGCCCCGTGGTCTAAGGGCTTGATCAGCCAAGGTGAGGTGAGGGTGGAATCCACCAGCAGCGGCACACCCGCCTCGTGCGCGATGGCGCTCACCGCTTCGATGTCGAGCACATCCATGCCTGGGTTACCCACCGTCTCGCCAAAAAAGAGTTTGGTGTCGGGCTGCACGGCGGCCCGCCAGGCGTCCAGGTCTCCGGGTTTCACAAAAGTGGTGCGGATGCCAAAGCGACTTAATGTGTAGTGCAGCAGGTTGTGTGAGCCGCCATACAAAGCAGAAGAGGCCACGATGTGCGAGCCTGCACCCATGAGGGTGGCGACGGCCAAATGCAATGCCGCTTGGCCACTGGATGTGGAGATGGCGCCAATGCCACCTTCCAAAGCCGAGATGCGTTGCTCCAGCACCGCGTTGGTGGGGTTGCTGATGCGGCTGTAAACATGGCCTGGGCGCTCGAGGTTGAAAAGCGCTGCGGCTTGGTCTGATGACTCGAAAACAAATGAGGTGGTCAGGTGGATGGGCGTGGCCCGGGCGCCCGTGCTGGGGTCGGGCGCTGCCCCTGCGTGCAGGGCCAAAGTGTCAAAACCGGGATCGCTGTAACCAGCCATGGGGAGTCTCCGAAAAAAGATCGCACCAGCCAAGGTCAGTGGCAGGGCAGGGGGTTCATTGTGGGCTATATTAATTCTTCACAAGCCACTTTTTGGCCAGAGGAGACACCCCATGAAAGTCAGCGATATTTTGCGCGTCAAAGGCAGCACCTTGTTCACCGTCAAACCCGATGAACTGCTGGCCACCGCCTTGAATGCCATGGCCAACAAAGACATTGGCTCTTTGGTTGTCATGTCGCAGGGACAACTTGCGGGCATGCTGACTTTTCGTGAGGTGATCCAGCAAGTGGTCAAAAACGGTGGTCAAGTGGGCCAGACCACGGTCCAAGAGGCCATGGACACCCAGCCCCTGACCTGCACCAGCGAGACGGACCTTGATGATGTGCGCCGCATCATGCTCGAGCGCCATGCCCGCTACATGCCCATCATGGATGAGCATTTGCTCATGGGTGTCATCAGCTTTTACGACGTCGCCAAGGCTGTTGTGGACAGTCAGGATTTTGAAAACAAAATGCTGAAGGCCTATATCCGCGATTGGCCCGGTCAGGAAAGCACCACGGCCCCCACCTGATCCGCTCGGCGACCCCGGCATCTTGCACATGGGGTGATGGCCATCCCTGAGTAGACCTCAGCTTTTTTTGCTGTTGGTAGCATGACTGCGGCCACTTTTAATGATTATTAGGTATTCTCATGCAATAATATTTGAGTACTAAACTAATAAAACACTTAAAAGTGATTTTACTCAAATGATCCAACCTAAAGTTTGGCAAGCCAGCTTGGTGTTCACGGCCTTGCTGGTGGGCTGGCCCGGTGTTTCTGTGGCCACGGAGTTGAAACTGGCCGATGCCCTGAGCTTGGCGGCAACCCACCACCCGAGCGTGAAAGCCAAGCAGGCCGAGGTGCAGGCGGCGCAAGCCGATCTGGAGACAGCCAAGTGGTCGAGATATCCGACTGTGAGCACCGAAGCCACCACTTCGGGTGGACGCCCTCAAGCGGCCTTGTTGGTGCAGCAGCCGCTTTGGGCGGGCGGCAAAATTGACGCCCAAAACCGTTTGGCACAGGCTCAACTCACGTTGGTTGAGGCGGGCCTGCAGGAAACCCGCAACAGCCTGATGCAACAAACGGGGCAGCAGTTTTTCGAAGTATTGCGTTGGCATCAACGTCTGGACGTGGCCCGCAAAACCGAAGATGAGCACCGCAAGCTGCTGGAATTGATCCAACGCCGCGTGGAGGCCGACATCAGCCCCTTGACCGATCAGGTGCTGGCTTCTGCGCGATTTCAGCAAGCCGTGTCCGAGCGCATCCAGTTTGACCGCGCCATGCAAACGGCGCAGTTGGCCCTGCAACAGTTGGTGGGCGATCCCTACACCGGTTTGAAAGCACCCACCCGATTGGCCTTGCCCAAAATGGACAAAGGTGTGGCCATTGAGGCGAGTAAATCCAACTCGGCCGAGTTGTTGCGCTTTCGCACCCAGCAAGAAGTGGCGCAAGCGCAAATCGACATGGCCCAAGCGGGCTTGTTCCCCACCGTGGCTTTGGCCCATCGCCACAACTTGGGCGACAACAACAATTCAGCACTGTCCAACCGCACGTATTTGTCGCTGCAGTTCTCACCCGGCCCGGGTTTATCGGCCCGCAGCGCTGCCGCTGCAGCCCGTTCTCGCTTGGAAAACAGCCTGCAAAACACCGTGGTTTTTGAACGCCAACTGGAGCAGCAGGTGCGCACGGCCATGGCCGATCTTGATGCACTGGCCCAACAGGTCGAACCCGCCCGCTTGCTGGTTGCCGCCACAGAAGATGTGGTGGCCTCTTATTTGCGCCAATACCAAATTGGCAAGAAAAACTGGCTGGATGTGCTCAACGCCCTGCGTGAGAGCGCTCAAGCCCATTACAGCGCGGTCGATGTGGCCTCCAGCACCCAGTCGCTGCAACTGCGCCTGATGCTGCTGACCGGACCCACAAGCTCCCAAGCGCTCGGCCTGATCCATGACTGAACACGACAGCGCCTCCAGCATGATGCTGGACCGCAACCTGGCGGTGGTTTTGTCGCGTTTGGCCGGGCTTTTGGGCCAGGCCGTGCCTGCGCACCGTTTTGGCATGATGTCGCGCACCACCGATGGCCTCATGCTCGACCACCTCAGCCGCGAGGAGCGGGTCAAAGCGTGGTGGCTGGGGCGCTTTCCGACGGCGCACATCCATGCGCTAGACCCCAGAAACCTCAAGCCGTCCGATTTCCCGCTGCTTTGGGTGGGCTCTGAAGGCGAGCAGGTGTTGCTGGTGCGCGGCGGCTCCGGCCGTCACCGCCTGACCTGCCAGGACCCGGAAGGCCACCCCTGCGTGTTGCCCATGGCCGATGCGCGGCAAGGCCGCTTGTTGAAGCTGAGCATCGTGCCCGCCCGCCCGGGGGAATCCGGTCACCGTGCCTTGAGTGCGACCGACTGGTTTGCCACCTCGATTCGGCGTTACCGCTCGGTTTTTTTTGAAGCCGTGGTGGCCACCTGTGTGATCAGTTTGGTGGGTCTGGTGGCGGCTTTGTACTCGATGCAGGTCTATGACCGGGTGATCCCGACCAAGGGCTATTCCACTTTATGGGTGCTGACCATTGGTGTGGTCATCGCCATCCTCATCGAGTTGGTGCTCAAACAAGTGCGGGCCTTCATGGTGGACCGGGCGTGCAAAGCCATCGACCAGGAGTTGTCGGCGGTGTTTTTTGGCAAAGCGCTGGACATCCGCATGGACGCGCGGCCCAACACGGTGGGCACCTTTGCATCGCAAATCCGGCATTTCGAATCGGTGCGCAATTTTTTGACCTCTTCGAGCCTGTTCATCATGGCCGACTTGCCTTTTGCCATTTTGTTTGTGGGGGTGATCGCCATCATCGCTGGCCCGGTGGCGCTGGTGCCCTTGGTGTCGGTGCCCTTGGCGGTGCTGGCGGGCATGGCGTTTCGTGGGCCGATTGAGCTGTACACCGGCCTGCACATGAAAGAGTCGAACGAAAAGAACGGCTTGCTGATCGAGGCCATCGACGGCATTGAAGCGGTCAAGGCGGCCAATGCCGAGTGGAAGATGCTGGACCGCTGGCGCAGCATGACCTCGACCATGGCCGACAGCGAGCTGAAAATGCGCCAGTTTTCCACCTTGTCGAGCAACCTGACACAAACCATTCAGCAGCTCAGTTACGCGGGCATGATCGCTGCAGGTGCCTATGCCATCAATGCCGGGCACCTGACCATGGGCGGCTTGATCGCTTGCTCGATCATCTCGGGGCGTGCCTTGACGCCTGTGGCGCAATTGCCAGGCCTGATCGTGCAGTGGCAGCACGCCAAAATCGCGCTCAAATCGCTCAATGGCATCATGGCCATGCCCAGTGAGCGCGAGCAAAGCGAACGCCTGGTGGTGCCCGAGCTGTGCCGGGGCGAGATCACACTGAACAGGGCCACTTTTTCGTATGCCAAGGACTTGCCGGGCCTGGAGGTGGCCCAGTTGCAAATCGAGCCCGGCGACCGCGTCGCCATTTTGGGTTCGGTGGGCTCGGGCAAAACCACCTTGATCAAATTGTTGTCGGGCTTGTTCAAGCCCACCTCGGGGCAGGTTTATTTGGACCAGGTGGACATGGTCCATCTGGCCCCCGAATTCGTGCGCGAGCATGTGGGTTATTTGCCCCAGGACGTGCGCCTGTTCAACGGCACCCTGCGGCACAACCTGACCCTGGGATTGCCCTTGCCCAGCGACAGCCAGATTTTCAAGGCCGCCGCCATGACGGGCCTCGATCAGGTGATACAGAACCACCCGATGGGCCTCGAGCTGGAAATCGCCGAAGGCGGGCGTGGTCTGTCCGGCGGTCAGCGGCAATTGGTGGGCCTGACCCGCATGTTGCTGGCCTCGCCCAAAATTTTGCTGCTCGATGAGCCCACCGCCTCCATGGATGCCAAGCTGGAAAACCGCGTGATGCAACACCTGTTTGAACACATGCCCACCGATTCGGCCATCGTGGTGGTCACCCACAAGCCCTCAGTGTTGAACTACGTGAGCCGCATTTTGGTGGTGGACAAGGGCCGCGTGGTGCTGGACGGCCCGCGCGATGAGGTGCTCAACCGTTTGAGTCAGCCGGCCAGCAGCCGTCCTGCTTTCGCCAGCACCCAAGGAGCTGTGGCATGAAGATTTTCTGGTTTTTAGGACCTTCCGATCCCGACCACCAACGCGAGGACCTCAGTGGGGTGTTGCGTGGTTCGCGTTGGGCCTTGTGGTCGCTGCTGTTGACCTGCGTGGTGTTTTTTTCGTGGGCCTACTTTGCCAACATCGACCAAATCACCCGTGCGCCTGGATCGGTGATTTCAAGCGCTCGTTCACAAATCATCCAATCCCAGGACGGCGGCGTGATCGAAGAGCTGATGGTCAAAGAAGGCGATGTGGTGCAACGCGACCAGGTGCTGGTCAAGATTGATGGCACGCGCCAACAGTCCAGCTACTTGGAAACCCGGGCCAAGTCGGCTGGCTTGGCCATCACGGTGGCGCGGCTGCAAGCCGAGGTGCTGGGGCGTGAGCCGCGTTTTCCGCCCGAGGCCAAGGCCTATCCCGAGTTCCGCGACACGCAGACCATGTTGTTCAAAAAGCGCCAGTCAGCCATCCAGGACGAGCTGCAGTCGTATGAAAACATCAAGGCCATCGTGCAAAAAGAGCTGAACATGACCCGCCCCCTGCTCAAGACGGGCGATGTGAGTGCTACCGAGGTCTTGCGTTTGGAGCGCCAAATTGCCGACACCCAGGCGCAAATCACCAACCGCAAAAACAAGTATTTTCAGGATACCCAGGCCGAGCTGAGCAAGGCCCTTGAGGACTTGGCGGGCGTGCAGCAAATCATGGCCCAGCGCAAAGACCAGTTGACCCAGACCGAGTTGCGAGCCCCCTTGCACGGCATTGTCAAAAACGTGCGTGTGACCACGCGGGGTGGCGTCATCCGTCCGGGGGAAGAGGTCATGCAAATCGTGCCCTTGGAGGAAGATCTGGTGATCGAGGCCAAGGTCAGTTCGTCTGACATCGCATTCATCAAAACGGGCATGAAAGCCACGGTCAAGATCGACGCCTACGACTACACCATCTATGGGGATTTGACGGGCACCTTGTCCTACATCAGCCCCGACACCTTGACGGAAAACCTCCAGCAAGGTGAGCAACCGTATTACCGGGTGCAGATCAAGACCGATGGACGCAAGTTCAGCGGCAGGCCCGATCAAAAACTGGACATCCAGCCGGGCATGACCAGCATGGTGGAGATCAAAACGGGCTCCAACACCGTGCTCAATTACCTGGCCAAACCGGTTGTCAAGACCTTGAACCAGTCGCTGGGCGAGCGTTAAGTTCCAGCCAAAGCGGCTGCGTGACACTGGCCCACCCAAGGCGTGGGCCAGCTCTGGGATAATGCCCATCCATGAGCGGCAATACCTTCGGACAACTTTTTTCGGTCACCAACTTTGGTGAATCCCACGGCCCAGCCATTGGCTGCGTGATTGACGGCTGCCCCCCGGGCATGCTGTTGTCTGAGGCCGACATCCAGCCCGATCTGGACCGTCGCCGCCCGGGCACCAGCAAATTTGTCACCCAGCGCAATGAACCCGATGCCGTGCAGATCGTGTCGGGCGTTTACCAAGGCAAGACCACGGGCACGCCGATTTGCCTGCTGATTCAAAACACCGACCAGCGCAGCAAGGACTATGGCGACATCCTGCAGACCTTTCGACCCGGGCATGCCGACTACACCTACTGGCGCAAATACGGCCTGCGTGATCCGCGCGGCGGTGGTCGTTCTTCGGCGCGCCTGACAGCCCCCATGGTGGCGGCGGGTGCGGTGGCCAAAAAATGGCTCAAAGAAAAATTTGGCACCACCTTTGTCGGCTGCATGACCCAAATCGGCGATTTGCCGATTGGCTTTGAGAGTTGGGAGCATGTGCCGAACAACCCGTTTTTTGCCCCGGTGGCCGATGTGACGGCCTTGGAAAATTACATGAACGCGCTGCGCAAATCGGGTGATTCGTGTGGCGCCCGACTGCGTGTGGTGGCCCGTGGTGTACCGGTTGGGCTGGGTCAACCGCTGTTTGACAAGATCGACGCCGACATTGCTTTTGCCATGATGGGCATCAACGCCGTCAAGGGCGTGGAAATAGGGGCCGGCTTTGGCTGCGTCACGCAAAAAGGCAGCACGGCAGGGGACGCGCTCACGCCCGAAGGCTTTGTGGGCAACAATGCCGGGGGCGTTTTGGGGGGCATCAGCACGGGGCAAGACATCGAGGTGTCGATGGCCATCAAGCCCACGAGTTCCATTTTGATTGCGCGTGATTCGATTGATTCAAACGGTCAGCCGACCGAAGTCATCACCAAAGGCCGCCACGATCCTTGTGTCGGGATTCGTGCAACCCCTATTGCCGAGGCCATGTTGGCCCTGGTGGTCATGGAGCATGCCTTGCACTACCGTGCCCAGTGTGGCGATGTCGAACATGATTTGCCCGCGATTGCCTCGGTCAAGACCTGAGGCATGACGCCACGTCGTCAACTCTGGCCCTTTGCTGCGCTTTCGGCCAGTTATTTTGGGCACATCGGTTTTTTTAACCCCTATTTGCCGCTGTGGCTGCAGGACATGGGCCTGAGCTTGTTGACCATCAGCATGCTCACGGCCGTGCAGGCCACCACCCGTTTGTTTGCGCCTTATGCCTGGGGGGCCATCAGCGACCGCACCGGTGAGCGGGTCAAATTGCTGCGCATCGGGGCGGGTGTGGCTTTTGTGTCCGCTTGTTTTCTGTGGGGCAACTGGGGTCCTGTCGGTTTGGGGCTGGTGTTGCTGGTCATGTTCACCCACACCAGCGCCATGATGCCCATGAGCGAAGCGGCCATGGCCCATTGGGTCAGCCAAAACGGGGCGTTTGACACCAAGCGTTATGGCCGAGTGCGGCTTTGGGGATCCATGGGGTTTTTGGTCACGGTGTTTGTGGCCGGCGCCTGGTTCGAGGCCTTTGGCATGAAGCATTTTCCGGGTTGGACGGTGTTCAGCCTGGGGGCGGTGTTGCTGAGTGTGTGGTGGATGCCCGACATCAAAGAGGCGGGGCATTTGGAGGTCGAGCACGTTTCAGTGGGGCCTGTTTTGCGTCAAAAGCCTGTGCAGTGGTTTTTTGCTTCCACTTTTTTCCATGTCTTGTCGCACATCGGTATTTACGTGTTTTTCTCGCTGTACCTCAATTCATTGGGCTACAGCAAAACCATGATCGGGGTCTTGTGGGCGGTGTCGGTGGCGGTCGAGGTGCTGTGGTTTTTCACCCAATCGCGTTGGCTGCCGCGCTTGTCCCTGACGGCCTGGTTGGTGGCATGCTCGGCGGTGATGGTGCTGCGCATGGGCTTGACAGCCGTTTGGGCCGATGTGTTGTGGATATTGCTGTTGGCGCAGATGCTGCACGCCATCACCTTTGCCACGCACCACACGGTGTGCATTGCCTTGATTTCGGAGCACTTTGCGGGTCGATTGCGGGGCCGCGGACAGGCGCTGTACACCGTGATCGCTTATGGCTTTCCCGGTGTTTTGGGGGCTTTGGTGGGAGGGCTCATCAGCGAGCGCTGGGGCTTGCAAAGCGTGTTTGTCCTGAGCAGCCTGACCGGTGTGGTGGCCACGGCGGCGGCCTACAAGGTTTGGCGACTGCAGCACCCTCGTTGATGCCTGCCTGACGCACCGGGGTCTTGAGTTTTTCAGTTCCGTGTTGGCACACTTTTTTGATGAATTGTTTGATGTCTATTGCCGTTTTGCCTGACTTTTTGCCTTTGGCTTTGCGCGACACGCTGGCCGATGCCGAGCGCCTGGACACCCGCTTTCAAAATGCCACCACGGTCTGGCACGCCTGGGGTCAAGCGGACCAGCCCACCGTGGTCTTGTTGCACGGTGGCAGCGGCAGTTGGACCCATTGGGTGCGCAACATCGCCCCTTTGCGAGATGCCGGCTGGCGTGTGCTGGTGCCCGACTTGCCGGGGTTTGGTGACTCGGACTTGCCCGAGGGGTGCACCGACACCACCGATTTGCCGCCACACCTGCACCACGGTTTGCAGCAGTTGCAGCCCTTGGGGCCGGTCAGTTTGGTGGGGTTTTCTTTTGGGGGCATGACCGCGGCATTGTGGTTGGCTGCGCATCCCGATGACGCTCAGGCGCTGGTGTTGGTGGGAGCACCCGGCATGGGACTGGCGCAATCGCAACGCACCACACTCAAGGGTTGGCGGCATTTGCCCACGCCCGAGGCGCAGCGCGAGGTGCACCGGCACAATTTGCTGGCCCTCATGCTCCAGCATGAAGCATCCTTGGACCCCTTGGCCCTGGCCTTGCATGCCGCCAACGTTCAGCGTGACCGCATGCCACGCCGACGCTTGTCTTCAACCGACATCGTGGCGCGTACATTGCCCGTGGTGCGGGCCAGGGTGAGTGCCATTTATGGCGAAAACGACGCCCTTTATGGCCCCCGCTTGCCCGAGGTTCAAATGGCCATGGCAAAACTGGCCCCGTGCTGGGGCGAGTGGCACACCTTGTCAGGGGTGGGGCATTGGGTGCCTTACGAGGCCACAGATATCTTCAATGCCACCTTGGTGCAGGTTCTCAAGGCCTGAAAGACCGTGGACTGCCCAATAGGGCTGGCAGGTCAGTGGGCGAGGGGTGCCGTTCAGCCTTGGATGGCACTGACCGCTGCGCGCAGTCCCAGCAAATAACTGTCGACACCGAAGCCGGCAATTTGACCTTTGGCAATGGGGGCAATGACGGAGAGGTGGCGAAACTCTTCGCGGGCGTGGATATTGGACATGTGCACTTCGATGATGGGGCACTTGAGGATGGCCAAGGCGTCTCGGATCCCGTAGCTGTAATGCGTCCAGGCCCCGGCATTGATCAGCACCGCTTGGGTGCCGTCGGTGTGGGCTTGGTGAATGCGCTGGGCCATTTCACCTTCGAAGTTGGTTTGAAAGCACTCGACACTGACCCCCAACTCCAGCCCCAAGGCGACAAGTTGAGCGTCGATTTCGGCCAGGGTGATGGTGCCGTATTGCGCCGGATCGCGTTTGCCGAACATGTTGAGGTTGATGCCGTTGAGGGTCAGGATTTTCATGGTGGTGGGGTGTCGCAATGAAGATCAGGGCAATTGGCCTGAGCGCCTGCCATTGTCTGCGATTTGCGGCAATATCAAGCCCTTTGGCGGGTGTTGGTGGCGGGTATGGCCCATGCGCACCTTGACCCGTATTTTTCAATTTCGCAGGCTTGCACCCTTGGAAACACCGATGACCACTCTCAAAATTGATTTCGTCTCTGACATTGCCTGCCCTTGGTGCGCTGTGGGTTTGGGTGCCCTGGAACAGGCCATGCAGCGTCTGCAAGGCGAGGTGCAGTTCGACCTGCATTTTCAGCCCTTTGAACTGAACCCGCACATGCCCCCGGGTGGACAAGATTTGGGCGAACATTTGAGCGAAAAATACGGCTCTACCGCAGAGCAACAAGCCCAAATACGGCAGACCATTGCGGCCCGGGGGGCCGAGGTGGGTTTTGAGTTCCATCCTGGCGGACGTGGTCGCGTTTACAACACCTTCAATGCGCACCGTTTGCTGCATTGGGCCGAAAGTCAAGGACCGGACGCCCAACACCACTTGAAGAACGCTTTTTTGCAGTCTTACCAAGGCCGCGCTGAATGCGTTGAAGACCCCGAGGTTTTGTTGGCGGGTGTGGCCGCCGCTGGGCTGGACGTGGTGGCAGCCCGCGAAGTGCTGAGCAGTGACGCCCATGCTGCCCCGGTTCGGGAGCGTCAGCAGTTTTATGCCCAGGCCGGTATTCGCTCGGTGCCTGCTGTCATCATCAATGACCGCCATTTGATTTCGGGTGGGCAGCCGGTTGAAGTGTTCGAGCAAGCCTTGCGTCGCATCGCTTCGGGCGACGTGTCCTGAACCCCCGCGCTATTCGTTCCATCATGAACAACTTGAACATCATGAACAACTTGAACACGGCGCGGCGGCATTTTTTGCAAGGCTCGGCAGGGGCAGGGGCCGGATTGGTGCTCACCAGCATGGGGGCCAGCTCTGGGGCTTGGGCCAACGACACATTGGCCCAGCTTTGGCGGCGCGAGGGTGGGGTGCTCATGATTCGCCACGCCTTGACCGAGTCGGGCCTGGGTGACCCCCCTGAATTTGTCTTGGGCCAATGCCAAACCCAACGCAATCTGAGCGAGTCAGGGCGTCAGGAATCGCGCGCCATGGGGCGCTGGATGCAGGCGCAGCCCGTCAAACCCGATGCGGTGCTCAGCAGCCAATGGTGCCGTTGCCAGGACACAGCCCGGCTGGCCTTTGGTGCCTACGAAAACTGGTGGCCCCTCAATTCCACATTTGCAGGCCAGGGCGATGCCAAGGCACAAGCCTTGGCCATGCGGACCCGTTTGCGTGATTTGCCACCGGGTCGCCGCGAAGTGTGGGTCACCCACCAAGTCAATATGACGGCTTTGACCGAGGCTTATCCCGCCATGGGTGAGGCTTTTTTGTTGGACAGACAAGCGCGATTGCTGGCACGGGGGCGCCTGTCATGAGCGCTTGCGTGCGGTCTCTTCGATGGCTTGGTGTGTTGGCAAGTGGTGTTTGCGCTGCGACATGGGCGCAAGCGGATGGCAAAGTGCTTTTGGGCGACTGGGCGATTGACCGCACCGAAGTCACGATTGCCCAGTTTGAGCGCTACGTCCAGGCCACGGGCACCGTCAGCCGTGCAGAAAAAGAGGGCGGTGGCTTCGAATACGGGGCTGGATGGGAGCGTCGCCCGGCTTGGACTTGGCGCAAGCCTGATGGCGTGTCGGCCCGACCCGATCTGCCCGCCGTTCATTTGGACTTTGCCGAAGCCCAGGCCTACTGCCGCTGGGCTGGAGGGCGTTTGCCCACCGGGGCCGAATGGCAAAAGGCCGGTTTTACCGAGCTGCGCGATGCACCGCCTGCGCCCTGGGTCAAGGGCCGCACCTACCCCTGGAGCACAGGCGACAGTCCGCAAGGCGCCAACACCAGCGATGCCGACCCGTGGCCACGGGCTGCACCTGCTGGGGCCACGCGCCAGGGTGTGAACGGTCTGTACGACATGGGGGCCAATGTGTGGGAATGGACCACCGATGCGCGGGGTGGCGAGCGGCGCACCGTGGGGGGCTCTTGGTGGTATGGCGCATTCAACATGAAGGCCGATGTGCAGGCCTACAAACCTGCGGACTTTTACGCGGTGTACATTGGCTTTCGCTGCGCCTATGACCTCAAGAATTTGAGCGCCAACAAGACCGAAAGTTCCCCGATGCCTGCTGCCAAGGCGCGCCCATGATGCATTCCCTGCCTGAGGGCTACCGCGCTTTGGTGATCGGCAGCAGCGGTGCGATTGGCGGGGCCTTGTTGCAGCAGTTGCAAACGGACGTGCGCTGCGCCGGGGTGTGGGGTGTCTCGCGCCAGAGCACACCGGGGCTTGACCTGTTGAGCGAGGTCAGCATTGCCGCATGCGCCCATGACTTGGCCGCGCAAGGGCCTTTTCACCTGGTGCTGGACGCCACGGGCGCATTGACCCTGAACGGACGTGGCCCTGAAAAAAGGTTGGACGAATTGGATGCAGCCTATTTGTTGAGCGCGCTGCACCTGAACGCGGTCGGTCCGGGTCTTTTGCTCAAACACTTTGCGCCTTTGCTGGCTTGCGGCCAGCGGGTGATTTGGGGCAAGCTGTCCGCGCGTGTCGGCAGCATCGAAGACAACCGCAAAGGGGGCTGGTACGGATACCGGGCGGCCAAGGCCGCGCTGAACATGCTGCTGCAAACCGCCGCCATTGAAATCGCCCGCCGCAGACCCATGGCCTTGGTGGTCGCTTTGCAACCCGGCACGGTTCAATCTTCTTTGAGTCAGCCTTTTGTGGGCCAGGACGCACTGCCGCCAGAACAGGCCGCCCAGCGCTTGTTGTCGGTGCTGGATGCCTTGCAGCCCACGGGCCGGGCGCAATTTGTGGACCACCTTGGACAGCACCTGGCTTGGTGAGGTCTTAAGTGCTGGGTGTGAAAGCGCGGTGGGCATGCGCTGCACCCAGCGCTGCGGTGGGTTTCACCATCATCCAAGATGGCTGTGCCTTTTTAATGACCGAGTGGTTGACCCTGTCATCTGTGCGCCAAGCTGTGGATAAGCCCATGCACAAGGCTTGAAACCCGCATGTTTGTTGGCTTGGCGAGCGGTGCTTAAAAATGAAGCAATGCGTCGTCTTGAGCCGCTTGTGCGGCATGTTTTTGCCTGTGATTTGTCGGTGTCCTGCAGCTGGGCGTGGTGGTTTTTCGGCACGGGTCGCAGCTGAAGCCCGGTCAGGGGTTTTCAGGCTCAGCCCAGCGCTTTGGCGATTTTGTGGCGCGCCACCGTGGTTTTGGGGCATTGCCCCTTGGGCAGCTCAAACCATTGGCGCACATCGTTTTCCACCCCCACGCCGTGCATGAAGTTGTAAATCGCTTTTTTCAGCCCCTGACCCAGCAGATCGTGGTCCACGCCCGGTGGCATGGGGGTGGGGTCCACAAAGCCGACATCGTTTTTGGCAAAAGTGCCTTCTGGCAAGGGCAAAAGTGTCACGCCATAGGCATCGGGGTTCAGGCCCACGGGTGAGTGCACGGTGCACACAAAGCGGTGGAAAAAGCCGCTGTGGATGCAGCCGTTTTCAAACAACTGGCGCACGTATTCGAGCGCGTCCACCGTGTCCTGCACGGTCTGCGTCGGGAAGCCATACATCAGATAGGCGTGCACCAACACGCCCGCGTCGGCAAAGCCTTTGGTGACCTGCGCCACCTGCTCGACCGAGACGCCTTTTTTCATGAGCTGAAGCAAGCGGTCGGACGCCACTTCGAGTCCGCCCGACATGGCAATGCAGCCGCTTTGCGCCAGCAGTTCGCACAAATTGGGCGTGAAGGTTTTTTCAAAACGGATGTTGCCCCACCACGAGATTTGCACACCCCGGCGCAGCAGTTCTTCGGCCAGGGCCTTGAGCGCTTTGGGTGGCGCGGCTTCGTCAACAAAGTGAAAGCCCGTCTGGCCCGTCTCGGCCACGATCTGCTCGATGCGGTCCACCAGCTTGCTGGCCTGCGCGGTTTCGTAGCGGCTGATGTAGTCCAGGCTCACATCGCAAAAGCTGCATTTCTTCCAGTAGCAGCCGTGCGCCACGGTGAGTTTGTTCCAGCGCCCATCGCTCCACAGCCGGTTCATCGGGTTGAGCATGTCCAGCAGCGACAGGTATTTGTGCAAGTGCAGGCCGTCCCAAGTGGCCGTGCCCACCTCTTCAAACGGGATATCGGGCTCTTGCAGGTTGATGTACTGCACCTGACCTGCGTCGTTTCGGACGAAGGTGCGCTGCAGGCGCTGCACGCTGCGCTGGCCTTGTAGGTGCTCG
The DNA here is from genome assembly GCA_027486555.1 of Comamonadaceae bacterium. Classification (GTDB taxonomy): domain Bacteria; phylum Pseudomonadota; class Gammaproteobacteria; order Burkholderiales; family Burkholderiaceae_C; genus Limnohabitans_A. The sequence goes on from JAIXOX010000030.1 coordinate 21,101, forward strand.
ATCAAGCTGAGCAAAGGCCGCTCCCCACCGTCAAGCGTGACGAAGTCCACATGTGAAAACACGCGGGCGTCTTTGAGTTCGCGCAGCTCGGTGTTCACAAAGCCGCCACCCAAGGCCATGCGGATGTGAGGATGTGCCCGCTTGATGCACTGGGCGATGCGAAAAGCCGCATACACCGAGCCAGGGAAGGGCACCGACAGCAACACCAAGGTGGGCTGGTGCCGCTCAATCGCCTGCAGCGCCAGGCGTTCCAGCGTGGTGTCGATCAAATTGGGGGGCAGGTCCAGCGCCTCGGCCAGCGCGTCAAAACTGGGCTGGCTGGCGGCCAGGCGCTCGGCGTAGCGCACGAACTCAAAGCCTTCATCGACCGCGTCGCGCAGAACATCGGCCAGGTCGTTCAGGTACAGCGTGGCCAAGTGTCGTGCACGGTCGGTTTGGCCCAAAGCGCCAAAAGCCCAAGCAATCGGGTCACCGGTGCCGTCGTCTTCATACGCATCGAGTGCGGCAAAGCGCGGGCCCTCGGGCAAAAAGCCCCGGCCTGCGATGCGGTGGCTCAGCGTGCTGTCACGGCCCTGCAAGAAGGCGATCACCGGATCGATGCTGATGGCGTAGTCGTGGAAGTGGTCGAGAAAGAAGTTCACCGGGCCCGAGCGCTCTTCGACCGGCAAAGCCAGCGCCGCGTTTTGCAGCTCGGTCAGGCCTTGCTTGTTCAGCAAGCCCAGCACCGTGGCCAGCGCCAGGTCTTCTTGCACCGCATCGAAACCCCGCGAACGCAAAAAACCCGTCAGGTAGGCCGTGGACGGGTAGGGCGTGTTGAGCTGCGTCATCGGCGGGATGAGGCTCAGGACTTTGAACGGGGCGGGGCTGGGCATCAGTGGGCGGTTTTCGAAACGATGGGGGGATTATCAACGCCTGCAGCGCCTGCCGCACGGGGTTGCAGGGGGGACCTGTGGTGATGTGGGCGTTAACATGCGCCTGCACCATTTGGCCATCCTCCATTTCTCTCCGATGCCTCCATCGCCTGCTTTGCCCGAAACACCTCCAGAATCCGCGCCTTCTTTGTCTGCCCTGATGGTGCAGGCCACGGCGCAAGAAAAACTCACCCCCGCACAACAGCGCTTCAACGACTTGCTGGCCCAGATCGAGCGGCTGTCGGGGCAGATTCAGCGCCTGGAAGCTTGGTCTGACAAGCACCGTTATGCACACATTCAGGCTTTGCGCGAGTCGGTACAGCTGTCGCAGGCGCACCGCAAAAGCCTGCTGCTCTTTGTACATGAACGCCTGCAAACTGCAGAGTTCACCGATCGGCACCAGCACATGGCTCGGGGGCTTGTGCGGGGTTTGTTGGCGCATTTGGTCGCCACCCATGACCCTCAGGTTCAGGCCCTGGTTGACATTTATGTGAGCGAAGAAGACGAGCAAGAAGCCGCCCAAGAGCAGGCCGAGGCGGCGCAGCGCTTGCGTGAACGCATCGAGGAGGCTTTGGGCCGGCCCCTGAACAATCCCAAGCCATACCAGACGCCCCAAGAGATGCTTCAAGCCGGCATGCGTCAATGGCAACAGCAGCAAGAGGCCGACGAAGCCCGCAAATCGGCCAAACGTGCGGCACGCAAGGCGCAAAAAGATGCGCAAAAGAAAAACGCAGCGGCTGGAAAAGGCGAGGCAACCCCCAAAGCGCTGCGTGCAGCCGATGCCAAAAGTGCCATCCGCACGATCTTCAGGCAATTGGCCAGCGCCCTTCATCCGGATCGCGAACCGGACGAGCAAGAGCGCCTGCGCAAAACCGGCCTGATGAGCGAGGTCAATGCCGCCTATGAAAAAAACGACCTGACCACCTTGTTGCGCCTGCAAATGCAGGTGACGCAGGTCAACCTGCAAAGTGCAGCGCGCATGGCCGATGACCAGTTGATGGCCATGTCTGTGCTGCTCAAAGAGCAGCTTGCGGCTTTGGAAGAAGATTTGGACCAGTTGCAAAGCCGATTGAGCCGTGAGTTGTGCGTCACCGTGCTGGCACAAGCCGACGAGGCTGCCATGACCCAGTCGCTGCAGCGCATTCAGGCCGATCAGCGCCACATCACCGACAGCTTGGAGGCGGATTTGCGCCGCATTCAAAACGATGCTGCGCTCAAGCGTTGGCTGAAAGAACAGTGGCAGTTGGCCAAAACCCAAGTTCAGGACACAGACGGTTTTTGAAGGGACCGCCTGTCAGCCAAGTTGAACGGCCATGGAGCCTTGAAGAGGTGACTGAAACTCGGCTTGTCTCATGGGACAGTAACGGTCTGTCACCGCACAGACCGTAGATTGGCTTTGTTGTTTCAGGGCTGAAACCTTGACTTTTTCCACGAAAAAATCTTGTTCGATAATATATTTTAAATTCAAATCAATATTAATTTGAATAATATATATTCATTAATCATGATTATCATGTCGGTAATGAAAATTTAATCCATGTTAAAATATGGCTTCACATTATTTAAAAGCCACAAAATGAAATTCAAAAATATCAATTCAGTGTTGTTTCTTGCGGCATCTTTGGCCGCAGGCCATGTTGCAGCTCAAAGCACCCATTTCTCGGGTTGGTCTGCTGCCCTGGGCGGCTCGGTGGTCGACGGTAACTTGAAAATCAATGAATTGAACCAAGGCCAAGCAGGCAATCTGGGCCGCACGAAAATTGTCGCCACCTTCGATGCCGGCTACAGCATGCCGCTCAATGACAAGTGGGCGCTGGGCATGGGCGCAAGTTACGACCTCAGCGAATCAAGAATTCTTGATGTGGTGTTGCTCAATGGCAAAGTGAAAAACCACAGCGCTTTGTACCTGCAACCCACACTCTTGCTGACGCCGAACACTGCAGCTTTTGCCAAAGTGGGTTACCACTCGGCTGTTCTTGTCGGTGAAGGCGGTCTTTTCTCTCAGGCCGGTGGTTTCAGTGAATCCATCCATGGCACAGGTTTGGGCTTGGGACTCAAGTCTTACATCAACAACGATGTTTTTGTTCAATTTGAAGTGCTGTCAACCAAATTCAAATCCAAATCTGTGTCATTGGGTGATGCATTGACGCCTGCCAAAGCCAGCTTGACGTCAATGAATGTTTCTCTTGGTTACCAATTCAATTGATTGTTTGCAAAAATCAATCATTATTGAATTTGAAAAAATCAATTTGAATTGCGTGCACTGAATTTTTGATTTTCTATCTTTGATCAAGCCATCTGATGCGCCTGCACCAGATGGCTTTTTTATTATTGTCGTGTGCATTTGAAAATTCACACGTATTCAATGAAAAATTTGTTTTTGTAGACATTGATATTTGGTATTTGTGCACCTCATATCGACCTCTCGCGATCTTCCAGCAAAAGATGCGCCATGATGAGACCGGTCAGTTGAAACATTCGGTCAATTTCATCCAAGTCTGCGCCGCTGAGAATATTTGATTCTGTCAAAACTGATTTTAATAGTACGCTTTTTGGCGCGTTTACAACGAGGCATCCTCACGCATCATTGTGTCATCGGGTGACAGATGAATTAGTCACTCTAAGTTTCTGAATTGACACAAGTTTTTTGAGGTGACCCTTATGAAAATTTTTTCTTCACCGTTGAATCAGTGGTTAATTGGCTTGTCCGTGGCGGCTTTTTCACATGTGGCCATGGCCCAATCGGGGGCCACCCGGGTGGTCATCGACTCATTTGGCGAGCCCTACACCACAGCGGCTTTGGCACCGGTCAATCAGACGCGCGTCTTCATTTACCGCAACTTGCAAGGCGTGTCTCAGCAACCGGTGAACATTTACCTCAATGGTCAGTACCACGCCTCTTTGCTGCGCGGTGGCTACACCGAGTTTTGTGCAGAACCGGGCAATGTCAGCATCAAAGCAGCCCTCGATGACGCATCCCGTTTGCATTTGAGCAAACAAGATGGCGGTCAACGCCTGAGCATGCAAGTCGGGCAGACCTTGTTCCTGAAGGTTGACGAGGCTGGGCAGCCCGGTATTGCTGTGCTCAGCATGCCGACATCACAAGCCAATGCCGAGATGTCCAACACCCGGCGTCAAATCCACACGATTTCCCGCGCCAAAGCCGCACTCACCTGTGGCGAACCTGGCAAGGCCGCAGTGGTCACTGCCCCGCCACCACCGCCACCACCACCAAGGCCACCGGCGCCACGCGAATACGCGCTTGAAACCGATGCCCTGTTCGAGTTTGGCAAGGCCGAGTTGCGAGCCTCGGGTTTTAATGCCATCGAAGCCTTGGTGCAACGCCTCAATCAAGACTATTCCTCGGTCGACCGCATCCGTGTGGTGGGTTACACCGATGCCATTGGTTCGCATCAGATCAACAAAAAATTGTCGCAGCAACGTGCTGACGTGGTGGCCCGTCAAATTTCTGCGCGCAACGTCAAGCCCACCCGGGGCATCGAAGCCGAAGGCCGGGGCTCCATCGAGTTGAGCAAAACGGGCTGCAGGAACGAACCCACACCTGAAAACAAAATTTGCCACGCGCCCAACCGACGCGTTGTGGTGGTCATCACCGGCGCACGTCGATAAGTTCAAGCGGCCCCATTCATCAACCTTATTTTGACTGTCACACACCATGAGCAAAACATACAAAATCAAAGTGAACCAAGGCCAAGGCGAGGCCAAATTTGTTGACATTCCAGCCACAGGCGATGGCAAAACCCCCATGGTGGTGAAGGCTGTACCTGGCGGTAAATACCAGCTGTTGGATGCGACCACGGGTTATGGCCCTGAAAACATCCGGGCCAGCCGTTCTGGCAAGGATTTGCGTGTTTTCTTTGAAGGCCGCAGCGCGCCTGACCTGGTGGTGGAAGATTATTACGAGGTGGCCCCTGAGGGTTTCAATGGCCTGATTGGCGAGGCCGAAACTGGTCGTTTCTACGAATACATTCCTGAAACTGCAGTGGGCAACACGGCCGTGCCTTTGCTGGCTGACGGTTCCAACCAAGTGGGCATGGCCTTGGGTGGGGCTGAAATCAATGCATCGGGTGCGGCTGTGGGCGTTTTGGCTGCAGCCGCATTCAACCCGTGGTTGCTGGCGCCTTTGGGCTTGCTCGGTGCAGCAGCAGGCGGGGGCGGTGGTGGCAGCAGCAGCACCGCCGTGGCAACAACCCCCAAAGTCTCATCGGCCAAATTGATGCCCGAAGACGATACCGGTCCTAAAGACGGTGTGACCACCGACAAAACGCCTCGCATCACTGGCGAGGCCACGCCCGACTCAGACGTTTCTGTGGTGCTCAATGGCAAAACCTACACCGGCAAGGCGTCTTCGACCGGTGTGTTTGTGATCCAGGTACCAGATGCCGACGCTTTGGCGGACGGCACCTACACCCCCGTGGTGACCAGCACCTTGGCTGGCGTCAAGTCGCCAGATTTTGCGGGCACCCCCTTCAAAGTTGACAACGGCAATGGCACCGACAAAACCAACGCGGGTCTGACCCTGAACATCGTCTCCATCACCGAAGACACAGGTCTGAGCGGCTCAGACTTCCACACGGCCGACAACACCTTGGTCTTCAAAGGCGATTTGAGCAAGTTCACCGACAACGGTGACCACGTCAAACTGTCCCTCAAAAACGACAAGGGCGCTGAGATCGACATGGTCTACATCAAGCCCGTCCAAACAGCGGGTGTCTGGTCTTGGTCATGGGACAGAACCAAAGCCGAATTGCCCGACGGCAAATACACACTCGATGCCTCTATCGTCAATGGCGCGGGTGCCTTGATCAGTGACAGCTCTGCCAAACCCACCAACATCGACAGCCAGTTGATCTACATCGACCAGAACCCGCAGCAACCAGCGGTGACCTCGGCCGCCCTGATGGCCGAAGATGACACGGGCCCCAAAGACAACGTCACCACCGACAAAACCCCCCGAATTTCGGGTAAAGCATCGGACAATGCCGATGTGGAAGTGAAGGTCAATGGCAAAACCTACACCGGCAAAGCCTCTCCAACAGGTGAGTTTGTGATTCAGATTCCGGACGCTGACGCTTTGCTTGACGGTGCCTACACCCCAGAGGTGACAGCCACCATCAATGGCCTGAAATCGCCGGTGTTCAAGGGCACCGAATTCAAGGTCGACAACGCCCCGACCGACAAATCCCCCAACGCCGGGGTCAAGCTCGACATCACGGCCATCACCGAAGACACGGGTCAAAACACAAGCGACTACTACACCAAAGACAACCAGCTCATTTTCAAGGGCACGCTCAGCGCTTACACCCCCAACGGAGATCAGGTCAAACTGTCCTTGCTTGACGCCAAAAAGGCCGAGATCGAGATGGCCTACGTCAAACCCGTGAAAAACGAAGCAGGTGAGTGGACGTGGTCCTGGGACCGCAGCAAGTCGGCGGCCATGGCCGATGGTCAATACACGCTCAACGCTTCTTTGGTCAATGGCGCAGGCACTCCTGTCAAAGACAATGCGACTGTGCCATCCACAGTGGATACACAAGATGTGTTCATTGACACCGACAAAACCAACAACCACTCGCCCGACAAGGCCACCGATCCCAACAGCGGCTTCAAGGTGGACATCGTGTCGGCAACGCAAGACACAGGCCACAGCCCGAAAGATTTCATCACCAAAGACCGGACGCTTAAATTTGCTGGCACGGTGACCGATTTCAATGACAACGGCGCGTTTGTGGAGGTGGTTCTCAAAGACGCTGCAGGCAAAGTGGTGGCCTTGGATTACGTCAAGCCGGTCAAAACCGCCGGTGTCTGGAACTGGACCTGGGACAAGCAAACAGATTTGAGCTTGGCCGACGGCACGTATGACTTGCAGGCCTCCTTGGTGGACAAGGCGGGCAACCCGATCCACACCGATGTGCAGGCCTTGGTGGTGGACAACAGCACCACCGACAACGGTGGCAAAACCGACCCCAACGCCAAGTTGAAAATGCTGCCCGTCACCTTCGAGGACGACACAGGCATCAACACCACCGATTACCTCACCAACGACCAACTCTTGACTTTCCGGGGTGGTTTTGACACGGATTTTGTCGACAACGGCGACCGCGTGCTGGTGCAGGTGTATGGGGCAGATGGCAAAGTGGTTTCTCAGCAGTATGTCTTGCCTTCGGGGAAAACTTGGGATTTTGAAAATCTGACCAAATTGGGGGTTGAGAACAAGACAACCACGTACACCGTGAAATCGGTGTTGGTGGATGCGGCCGGGAATACGCTTCAAGCAACAGATCAGTCTTTTGTGATCGACCGATCCGTTTCTATTTTTGACGATTCAGGTGCCAAGAAAGAAAAAGGACTTTGGACTTTCACATCGATCAATTACTCGACGGACGAGCAAGGCTATTACAAGTACACGACGGGTTCTGGTGTTGTTGAAAAGAAATACACCGGTGGGCTCTTTGACCTGAAGGATTTGGAAGGCAAGAAATTTGAAATAGGCAAATTTAGCCTTGAATTCAAGGATTGGGCTGGAAACTCTTTCACGATCGCCAACACCACTGAAATCATGGATTTCACAGGTGCCACCATGGCAACAAGCACCTCCACAACCGTGTTGCCCACACCCGGTTTCAATGTCGATCAATTGGTCGGCTCGGTGGGCAAGATTGAGTTGAAGTCATCCGACGCCAAAGATTTCGACATGGCCTCGCTCTACGATGGCATCCCTGCACTGGGCGATTTGACGGCCGTCAACCATGTTGACATCACGCAGGGCGCCCATGTTCTGAAGTTGACCATGGGCGACGTGTTGGACCTGGGTGTGAAAAACAGTTTCAGCATTGCCGCAGCACACAAAGATCACCTCCAGATGCGAATTGACGGGGATGCTGCAGACACCGTCAATTTGGATGATTTGGTCGGTACCACAGACTTGGATTGGACTAAAAACAATTCAGCTGTCACACTCGGTGGCAAAGACTATGCGGCTTACACCAACGATGCGTTGGGTCTGAGCCTCTTTGTGCAAACCGGCATCACCCTCAACTTGGTTTGAGTGTGATTGGGCCCAGTGATTTTTCGATGAAGTGATGTTGTGACTGCGATTGACAAACTGAAATGCATGGTGGTGGTGGCCCTTTGGGCCGGTACTGCCATGGCCGATCCCTTGATGGACTTCAGCATGTTCAATCCACCCGAGGTCAGTCAGCGAAAAATTGCCGAACCCATGGTCAGTTGGCTGATTCGGTCCACCCCTGAGTCGGTGTGCGCACAGGCCCAGCCCAAAGATGGCTTGGCCAGGCGACCCGAGGGCTGCGTGTATTGGCATCTGGCCACAGCCCGTTGCACCATTGTCACGACCACGCACACCAGCCATTCACAGCTGGGCCATCTCTTTTTGCACTGCCTTCAGGGGCGCTGATGTTCTGGGCACAGTTCATTTCCCGGGCTGTGTGGGATCGATGTTGCCTTGGTGTGCTGTGGGCCTTGTTGCTGGTTTTTTTGTCCGGCTGTGAGACCACGACCATGAGACCCCCTCAGGTGGACACGGTTCGTTTCACCCCCATGGCCCTCGAAAAACGGGTTCTGGCTGAGCCCAAAGTCAAGTATTTGGTGCGCACCGACGGGTTTGAATATTGTGCCCGCATCACCGGGATTCCGGTCACTCCCACTTCGCGGCCGATGGCTTGTGCTTTTTGGAATGTGCGCCGCAAAGAGTGCACCATCGTCACCCCCATCACCACCGGTTACAACTACCTGGGGCATGAGTTGCGGCATTGTTTTGAGGGGGCCTTTCATGATTGATCGGTCATTCAGGGGCGCTGGCTTGAAACTCAGCCGTCATGATTTTTTGCGGCTTGCGCTGGCATCGATCAGCACTTCTTGGGCATCGGCTGTGCAGGCTCAAAACCCAAGCGATGGGGTGCTTCGGGTGGGGGTTTTGGCCCATTACAAGCCGTTCAGTTTCACCGAAGGTACTTTGCAGGGTTTTGACGTGGATGTGATGAAGCGCTTGGCGGTCATCATGAAGCTGCAGCTTCAAATTCAACCGGACGGCATGGCCAATCTGCAAAAAAAATTGCAGGCCGATGAAATCTCTGTCATCGGCAATCAACTCTTGCCCACACCGGAAAATCGCCGATTGTTTGACTTTGCAAAGCCTTATGCCGCCAACCAGTTGGTGTGCATTCAACATGAAGACGACAACCGGGATTTTTTGAGCTTGGACGATTTGGTCGGGAAAAAACTGGGGGTCTTGGCCAACACCGGCGTTGAAGACCAAGCCAAAGGGGCTTTGGGCAAAAGTGTCTTGCCATTTCCCGTGATTGACCAAGCCCTGAAGCAACTGGCCGAGAAAAAGCTCGACGCCGTGCTGGAGGAGAGTCTGATTGCCGATTACTACATCGAGCGCGATGGCTTGCCCATCAAGATCACAGCACCCTTTGCGCCCCCCATGGCCTCGGGGCTGGCGGTGCGCAAGGGCAACAAAGACATGGCCGCACGCATGACGGCGGCCATTCAAACCATGCTCTCAGATGGTTCGTTCAAGGACATCTCGAACCGCTGGTTTGGCTACGATGTGAGCCGGCCCAACGTCAGTCACTCCAAGCCGCGTTGATTGTCCGGGGGCTGCACTGGCTCGGGTTCGGTGAAGATGTCGATGATTTTGCGCTCAGTGTCCAGTGCCAAGGCCATCAATTCAGGCAAGGATGCACAGCCCATTTTTTCCAGAACCCGGCTGCGATGGAGCTTGACAGTGGCTGGAGCCGATCCGTTCATGTTGGCAATTTCTTTATTGCCATAACCCTTGACCATCCATCGGCAGACCTCTCGTTCCTTGTCGGTCAAGCGCATGAAGCGATCGCGCACGTTCAGCGTGAGGATTTTCTGGCTTTGCTGGTGCTTGTCTTTTTGCAAGGCCAAGTCGATGGCCTCCAGCAAGGGTTCGAGGCCAAAAGGTTTGATCAAAAAATCGACCGCGCCTTTTTTCATGGCTTCGATGATTTCGGTCGGTTGGCTCTCGCCCGAGATGAAAATGATGGGGGTTTTGCGTCCCCTGGCGATCATCTCGTTTTGCAAGGAGAGACCGTTCATGCCGGGCATGCGAATGTCCAGCAAAATGACGGCCGGGGTGATGGGCAAAGCGTCGCGCAAAAAAGCCGCAGGGCTGTCAAAGGTCTGGATGGAATAGCGCACCGAACTGAGGCTGTAAGCCAAGCTTCTGCGGATGGATGGGTCGTCATCAATCAGGTAGATATGGCCTTTGAAATCGTCAAAATTCATGGATTGCCTGAGGATGATTTCTTTTGCGAGACTGCCGACTCTGTTTACTTTGGTAAATTTTATCTGGACTTGCCAATACTTCTGATGAATACATACTTAAAAAGTACTGTTTATTTTAATGATCATGTCTCTGCCTTCCAGTGAGATGAATTCTGCGCTTGATCCTGTGGCCCAGATCGCCGCCTTGCCCACCGATGCCCAGAGTATTTTGGGCTTGGCTGCTCGGTCTTTGTTTGAGGTTTTTGCCAATGCCAGTGAGGGCATGTTGTTGGTGGACCGTTCAGGTCGTGTGGTGTGGATCAATGACCACTACCGCAGGTACTTGCCTGCTTTGGGATTTGAGCGGGAAGCTGACTTTGTGGGAAAACCTGTGGTCGAGGTGGTGCAAAACACCCTGATGAACCAAGTGATGGAGACCGGCAAGCCCATTCTCATTGACCTGTTGAGCAACCGGGCGGGAACATTTTTGGTCAGCCGCTTTCCTTTGCGGGACGAGGCCGGTTGGGTCATTGGTGCTTTGGGCGTGGTGTTGTTTGATCAGCCGGAAACCAATTTGCAGCCCTTGATGGCCAAGTTTGCCTTGATGCAGCGGGAATTGGACGAAGCCCGTTCGGCTTTGGCCGCGCAGCGCAAGGTGGGCGGTGGATTGCGTCAAGCGAGGCACAGTTTTGCCAGTTTCATTGGTTCAAGTGCGGTGGTGGCCGATTTGAAACGTCAGGCCCGGCGTGCGGCGCAGTCGAGCAGTCCTGTTTTGTTGTTGGGCGAAACCGGCACTGGCAAAGAGTTGTTGGCCCATGCCATTCACGCCAGTTCACCCCGAGCCAGGGGGCCTTTGGTCAGCGTGAACATTGCCGCTGTTCCTGAAACCTTGTTGGAGGCTGAATTTTTTGGGGTCGTGCCCGGGGCTTACACCGGTGCCGACAAAAAAGGGCGAGACGGCAAGTTCAAGTTGGCCGACGGCGGCACATTGTTTCTGGATGAAATTGGCGACATGCCCTTGGGGCTGCAGGCCAAGTTGTTGCGGGCTTTGCAAGAAAGCGAAATCGAACCGTTGGGCTCCAACCGCTTGGTGTCTTTTGATGCCCGGATCATCGCGGCCACTTCCCGCGATCTGGTCAAGTTGGTGCGTGAAGGTTTGTTCCGCGAGGATTTGTATTACCGCCTCAATGTGTTGCCGCTTCGCCTGCCTGCATTGCGTGACCGGGCGACGGACATTCCTGCCTTGGTGGAGTTTTTGTCGGAAGACCTGGCTTTGCGCAGTGGATTGCCGCAGCCTGAATTTCAAGCCCAGGCGTTTGCCTTGCTCTCGGCGCAACATTGGCGGGGCAATGTGCGCGAGTTGCGCAACGTGATTGAGCAACTTTTGTTGCGCTGCGATTCGGGCATGGTCGATGCGCAGGCGGTCGACGCTGTGTTGCGCGAGTCTGGGCTGAGTCACATTGCACCCGCTTGTGAGACCCATCCATCGCCCCAAGCAGACTTCTTGCCTCAAGACCCGATGCAAGCGCCTACGCCTTTGGGGGAGCGTGTTCGGGCGCTGGAACGCGATGCGGTGCAGCATGCTTTGGCGTACAGCCGAGGCAACAAACAGGCGGCGGCCAAATTGCTGGGCATTTCGCGTGCCAAACTCTACGAATGCTTGTCACGACCGTCTTAATTTCACACAAATGTCTGAAAAAAATACATTTGAAATGTCTTAATTTCAGGCATTTTTTTGAGGGTACTTTGAGCCTTGTCAAAAAATGCTGATCTGACAAGGGTTTACGAGAGCCGTGTGCGCCACTTCAGTTGGCACGGCTTGTGCACAATGACTGTGCGCCGCACCTCAGCGGACCATTCCCACAGGAGACCCTCATGTTTCGTAGACACCTTGTTTCTTTGGCCGCCTTGGCCGTTTCAAGTGCTTTGATCCCCGCCGCCATGGCCCAGGGCAAAGACATCAAGATCGCGCACATTTACAGCAAGACTGGCCCGTTGGAGGCCTATGGCAAACAGACCCAGACCGGCTTGATGATGGGCCTGAGCTATGCCACCGGCGGCACGATGGAAGTCGCTGGCCGCAAGATCGTCGTGATTGAAAAAGACGACCAAGGCAAGCCTGACTTGGGCAAAAACCTGTTGGCCGCCGCTTATGGCGACGACAAGGTGGACTTGGCCGTGGGCCCCACCGCCTCACCTGTGGCGCTGGCCATGCTGCCTGTGGCCGAAGAGTACAAAAAGATTTTGCTGGTCGAGCCCGCTGTGGCCGACTCGATCACCGGTGACAAGTGGAACAAATACATCTTCCGCACCGGCCGCAACAGCAGCCAGGACGCCATTTCCAACGCTGTGGCGGTGGACAAAGAGGGTGTGAGCATTGTCACCATGGCACAGGATTCGGCTTTTGGGCGGGATGGTGTCAAGGCGTTCAAGGAAGCCTTGAAAAAATCCAAGTTGGTGCACGAAGAGTATTTGCCGCCTGCCACCACCGACTTCACCGCCGGTGCGCAGCGCATGATCGACAAGCTCAAGGCTTTGCCCGGCCGCAAGATCATCTTCATCATCTGGGCCGGTGGCAACCCCTTCAAGATCGCCGACATGGACTTGAAGCGCTACGGCATCGAGATCGCCACGGGTGGCAACATCTTGCCCGCCATGGTGGCCTACAAGCAGTTCCCGGGCATGGAAGGCGCGGCCTACTATTACTTCGGCATGCCCAAGAACCCGGTGAACGACGCCATGGTGGCTTCGCACTATCAGCAATTCAAGACACCGCCAGACTTCTTCACGGCTGGTGGATTTTCGTCGGCCATGGCATTGGTCACGGCATTGAAGAAAACCAATGGCGACACCAACACCAACAAGCTCATCAGCACCATGGAAGGCATGAGCTTTGACACGCCCAAGGGCAAGATGACCTTCCGCAAGGAAGACCACCAGGCCATGCAGAGCATGTACCACTTCAAGATCAAGATCGATCCGGCTTTTGCCTGGGGTGTGCCTGAGCTGATCCGCGAGATCAAGCCCGAAGAGATGAACGTGCCGATTCGCAACAAACGCTGATGCGCTCACTGTAGGTCGGTGGCTTCAGCCCCGACATTTGGGGCCCGCAAAGGCCTGTGTCGGAGCTTAAGCTCCGACCTACAACTTTATCCCCGACATCCTGCTTGTGCGAAGGCCTGTGTCGGGGCTGAAGCCGCCGACCTACATAAATCATGTTCTGTCGTCTTGGCGGAATCGCCTACTTTTTGAATTGAACGCATGCTTGAAACCCAAAACCTGACGGTGCGGTTTGGCGGTCATGTGGCCGTGAATGCGGTGTCGTGCCGCTTTGAACCCGGCACGCTCACGGCCATCGTTGGCCCCAACGGGGCGGGCAAAACGACGTACTTCAACCTGATCTCGGGGCAGTTGCCTGCCACTGCAGGCTCGGTGCACCTGAACGGGCGTGAGCTGACGGGCTTGCCCACGTCGGCGCGTACCCGCGCTGGCTTAGGCCGGGCGTTTCAGTTGACCAATTTGTTCCCGAACTTGTCGGTGCTGGAAAACGTGCGTCTGGCGGTGCAGGCCACAAAAGAGGGCGCACACCGCAGGGGCCTGAACTTGTGGAGCATTTGGAGCGACCACGCGCAGCTCACGAACCGCGCGTTGGAGATTTTGCAATCTGTCTCGATGACCGCGCAGCAAGATGCCCCGGTGGCCAGCCTGCCGCACGGTGACCAGCGCAAACTCGAAGTGGCGCTCTTGATGGCACTCGAGCCTTTGGTGTACATGTTCGACGAGCCGACAGCCGGCATGAGCCACGACGAAGCACCGGTGATTCTCGATTTGATTCGCCAACTGAAAAAAGACAAGAGCAAAACCATTTTGTTGGTCGAACACAAGATGGACGTGGTGCGTGAGCTGGCCGATCGCATCATCGTGTTGCACAACGGCAACTTGGTGGCCGATGGCGAGCCGGGTGAGGTGATCGCTTCGCCCATCGTTCAGGAAGCCTATTTGGGCAAAGCCAAGGAGGCGGCATGAACCAGAACCTCTTGACCTTAGAAGGCGTGCACACGCACATCGGGGCGTACCACATCCTGCACGGGGTGGACTTGGTTGTGCCGCGTGGCGAGCTGACCTTGCTTTTGGGCCGCAACGGGGCGGGTAAAACCACCACGCTGCGCACCATCATGGGCTTGTGGCAAGCCTCTCAAGGGCGCATTACTTTTGGTGGCGAAGACATCACGCAGCTCAACACGCCCGCCATTGCACAAAAAAATATCGCCTATGTGCCCGAAAACATGGGCATCTTCTCGGATCTGACCGTGAAGGAGAACATGCTGCTGGCCGCCCGCAGTGCCCAGCATGCGGCGCAGATGGACGAGGCGCGCTTGCAGTGGATTTTTAAACTTTTCCCAGCGGTGGAAAAGTTCTGGAAGCACCCGGCAGGCAAATTGTCGGGCGGACAAAAGCAGATGCTGGCCGTGGCGCGATCGATGGTGGAGCCGCGTGATTTGCTGATCATCGACGAGCCCAGCAAGGGCCTGGCCCCGGCCATCATCCAAAACATGATCGATGCGTTCCAGCAGCTCAAGCAGAGCGGCGTGACGATTTTGTTGGTGGAGCAAAACATCCACTTCGCTCAGCAGCTGGGCGACACTGTGGCCGTGATGGACAACGGCCGCGTGGTGCACGCGGGCCGCATGCAAGCACTGGCCGAAGACACGGCTTTGCAGCAATCCTTGTTGGGGCTGGCTTTATGAAATTTTTCGATGACATCGATACACGCCCCTTGCTGCTGGTTCCGGTGCTGGCTTTGTTGGCATTTCCGCTGATTGGCTCGGGCTCGACCTGGCTCACGCTCACGGTGGCGGGCTTGGCCATGGGCATGATCATCTTCATCATGGCCTCGGGCCTGACGCTGGTGTTTGGCCTCATGGATGTGCTGAACTTTGGCCACGGTCTGTTCATTGCGTTGGGTGCTTTTGTGGCCACCAGCGTGCTGGGTGCCATGGGCGACTGGACCGGCTCGGGTGAGTGGTGGCGCAACATGGTGGCGGTGCTGCCTGCCATGTTGATCGCCATGGCCGTGGCGGCGGCCGTGGGCCTGGCGTTTGAACGCTTCATCGTGCGGCCGGTATATGGCCAGCACCTCAAGCAAATCCTCATCACCATGGGCGGCATGATCATTGGCGAAGAACTCATCAAAGTGGTCTGGGGACCGCAGCAGATCGCTTTGCCTTTGCCCGAGGCCATGCGCGGCGCGGTGCTGGTGGGCGACGCCGCGATTGAAAAATACCGCCTGCTGGCGGTGGCCGTGGGCCTGGCCGTGTTTGCCTTGCAAATGTGGGTCTTGGGCCGCACCAAGATCGGTTTGCTGATTCGCGCTGGCGTGCAGGACCGCGAAATGGTCGAGTCGCTGGGTTACCGCATCCGACGCCTGTTTGTGGGTGTGTTTGTGGCGGGCAGTGCTTTGGCGGGGCTGGGCGGTGTCATGTGGGGGCTGTACCAACAAAACGTGGTGCCGCAGATGGGCGCTCAGGTCAATGTGCTGATCTTCATCGTCATCATCATCGGCGGGCTGGGCTCGACCGGTGGTGCCCTGATCGGGGCCTTGCTGGTGGGCCTCATGGCCAACTACACCGGTTTTTTGGCCCCCAAGGTCGCGCTGTTCTCCAACATCGCGCTGATGGCGGGCATTCTGCTGTGGCGTCCGCAGGGCGTGTACCCCGTGGCCAACCGCTGAGGACATCCCATGCTCAACCGTTTGATTTCCAACGACCATCCGCGCAGCCGCCTGCTCGCCGCCGTGCTGATCGTGATCCTGCTGGGCCTGGCCCTTGCACCGTTTTTGTTCCCGGGCGTCAAGGCCTTGTCGGTCGCGGCCAAGGTGCTGATTTTTGTGGTGCTGGTGGCGGGCTTTGACCTGCTGCTGGGCTACACCGGCATTGTGAGTTTTGCGCACACCATGTTTTTTGGCATCGGAGCCTATGGCATCGCCATCTCGTCCAACACCTGGGGGCCAACATGGGTCGCGATCGGGCTGGGTTTTGCGCTGTCGCTGGCGCTCACGTTGGTGCTGTCGCTGGCCATTGGTTTGTTCTCGCTGCGGGTGCGGGCGATCTTTTTCGCCATGATCACGCTGGCTGTGGCAGCAGCCTTTCAGACTTTGGCGTCTCAGTTGTCCAACTTCACCGGCGGTGAAGACGGCCTGAGCTTCAAGCTGCCCGAGTTGCTGCTGCCGAGCACCGAGTTCAGCGATGAACCGTTCCTGGGCGTGTCGCTCGATGGGCGCTTGCTGTGTTACTACCTGCTGTTTGTATTGGCTGTGGGCATGCTGCTTTCGCTCTTGCGCATCGTTAACTCGCCATTCGGCCGGGTCTTGCAAGCCATCCGCGAGAACGAATTTCGAGCCGAGGCCATTGGCTACCGCGTGGTGGTGTACCGCACCCTGTCGAGCGTGCTGTCCGCTCTTTACGCCTGTGTGGCCGGGGCCATGCTGGCGCTTTGGCTGCGCTACAACGGGCCTGACACCTCGCTGAGTTTTGAAATCATGATGGACGTGCTGCTGATCGTGGTGATTGGCGGCATGGGCACCATCTATGGCGCGGCCATTGGGGCGGTGTTGTTTTTGCTGGCGCAAAGCTATTTGCAGGATTTGCTGCGCATGGCCAGTGAGGCCACAACGTCTATGCCTTTGCTGTCGGCCTTGTTGTCGCCTGACCGCTGGTTGCTCTGGCTGGGCCTGTTGTTTGTGCTGTCGGTCTATTACTTTCCGACCGGGGTGGTGGGGCGCTTGCGCAGTCGGGCCGCCTTGCGGGCGTTGGCACCTTCACAACGGGCTTGAGGTTGACATGGCTTTTACATCCAACTACACGCGCTGTGCCGGTCTGGAAATCCATTACACCGACTGGGGCAAGGCCGAAAAGGGCACCGTGATCGCCTGGCACGGCCTGGCCCGCACGGGTCGGGACATGGACGAGCTGGCTGTGCACCTGAGCGCCCGAGGCTGGCGCGTGATCTGCCCCGACACGGTGGGGCGCGGGCTGTCGCAGTGGAGCAGCGCCCCTGAACAGGAGTACTGCCTGGCGTTTTACGCCCGCATCGCCCGCGAGCTGATGGACGGCTTGCAGCTGCGCGCTGTGCATTGGGTGGGCACCTCCATGGGTGGTGCCATCGGCACCGTGTGCGCGTCCGGCTTGTTTGAGCCCCAACTCAAACACCGCCTGTTGAGTTTGACCCTCAACGACAACGCGCCCGAGTTGGCACAAGCGGCCATTGAGCGCATCAAGACTTATGCCGGGCAGCCGCCGAGCTTTGCCACGGTCACCGAGCTGGAGGCTTTTTTGCGCCAGGTCTACCAACCCTTTGGCTGGCTCAGCGACGCGCAATGGCGTCGCATGACCGAGACCTCGGCGCGCCGCCTGCCCGATGGCCGCATCACGCCGCATTACGACCCGGCCATGGCCCTGCAACTGACAGTGCACCCCCATGACTACCTGATTTGGGACCATTACGACGCCCTGAAGCTGCCGGTGTTGTTGTTGCGGGGGGCAGAGTCGGATTTGGTGATGCCCGCAACGGTGGCCGAGATGCGCCGCCGTGGTCCGGGCGCACGCGGTTTGTTCAAGCACATTGAGGTGCCCGGCTGCGGCCATGCCCCTGCGCTGAATGTGTTGCAGCAGCTGGAATGGGTGACAGGGTTCTTGGAAAATGAGTAATTAAATATTACAATTTGATGGCCATTTATTCAAGGTCATCATTGAATCCATCCACCGCGCTTTAAAAATTGTCCGCGACCCATCCAGGGGTGGTGCAGGCCAAGTCTTGGCCCGTTTGATCGAGGCTTTGAAACACGACCATCCGATACGCCTGTCAGAGTTAGATGCCTTGGGCTACGACGACTGTCATTTGGCTCTGCAACTCATTCTTGACTGGCGGGTCGCACGTCACTATTTCGACAGGCTTTGAGGCCATTCAAGCGGGGTTCTTGGCTTGTTGGATGGATTGGCTGAACATTTCAGCTTCGAGCAATTGAGCTGCAGCCCTTAAATGGGGATTGGCTGCTTCGCTGCCTGCGCGCCCTGCATCGAATTCAGACAAAAACCCATCGCGGTGAGGCCAAATTTCAGACAAAGCGCTGAATCCGGCTTCGTTGATGATGATCCTGGCATCTGACAATTGTTTCCCCGAACGCCCAATGCGAGACAGGATCAATTGGATTTTGTTGGACAAGCGCGGGGTACGTCCAAGTTTGCGTGCCAGGGCCAGCGTGGGCCGCAGGTCGTCCATGGAGGTGCCCGTGGGCAAAAATACCCAGTCGCTTTCTTCACTGATTTCTTCGGTCAACTGGTCCGCCAGGCCGCGTGTGTCGACGACCACCAGGTCAAAGTCTGACTCTAGTTTGCGCAGTTTTTTAAGGCTCTTGAAGGGGCGGACATCCATTTCAGGTTCAATGCCGTTGCGCATGCGTTGTGCGCTCCATTCCACGCATGACAACTGCTCCAGGTCAAAGTCAGCAATCATGACTTTGAGGCCTTTGCGCGCCGCATGCACCGCCAGCAACCGTGCCAGTGAGCTTTTGCCAACCCCGCCCTTTTGACTGACGAAAGAAACGATGTCCATAACCAATTCCTTTTAAAAAAAGCATACCGAAAATGAGAGCCAAAAGTATAGGGCAAAAACGGTATATACGGTTAATTTGACTTTGCTGGCCGCAAAAATGCCATTCCCAAGGCCGTCATCTGGTTTGGCCGTACGGTTGATCCGCATCTTCAAGCGGCCTATCAAAACCTGAGCCCAGACAGGAGAAAATCAGGCCTGCTGCCCCTTGGATGGGCCAACGTAGAAAGACATGCAATGAACCAAGACGTGGTGTTTGATTTAGGCGGTGTGGTGTTCCGCTGGCAGCCGCTGGTGCTGATCCAAGAATTGTTCCCCAAGCAAGTGCGCAACGAGGCCGAGGCCCGAGAATGGGCCGGTCAGATTTTTGAGACCTTTCATCCCGAGGCCGACTGGGCGCTGTTTGACCTGGGCCGCATCGAGCCCGAACCTTTGGCCCAACGGATTGCAGCGCGCAGCGGGTTGGCCGAGGCCGATCTGCGCCATTTGATGGCCAGCATCCCTTCGCACCTGCAAGCGATTCCCGGCACGGTGGACCTGATCCATGAGCTGAAGGCACAGGGCCAAAGGCTGTATTACCTGTCGAATATGCCCGCAGCTTACGCCGACCATTTGGTGCGGGTGAACCCGTTTTTCAGCCAGTTTGACGACGGCATCTTTTCGTCCCATGTGCAGCAAATCAAACCCAAGGCCGACATCTTTGCCACGGCGCAAGCGCGATGGCCCTTGCGGGGGCAGCCGGTGTTCATTGACGATGTGCAACAGAACATCGACGCTGCCGAGCAACACGGCTGGCAGGCCATCCGCTTTGAAACGCCTGAGCAGGTGAGGGCGCAGTTGGTGCTGCGGGGGTGTTTGGGCTGAGATTCTCAGCCGCAGTCAGCGGAACTTGGGTGTGCACTCTGACGAATCACTTGATGACGAATCGGGCCGTCGCCTGCTTTGCACCAGAGGAAATAACGGCCACAACCTTCGTGCCAGTCGCCACTTTGAAGGTGCCGGTCGCTTCCAGTTTGTCTCCGCTGGGTTTGAGTTCAACCTCTTGTTTTTCACTGCCGGTCAGCAAGGTCAATTTGGCCGTGGCTTTCGACACATCCACCGCTTTGCCATGGTCACGCACATAAAGGCGAAGCGCTGTGGCACTGGCAACCAATTCGTAGTCCACATCCTTGACGGTGGCCAAAACACCGCCTTGCATGGGTTTGTGAGTCCCATCATGGGGTCCGGCCCAAGCCATGCTGCAAAGAGCCAATGAAGCGGTGATCAAAAGCGATTGAAATTTCATGAGATATCCTTTTTGAGGGTGAGTAAATGATTCATCCGGCCAGATAAAGTATGGATGGCCTGTGTTGCTGTCCCCTCTTTGTCATCCCGGGCGCAGACCCGGGATCCAGCGTTAAGTGCTGCCTTTTGTAAAGACCTGCAGTGCATTCTGGCTCCCGGCTCAAGGCCGGGATGACAAAGAAAACATTCAAACTTCACCATAGCGAATCAAGAGTGAACGTTCAGAAGGCTTCAGCGTCTTTGTCTTGCAGCAGCGCCTCGGCGGGTTTGCGGCCAAAGAGCCAGAACATGACAGGGGTGAGAAAGGTGTCGAGCAGCGTTGAGCTGATCAAGCCCGAGAAAATCACCACGGCCACCGGGTGCAAGATTTCGGTGCCAGGGCGTTCGGCCTCGAAGAGCAAGGGCGCCAATGCGAAGGCGGTCACCAAGGCCGTCATCAACACCGGGCTCAAACGCTCCAGCGACCCGCGCAAGATCATGGGCTTGCTGAAGGCCTCCCCCTCAAAACGCATGAGGTTGATGTAGTGGCTGACTTTCAAAATGCCGTTGCGCACCGAAATGCCCGCCAGCGTGATGAAGCCAACCAAAGCGGCCACCGACAAGGGCTGACCTGACAGCCACAGACCCAACACAGCACCCACAAGCGCCAGGGGAATGTTCACCATGATCAAGGCCGACAAAATGGTGGACTTGTAGCGGCTGTAAAGCACCACAAACATCAACACCACAGAGACCACCGAGAGCAAGGAAATCAGGCGCGTGGCTTCTTCCTGCGCCTGGAACTGTCCCCCCAGGGTGATGAAGTAGCCATCGGGCAGCCGTGAATCTGCCGTGACCTTGCGGATGTCGGCCACGACTTCTGACAAGGGGCGGCCCGAAGCGTTGGCAGAAATCACGATGCGCCGTTTGCCGTTGTCCCGGCTGATTTGGTTGGGACCATCGGCGTCTTCAATCGTGGCGATTTTGGACAGCGGCACCCGGCCCGTGGGCGTTTCGATCAGCATCTGGCCCAAGCCTTCCAGCGAGCGCGCGGATTCTGGCAAGCGCACGACCAGCGCGAAGCGGCGGCCTTCCTCCATGATTTGCGTGACGCGTTCGCCCTCCACCAATTTCTGCAGTGTGGCCAGCACTTGCGCGCCAGACACGCCGTATTGCGCCGCTGCCGCATAGTCCAGCCGCACCTTGATTTGGGGTGCCAGGACTTGCTTTTCGATTTGCAGGTCGGCCATGCCTTCGATCCCTGACAACTTTGCGCGCAGCGCATCGGCTTGCCCACGCAGCACGTCCAGGTCTTCGCCAAAGATCTTGATGGCGATTTGCGATCGCACGCCAGACAGCATGTGGTCGATGCGGTGCGAGATCGGTTGCCCCACCTCGATGGAGGCGGGCAGGTTGACCAAGCGTGCACGGATGTCGGCACGCACCTCGTCCATCGAGCGCGTCAACTCGCCAGAGGCTTGGATGCCCACATCCAATTCGCTGACATGAACGCCCTCGGCATGCTCATCGAGTTCAGCACGTCCGCTGCGCCTGCCCACATGCAGCACTTCGGGCACCTGCTTGACCAGCACTTCGGCCTGGCGTGCCAGGTCAGAGGACTCCGTCAGCGTCACGCCCGGGTTCAGCCGTATGCCCACCAGCAGCGTGCCTTCGTTGAAGGGGGGCAAGAAGGTGGTCGGAAAGAACGGAACGGCCGCCGCCGCCAACACCACCGCCACACATGCACTGGCCATCGCCACGCGGGGCTTGTCCAGCACCACCTGCAAGCTGCTGTTGTAGCCCCGCTTGAGCCATGCCAGCACCTGGGTGTCGCCATGGTCCAGGTTTTTCATGCCAGGCAAGAGGTAGTAGCTCAGCACCGGCGTCATCGTCACCGACACCAGCAAAGAGGCCAATGTCGAGATGATGAAGGCGATGCCCAGCGGCACAAACAGCTTGCCTTCCAGACCCGGCAAAGCGAAAAGTGGCAGGAAGACCAGCACAATGATCACCGTCGCATAAAGGATCGCCGAGCGGACCTCCATGGACGCCTTGGCCACCAGCGCGAGCAGCGACAGGCGCTGAGTTGGATCTTTGGCACGGTCTTCTTTCATGCGACGCAAGATGTTTTCCACATCCACCACGGCATCGTCCACCAGCCCGCCAATGGCAATCGCCAGTCCCCCTAGCGTCATGGTGTTGATCGACAAACCGAAGTACTTGAACACCAGGGCCGTGATGAAGATGGACACCGGAATGGCCGTAAGCGCGATGATGGTGGGGCGAACCGTGCCCAAGAAGAAGAAAAGAACTGCGGCCACAAACAGCGACGCACCAATGAGTTTGCCTTGCAGCGTAGAGATCGAAGCCTCAATGAAGCTGGCTTGCCTGAAGGTCACACGGGGTTCCTCCATGCCCGCTGGCAGGGAGGTCTTGAGGTCCGCAATGGCTTCCTCAATGGACTGGGTCAAACGGGTCGTGTCCGCAGTGGGCTGTTTTTGAACGCCCAAAATCACGGCAGGCTTGCCTTCATAACCCGCATCCCCGCGTTTGATGGCGGCGGCAAAAGTCACCTCAGCGATCTGCCGCAACAAGATGGGCTGGCCGTTCTTGGCGGTGATTGCCAGATGGCGTAAGTCCTCCAGGCGGGAGGTGCGGCCCAGATGCCGAATCAGGTACTCGCGCCCATTGAGCTCCAGAAAACCACCCGAGGTGTTGGCCGAGAACCCACGCAGCGCCGACTCTAGCTGCTCCAAGGAAATGCCCAAGTCCGACATGCGCGCTGTGTTGGGTTGCACTTGAAACTGGCGCACTTCGCCGCCAATGGGGATGATCTGTGCAACGCCGGGTATGGCCAGGAGACGCGGCCGGAGCACCCAGTCGGCGTACTCACGCACCGCCATGGGGGAGATTTTTTGCGGATCAACCGGAATCGCGATCTGCATGATCTCGCCCATGATGGAGCTGATCGGCCCCATGTGTGGGGTCACCCCGGCCGCCAAACCTTCTTCCAGGGTCGAGAGGCGCTCAGACACCAGTTGGCGTGCTCTAAAAATCTCTGTGTCCCAGTTGAAGGTGACATACAAAAACGACAAGCCAGCCGATGAAATCGAGCGAACCGACTCCACGCCAGGCAAGCCATTCATGGCTGTTTCCAGAGGAAAGGTGATCAGTTGCTCGACCTCCTCAGGTGCCATGCCACCCGCCTCGGTGATGATCGTGACCGTGGGTTTGTTGAGGTCGGGAAAGACATCGACCGGCGTTTGAGTCAAGGTGAATGCCCCGTAGGCCATCAGCACGACCCCCGCCATCAACACCAGCAGCCGGTGGGTCAGGCTGTTTTCGAGAAGCCACTTGAACATCGGGTGGCCTCCTCAACGGACTTGGTTGATGAGGGTGGCACCTTGGGTCGCCACACGATCGCCAGACTTCAAGCCCGAGATCACCGTGACACGCGCGCCATCCAGGGGCTCAAACGTCACCGTGCGGGGTTCAAACTGCTCAGGCGCCGACTTGACCCAGACCACGTTCTGGTTGGCGGCGTTCTTCATCAGTGCCGATTGGGGCACCGCAATACCCCGCGTCTTTTGCTTGGACTGCACATGGACTTTGACGGGCTGTCCAACGGCCAAGCCCAAAAGTTCCGGGTTTTGCACCTGGAAGTTCAGCGGCAGAGCCTGTTCGCGCAAACTGCGCGCTGCGCCCATGAAAATCAGCGTCGCACGCTGTTCGCCAACCGCCAGTGTGGCGCCGCCGATGTTGTTGGCCAGTGCACCATCAAAAGCCAAGGCTTCGATGCGCAGTCGCTTCGGGTCGACGATTTCAAAAATCAATTCACGCGTGTCCACCACTTGGCCTGCCACGACATGCGCCGAGGCAATCACGCCAGAAACGGGCGCGACCAGTGCTTCTTTGTTGCTGAGGCCACCACCGACGGCAGACATGCGCTCGGTCAGGCTGAGCACCTCACTCTCTGCGGCTTCCACTTCCTTGCGTGGCACGGTGTCCGACAACTCGCGCAAACGTGCCACGCGCTTTTCGGCCAGCGCTTTGGCCGCGCGGAATTCGGCCAATTGAGACAACTGGTTGGCCCGCTCCAGTGGCGCGACCGCTGGGACCACGTAGGCCAGTACCTGACCCTTTCTTACCGCCTGACCCGCGTTGGGCAAACCGTTGGAGCCGGGTTCGATGCGGCCAGCGTTGATGGGTTGGACTTTGCCCCCGGCGTTGGGGTCCATCAGCACCCGCCCGTTGAGTTCAAAGGCGCGTGGCAGTTCGGCGGTTTCCACCACCAGCGTGCGCACATTCAGTTGGCGTTGGGCGGGTTTGGGCAAAAACACGCGGCCATCGGCCATGCGCTGTGGGCCATTGGCATTGGGCATCGCAGGCGCCGGGCCGTGGTCATGTCCCGGACCCGCATAAGAAGACAGTGCAGTCACGGCGAGCGTCAAAGCTGTAGCTAGTGCCATCCAGTTGCACTTTTTTGTCGTGAAGTTCTTTTTCATGGTGCGGGCTCCTTAAGCGCGACGAGCTTGTTGACGAAAGCGAAACATCACGCCCAATGCCATGAGCGCCAGCAAACCAGCACCCGACCACATGGCCAGGGCTTTCCAAGAAGTGCGATGGCGGTGCTCCTCTTCGTCTGCCTGCAAATCGAGATCGGCTGCCAGCAGGTCATTCAGCTGACCGGCCTGAATGGTGGCGGTGATGGCCAGCACGCCCGGTTTGAGTGTGTCCTTGAGGGTGACTTCGTACTCGCCTTCGCCGTGTTTTTCGGCTTTGTAGGTGTTGCCTGCGATGTCGATCTCGATCTGGGCGTTATGGACGGGACTGTTGTCTTTAAAACGGTCGAGGTAAATCGTCAGCTGCTTGCCATTGACGATGCCGACCATTTCCAGATCCTCTGAAACCGCGACGAAACGCGGCAGGGCTGTTCCCTGAGCTTGTGGCGCGGCCTCGCCATGGTCATGACCGGGGCCAGCCATGGCCAGGGGACTGAGCAGTGACAAGACCAGCGCCAAGAGGGCGGCTGCGGTTGAATGAATGAGTTTCATGGTGGTCCTTGAATTTTTAAGCGGGTTCAGCATCACTCGGGCAGCAAGCCCAAGGACTGCCGCCATGCCGAGATGGCGCTTGCCAGATCAATTTGGCTTCGAGCCGCTTGTCGCGTGGCCTCTGCGGCCTCGGCCTCAACGCGCAAGCGGGTGGGCAGATCCGTCTCGCCCAGCCGGAACGACTTGTCGAAAAAGCCCCGTGACTCGTTGGCCAGCTTGGCCCGTCGCTGCACGGCGTCGAGTTGGGTGCATGCGGCCGCAAGGCGCGCGGCAGCGCCTTGTTGGTCGGCTTGAATGCGCGCCTGCTCGAGGACCCGTTGTGACTGAACTTCTATCGTTTCAGCTTGTGCGGTCGCAAGTCGGGCGTTATGCCTGGGGCCTTCACCCAATGGCACGCGAATGCCGACCCGGACAGTCTGGCCGTAGCGCTCCCCAAAAGCCCCACGTTCACGGCTCGTCGCTACCGTGAGTTCGGGGTTGGAACGCTTTTGGGTGCCGATGAGCTGAGCCGTGCGCTCGGCCACCGTGATGCGGTCCTCCAGTTCAGCCAACAAGGGATGGCCCGCTGAGGGACTTGAGCTTGGGGTCGGCGCTGGGGTCGGTTCCCCTGCCGCGTTGACGTTCAAGTCAGCCTGAGCCGTCCTGCCTGTCAGCGCCATCACTTGTGCCAAGGCCGCGGCAGAGGCCGCTTGAGCTTGGGCGGCATGCGCCTGAGCCGCAGCCACAGCGCCTTCGGCTTGATGCTGGTCCGACTTGGCCAAATCACCCGCCTGGGTTCGCTTGGCCACGTCTGCGGCCAGGCTTTGCGCATTGGCCAGTTGTTCGTTGGCCAGTTCTGCATCAACGCGAGCACGCAGCCAGCCCCACCAAGCATCCCTGACGGTTGCGGCGAGCCGCAGTTGTGCGGCAAGCAACTTGCGCTCAAGCCACGACAGTTCTGCCTGCGCCAGATCGGCACTGGCCGTGCGTTGCCCGGGCAGCCAAATGGGTACGGTGATGCCCAGCTCGATTTCCCGCGCACCCTTGTTGCCGGTCATCCAGTCTGATCGCTGACCGATCTCCAACGAGGGCGGCTCGGGAGACAGCATCGAAGCGGCTTTGGCCTGGGCCTGCACGGCATCGCGACGCTTTTGAAAAGCTCGCGCCTCGGGCTGCCTTTGCCACGCCGAATCGAAAACTTCTTTCAAGGACACCACATTGCCAGATGCTGCGGCAGATGTGCCTTGCGCTTGGGCCGTCAGCACCAAGCCACTCAAGGTCAAGACCGACAGCACGAACCGAATCGGTGCCTTTCTTTTTTGGTTCAAACTCATCACTTATCTCCAATGGTGAAACATCCAAGGAGATCAGCGAGCAGCGACAAGGCGTCGCTAGGCGATGACGCACAACGCACAAAGCGTCATGCACACCCGCACACAGGGGATTCGAAAAAAGGCAGGAAAACCCGAGGCTCGCCGATCAGGCAAGCAAGGGCCATTTGGGCCGTTCAGGGCGTTCTATGGATGGCTGAGAAGCCATCATCTGAAGGTGAAGGGGGTGATCGTCAGAGACCGCTACGGTGGTCATTTTCAGATCGCTGACCAGGGCAGCGGCACAGCCCAGATGACAAGTGGCGCAATCATGGTCCATGCAGGCCGATGGTTCAGCGTTTTGAGCGGTCTCTGGGTGCTCAGCTGATGCATGGTCATGGCTGTGATGACCCGGGTGTTTGGCAGACACAGCGGTTTCGTGCTCGCAATAGCCTGCCATGGCTGCCCAGCTGAACTGCAAGGGCAACAACACCATCAAGAAAATCGCCAAGTACCGTTTCATGGTGAATGATTGTAGTGACTCAAGTTTTCAAGCTTCCAGCATGTCTATTTGTCCGAGGACGGTTGGGGGCAAGGCGTTTTTTTGTGGGAGCGGCGCACCGCCGCGAAGGCGCCTCGCAGACCCCCACCCATCCAGTTCTGGATCAAGAGTTCTTGGCCCCATGCGCTAGAGCCCTTTCCCGGCTGGCGGCCAGCGCCGCAGCATCTGGCGCAGACAAGTTCCAGCTCTGCATGTGGCTCAGGCTGATGTCGGCCAGCGCCTCGATCCACTGCGCGTGGTTGTTCAGGCAAGGCACATAGTTGAAGCTTTCGCCGCCCGCGTGCAAAAACGCTTCTTGTGCTTCTTGCTGGATTTCTTCCAGCGTTTCCAGACAGTCGCTGGTGAAGCCGGGGCAGATCAGATCGACTTTTTTCACGCCTTGCTGCGCCATGGCGATCAGCGAGGGTTCGGTGTAGGGCTCCAGCCATTTGGCTTTGCCAAAGCGCGACTGAAAAGTCAGCTTGTATTGGTCATTGGACAAGCCTAGGGCTTCGGCCAGCAGGCGGCCGGTTTTCAGGCATTCGCAGTGGTAGGGGTCGCCCAGCTGCAAGGTGCGCTCGGGCACACCGTGAAAGCTCATCACAAGCTGCTCAGCTTGGCCATTGGCTGCCCAGTGTTCACGCACCGTTTGTGCCAACGCGGCGATGTAGCGCGGGTCGTCGTGGTAACGGTTGACAAAGCGCATCTCGGGGATGAGGCGGGTTTTCAGGCCCCAGCGGTAAACGGCGTCGAACACGCTGGCCGTGGTGGTGCCGCTGTATTGAGGGTAGGCGGGCACGATCAGCACCCGTTGCACACCTTCGGCTTTGAGGGCGCTCAGTTGTTCGGGGATGGACGGTTGGCCGTAGCGCATGGCGTAACGCACGCTGACGTGGTGACCGCGCTCTTGCATGGCGGTGCCCAGCGACTGGGCTTGTTGTTCAGTGAAGGCTTTGAGAGGAGAGCCCTGCTCGGTCCAGATGCTGGCGTATTTGGCGGCCGATTTGGCCGGGCGCACGCGCAAGATGATGCCGTGCAGGATCAGCCACCAGATGGGTCTGGGGATTTCCACCACGCGGCTGTCGCCCAAAAATTCGGCCAGGTACTTGCGCAAGGCAGGGGCCGTGGGCGCGCTGGGCGTGCCCAAGTTGCAATACAAGACAGCCGTTTTGGCCGCTTGACCATGCTGGAAGGAGGGTTCTTTTTGAAATGCCATGCGGTATTCTCCCACCACCATGATTGACATTTCCCGAATCAAAGCCATTACCCTCGATCTGGACGATACATTGTGGCCTGTCTGGCCCACGATTGGCCGGGCCGAGGCCGTGTTGAATGCGTGGTTGACCGCGCATGCGCCCAGCACGGCGGCTTTGTCGGCAGATGCCGAACTCAAAAAAGCTGTGCGCGCCGAGATCAACGCCCGGCATGCCGACCGGGCGCACGATTTGTCGTTTTTGCGGCTGCAGTCAATTCGCGCGCTGTTGCAGCAAGCCGGTGACCCGGTGCACTTGGCTGAGTCAGCGTTCGAGGCCTTTTTTGCCGAGCGCCAGCGGGTGGACTTGTTTGACGACGCGCTGCCTGCCTTGGCGTTTTGGAGCCAGCGCTACCCGGTGGTGGCCTTGTCGAACGGCAATGCCGACGTGCACCGCGTGGGCATTGGCCAGCACTTTCACGCCAGCGTGAGTGCCCAGTCGCTGGGCGTGGCCAAGCCTGACCTGCGCATTTTTGTGGCCGGTGCCGCAGCGGC
>JAIXOX010000071.1 GCA_027486555.1 Comamonadaceae bacterium
CGTCTGTTTGAAGAAACCCTGCCCATGGCCGACTTCAGCACCGCCATGCGCGAAGCCCTGCTGGACGCCTGTGCGCTCGACTGGTCGGCCATCAGCCCCGCCATCTTTGGCAGCCTGTTTCAAAGCATCATGGACGAGAAGGCCCGCCGCAACCTGGGGGCGCACTACACGTCTGAGGCCAACATCCTCAAGCTCATCAAGCCGCTGTTCCTGGACGAACTGCACGCCGAGTTTGAACGCGTCAAAGGCAACCGCAACAAGCTGTTTGAGTTTCACAAAAAGCTGCGGCAACTGACGTTTTTTGACCCCGCCTGCGGGTGTGGCAACTTCTTGGTGATCAGCTACCGCGAACTGCGTGAGTTGGAGCTGCAAGTGCTGCGCGCCGACCACGAACTGAGCGACCACAAAGGGCAACTGACGGTGGACGTGCATGCCTTGATTGGCGTGAACGTGGACCAGTTCTACGGCATCGAGATCGAAGAGTTTCCGGCGCAAATTGCCCAAGTGGCCCTGTGGCTGGTGGACCACCAAATGAACCTGCGCGTGAGCGTGGAGTTTGGCCTTTACTTTGCTCGCATCCCACTCAAAAGCACACCCGGCATCCGCCACGCCAACGCGCTGCGGCTGGACTGGAACGAGGTGCTGCCTGCGGAGCGGTGCAGTTATGTGTTGGGCAATCCGCCGTTCATCGGCAAGAAAGAACAAACGCCACAACAAAAAGCTGACTTTGAGCCAGTGATGAACTGCATCAACGGCTTTGGTGTTCTGGATTTTGTGGCAGCTTGGTACGTTAAATCAGCCCAGTACTTGCGTAGCGTTGAGCCACAAGATGGACCACGCGTGGCTTTGTCGTCTGTACTCACCAGCTTGAACTGCCTGCAGCAGTTAAAGGGGGCGAGATAGTTCTCGTACGTGACAGCGTTTGGGAAAAGGAAAAAATCGTCACATGGGATGTGGATGTCATCCATGATTCAGAGCAAATTCCAGAATGGCTGTGGGTTGACGTAATCGGTGCGCGACGGAAAATTTTGTTTATTGAAGGAAATAATAAAACTAGCTTGGATCAACCTTTGTACGCGCTTCTTTTCCCAAAAGTTTCGTTACGACCGTGTGAGAGTTGCAAAGACGTGATGAGAGCAGTTAGGGGCCTTAGAGATATCGAAGGAATCCACCGAGCAAAAGCGTTTGGCCTTATTGATCATGATGGTATGTCTCCGGAACAGATGAGTAAATTTGAGGATGATGGTATTTACCCGCTGCCAATCTTCGCTGTTGAAAGCCTGATCTACTCTTTAGAAGTCCAAACCGCTGTCGCAATAAAGCAAGCAGAGATATCTGGCATCGATCCTCAGGAAATGCTGAATGCAGCAAAGGACATAGCTATTGAATCACTCAAGGGACAAGGGACGAAAGAGCATTTAGCAAGCCGCGTTGCTGAGCGGCAGATGCGTGACCAACTACTTTCACAGATCCCCACACGTCAACAGTTGATGGCGAACGATTGTGACGATTTAAACATTCCCGTTAAATCGCCATACCCAGATGAGCTTGCGCGCCTTACAGCGTTTGTTGACATATCTGACATTCATGGAATTGTTAGCAGGTACCCGGTTCGCGACTCTGGCGTTCTTAATGGCATTGTCAAAGGTCTACGCTTTAATAGTCGCGACGACTATGAGAGAGCTGCGCTGCGACGCATTGGTTTGGACGCCAACCTGAGAGATGCTTTGAAGCAAAAGTTGGGGAAACTTGCAGCACAACTTGAATGACCGCATGGACGAATCGCCCACTGACTAAAGCTTGTTCCGTTCGCGGGTCATGCCCACGTTCATGCGGCGGATGTCAGACAGGAAACCGATCTCGCCTTGGGGGTTGCTGCGCGTCAAGGTGATGGCAATGATGTCGCGCTCCTGGCCCTGAAACGAATCGACGGTACCCACGCTGAGCCTGCGTTGCAGCATCAGGATATTAGCCATACGAACGTATGGATTTTTTTATGGCTTAATGCTACGATGAACCATGACTGCTGCTCAATTCGAATGGGATGACAACAAGGATGCTGAAAACCAGGCTAAGCATCAGGTGTCATTCAAGGACGCACAAGCCGCCTTCGCTGATCCGCACCGCGTGATCGCCAAAGACCTGGCGCACAGTGAATCCGAAGAGCGTTTTTACTGCATCGGCAAAGCGGGTGGCGGCATCTTGACGGTGCGCTTCACCTACAGGCGCAAAGTCATTCGAATCATTGGGGCAGGCTATTGGCGTAAAGGAAAGGCAATTTATGAAAAAGAAGATCGTTTACACGGATGAGCCCATGGGCGATGTTGAGGTGATTGCAGATTTTCTGCCGTCTCCTGCCGAGTTGGCGTTCAAGGAAGATGGCGTGAAAGTCACGCTGGCCCTGAGCAAGAGCAGCGTGGAGTTTTTCAAGTCCGAAGCATCCAAGCACCACACGCAGTACCAGCGCATGATCCGCCGGTTGCTGGATTCATACGTCGAAGCTCAGGGCACCGCTGCAAGCAAGGCGAAACCCACCGTGCGAAAGCGCGCAGCGATCTAGGTTTAACGAATCGCCCACCGCACTGGCAAAACGTTGGAACGTTCACTTGGATGGCGTGCCCCTGCTACTTTCGATGCGTGCGGCCACATCCCCTTGTATCAAGCCCGCTTGCGTGCGTGCTGCAATCAGTTCACGGGCCAGCTCAAACTCGGGCGCTTGTGCGTCATAGGCTTGGCGAACGACGGGCTTGGCCAGCAGTTGGGCTTTAACGTCTTTCAAGCTTTTCACGTCGATTCCTCCTTTGTCTGGCGAATCAATCGCATGGTGCTTTTGCTCATAGGCTTCAATCAAGGTCGAGAGTACATCCAGGCGTACGCCATCGGGCGTGTCAGGTGATGGGTCTTGGTCCACCAGCGTTGCCACCACGCGCAGTGCTGCGCGGTAATCTTTTTCTGTGCGAATAGTGGTGATTTCCATGATGTTCTCCTTGACGCTCCGGGCGGCATGTTAGTCCCTAATTGGGACTGATGGCACCCACGCCCTCCCCATACAGTAACAACTCCCCCAAAAACGGATGCTTGCAAAGCGTGGACGAATCGCCCACCAGCAGCAACTTGCGCCGTACGCGGGTCATGCCCACGTTCATGCGGCGGATGTCAGACTGGAGGCCGATCTCGGCTGACTTTGACTGAATAACTTGCTTGGTGATAAAGTAGGTACGTTTTCATAGATACATACCAAGGAGTAAGCCATGCTCGCTACCGCCAAAGTTTTCACCAACGGCCACAGCCAGGCGATTCGCTTGCCCAAGGCATTTCGCGTGGATGTCGATGAAATGTGGATCGCCCGCAACGAGGTGACGGGAGAGATCACTCTCAAGCCCAAGGACACGGAAACTTTGCGTCAGCGTCGCCTGGATGCGCTGATGGCTGCCATTGCAGAAAACCCTTTGCCCGACGACTTTTTGTCGGATGCCAGTCGGCAAAACAAGCCACCGAAAAATCCGTTTACAGACTGGGATTCGCCAACAGCCCCCAAAGCCTCCGCAAAAGCCCCGGCTAAACGCGCCGCCAAAACCAAGGACCCCAAGTGATCAAGTACTTGGTCGACACCAACATCCTTGGCTACTTTGCACGCAACAGCTCTGCCGTGCTGCAAAAGCGCATGTTGACGGCGCTCAAAAAGCAGGAGATCGCCATCTCCGCCATCACCCGCGCCGAAACACGGTTTGGGCTGGCACTGCTGCAAGCCGATGACAAACGCCGCAGAACCATCGATTTGCTGCTCAATGAGATTCCCGTGTTGCCATGGACGGTGGAGGCCGCAGACCGCTATGGAGACATTGCCGCCTACCTGCAGCAAACCGGGCAGCCCATTGGCGAGATGGACACCCAAATCGCCGCGCATGCATTGGCACTGAACCTGCCATTGGTGACCCACAACACACGGCACTTCAAGCGGGTGGCCGGCTTGAAACTTGAAGACTGGATGACCTGAAAAGGTCGAACTGGCCCTCTATCGAACGATGGTTTGGGCAGTGCGGTAGCCCCCCACCCCCTTCACATAAGCCACCAACTCCACAAAAAACGGATGCCTGCAAAGCGTGGATGAATCGCCCACCAGCAGCAGCTTGCTCCGTGCGCGGGTCATGCCCACGTTCATGCGGCGGATGTCAGACAGGAAGCCGATCTCGCCTTGGGGGTTGCTGCGCGTCAAGGTGATGGCAATGATGTCGCGCTCTTGGCCCTGAAACG
>JAIXOX010000001.1 GCA_027486555.1 Comamonadaceae bacterium
AGCGGTGGAGATGCTCACGAGCCGCAATGCCCGGTACCTGGGCTTGTCCGACCGTGGCGTGATCGCGCCGGGCATGCGCGCCGACCTGAACGCCATCGACCCCCAGCGCCTGAGCGTGGGCCTGCCCCGGCTGGTGCGCGACTTGCCTGCAGGCGGCAAGCGCTTTGTGCAAAAAGCCGAAGGCTATGTGGCCACCTGGGTGGCGGGCGAGCAGGTGCAGCGCGAAGGCGAGATCACCGCGGCCCGCCCGGGGCGTTTGGTGCGCATGGGCCAGGCCTGAGGGCGCTTTAAAAAAACAAAGCCCGGCCACCTTTGCAGGTGCCGGGCTTTGTTGTTGGCGGAGGTTGATCAGCCGATTTTGATCAGCCCAGAGCCTTGACCACCGCGTCACCCATTTCGCGGGTGCCGACTTTGGTGGTGCCTTCGCTCCAGATGTCGCCGGTGCGCAGGCCTTGGGCCAGCACTTTTTGCACAGCCGCTTCGATGCGCTCGGCAGCTTCGCCCTGGTTCAGGCTGAAGCGCAGCATCATGGCGGCTGACAGGATGGTGGCCAGTGGGTTGGCCACGCCTTTGCCTGCGATGTCGGGTGCGCTGCCGTGGCTGGGTTCGTACAGACCCTGACTCTTGGTGTTCAGGCTGGCCGAGGGCAGCATGCCAATCGAGCCCGTGAGCATGGAGGCTTCGTCGCTCAGGATGTCGCCGAACATGTTGCCGGTGACCACCACGTCAAAGCGCTTGGGTTCTTTGACCAGCTGCATGGCGGCGTTGTCCACGTACATGTGGTCCAGCGCGATGTCGGGGTATTGCTGGCCGACTTCGGTGACCACGTCTTTCCAGAACTGGAAGGTCTCGAGCACGTTGGCTTTGTCCACGCTGGTCACGCGGCCCTCTTTGCCAGCGGCTTTGCGCTTGCGGGCGGCCTGGAAGGCGACGTGCGCGATGCGCTCGATTTCGGGCTTGGAGTAGCGCATGGTGTCAAAAGCTTCTTCGGCGCCGGGGAAGTGGCCATCGGTCGCGATGCGACGCCCGCGTGGCTGGCCAAAGTAGATGTCGCCTGTCAACTCGCGGATGATCAGGATGTCCAGACCCGAGATCAGCTCGGGCTTGAGGCTGGACGCGCCCACCAGTTGCTCGTAGCAGATGGCAGGGCGGAAGTTGGCGAACAGGCCCATGTTCTTGCGCAGGCCCAAAATCGCCTGCTCGGGGCGCAGGGGGCGGTCGAGCTTGTCGTATTTCCAGTCGCCCACCGCGCCAAACAGCACGGCATCACTGTCCATCGCCAGCTTGAGTGTGGCTTCGGGCAGGGGGTGGCCAAATGCGTCGTAAGCGGCGCCGCCGACCAAGGCGGTTTCCATTTCGAATTTCAGGTCGAGCGTATTCAGAACTTTGACGGCTTCGGCGACGATTTCGGTGCCGATGCCATCACCGGGGAGGATTGCGATTTTCATGGGGATTCCTAGGGGGCTGGGCAGAAGGCGAGGACCCCAGCGATGGCGCGTGCGACGGTTAGCGTGCGCTCATCGCGGCGAGGTCGCCGCTCCTACAAGGGGTCAATTGGCGGTGTGGGCGAGCCAGGGCTTGGTGGCCAGGCGCTCGGCTTCAAAGGCTTTGATCTTGTCGGCGTGGCGCAAGGTCAAACCGATGTCGTCCAAACCGTTGAGCAAGCAGTATTTGCGGAAAGCCTGCACCTCGAAGGGGATTTCTTCGCCTTGGGGGCGTACGACCACTTGTCGTTCCAGATCGATGGTCAATTGGTATCCGGGGAAAGCCAAGACTTCGTCGAACAATTGGGACACCACGGCTTCAGGCAGCACGATGGGCAGCAGACCGTTTTTAAAGCAGTTGTTGAAAAAGATGTCGGCAAAGCTGGGCGCGATCACGCAGCGAAAGCCGTATTGGTCGATGGCCCAAGGTGCGTGTTCGCGGCTGGAGCCGCAGCCGAAGTTCTTGCGGGCCAGCAAAACGCTCGCGCCTTGGTAGCGCGCTTGGTTCAGCACAAAGTCCGGGTTGGGTTTGCGGCTGGCTGGGTCTTGGCCGGGCTCGCCCGGGTCCAAGTAGCGCCAGGCGTCAAACAGGTTGGGCCCAAAGCCGGTTTTGCGGATCGACTTGAGGAATTGTTTGGGGATGATGGCGTCGGTGTCCACGTTGGCGCGGTCCATCGGGGCCACCAGGCCTTTGAGGAGGGTGAATTTCTGCATGCTGTGATTCCTCGAATGCTTCAGGCGAATTTGCGGATGTCGACAAAGTGGCCATGCACGGCTGCAGCTGCGGCCATGGCAGGGCTGACCAAGTGGGTGCGACCACCCGCGCCCTGACGGCCTTCGAAGTTGCGGTTGGACGTCGAGGCGCAACGCTCACCGGGTTCCAGCCTGTCGGCGTTCATGGCCAAGCACATGGAGCAGCCGGGCTCGCGCCACTCAAAGCCAGCGGCCTTGAAGATTTCGTGCAGGCCTTCGCGCTCGGCTTGTTCTTTGACCAGACCTGAGCCGGGCACGACCATGGCCAATTTGACGTTCTTTGCAACTTTTTGGCCAAGCTTTTTGACGACGGCAGCGGCTTCGCGCATGTCTTCAATGCGGCTGTTGGTGCACGAGCCGATAAAGACCTTGTCGATCGTGATGTCGGCAAGCGCTTTGCCGGGCTGCAAGCCCATGTAAGTCAGTGCACGCTCAATGGCATCGCGCTTGACGTCGTCTTTTTCCTTGTCGGGGTCGGGCGTGTGGCCGTCGATGCCCAGTACCATTTCGGGCGAGGTGCCCCAGGTGACTTGCGGCACGATGGCGCTGGCGTCCAGCTCGACCACGGCGTCAAAGTGTGCGCCGGGGTCAGACTGCAAGGTCTTCCAGTAGGCGACGGCGTGGTCCCACTCGACGCCCGTGGGCGAGAGCAAACGGCCTTTGACGTACTCGATGGTTTTTTCGTCCACCGCCACCAAGCCCGCGCGCGCGCCGCCTTCGATCGCCATGTTGCAGACCGTCATGCGGCCTTCCATGGAGAGGCTGCGGATGGCCGAGCCTGCAAATTCGATGGTGTAGCCGGTGCCGCCCGCGGTGCCGATCTTGCCAATGATGGCCAGCACAATGTCTTTGCCCGTCAGGCCTTTGGCCAGCGTGCCTTCGACCTTGATCAGCATGTTTTTGGCTTTTTTGGCCAACAGGGTTTGCGTGGCCATGACGTGCTCCACCTCGGAGGTGCCGATGCCGTGGGCCAGTGCCCCAAAAGCGCCGTGGGTGGAGGTGTGGCTGTCGCCGCAGACCACGGTCATGCCGGGCAGGGTGGCGCCGTTTTCAGGGCCAATGACGTGCACGATGCCTTGGCGCTTGGACAGGAAGGGGAAGAAAGCGGCCGAGCCGTATTCCGCGATGTTGCTGTCGAGCGTGGTGATTTGTTCTTTGCTGATCGGGTCGGTGATGCCGTCGTAACCCAACTCCCAGCCGGTGGTGGGGGTGTTGTGGTCAGCGGTCGCCACGATGGAGCTGACGCGCCAGACTTTGCGACCGGCTTGGCGCAGGCCTTCAAAAGCTTGGGGGCTGGTGACTTCGTGTACCAAGTGGCGATCGATGTACAGGACGGAGGTGCCGTCTTCTTCGGTGTGGACGACGTGCTCGTCCCAGATCTTGTCGTAGAGGGTGCGTGCCATGGGGTTTCCTTGCTGAGCAGCGTGCCATTTTATGCGGTTCACATGCTGTCCCTGTCACTCTTGCTCTTCACTGTTCAAGCTTTGCGCAGGCAGAGTTGACGAAGTATCACCTTCGCGCGGACTTGAGTGACCGCATCCGTGGCCTGCCAGGCCTCATCAGTCGCTTCGCGCCAGCAAATCGGCCTGCCAGGCCCCGGATACGGCCACTCAAGTTGTGTTGACTTGAACCGTAGATGGTGTAAGCGGACTTGTTGTGAAGGGTTGGCTTTGGTCAAGAAAAAAGCCCGCACAAGGCGGGCTTTCGGTATTCGGTTAAGAACCGATCAACGCTGCACGTCGCGCCGCACAGAGCCGGTGAACAGCTGACGTGGACGGCCGATTTTGTACTCGGGGTCGCTGATCATTTCGTTCAGTTGGGCGATCCAGCCGACGGTACGGGCCAGGGCAAAAACACCGGTGAACAGGTTCACGGGGATGCCGATGGCGCGTTGCACGATGCCGGAGTAGAAGTCCACGTTGGGGTAGAGCTTGCGGCTGACGAAGTAGTCGTCTTCCAGGGCGATCTTTTCCAGAGCCTTGGCCAACTTGAACAGCGGGTCGTTTTCCAGGCCCAGTTCTTTCAGCACTTCGTCGCAAGTTTCTTGCATCAACTTGGCGCGGGGGTCGTAGTTTTTGTAAACGCGGTGACCGAAGCCCATGAGCTTGACGCCGGAGTTCTTGTCTTTGACCTTTTCCATGAACTCGCCGACTTTGGAAATGCCACCCATTTTCTGGATGTCTTCCAGCATGTTCAGGCAAGCTTCGTTGGCACCGCCGTGGGCAGGGCCCCACAGGCAAGCCACGCCCGCAGCGATGGCAGCAAACGGGTTGGTGCCGGACGAACCGCACAGGCGCACAGTCGATGTCGATGCGTTTTGCTCGTGGTCGGCATGCAAAATGAAGATGCGGTCCATGGCGCGCTCGAGCACTGGGTTCACCACGTACTCTTCACAGGGCACAGCAAACATCATGCGCAAGAAGTTGCCTGCATAGCTGAGGTTGTTTTGCGGGTAAACGAAAGGCTGGCCCACGCCGTATTTGTAAGCCATGGACACAAGCGTGGGCAACTTGGCGATCAGGCGGATCGCTGAAATGTGGCGGTGCTCGGGGTTGTTGATGTCGGTGCTGTCGTGGTAGAAGGCCGACAAAGCGCCAATCAAACCGGTCAAAACCGCCATCGGGTGGGCGTCACGGCGAAAGCCGCGCAGGAAAAACTGCAACTGCTCATTCACCATGGTGTGGTTGTTCACCAGCTTGTGAAAGTCTTTGCTTTGCTGGCCGACGGGCAACTCACCGCTCAAGAGCAAGTAGCAGGTGTCCAGGTAGTCCAAACTGTTGGCCAGTTGTTCGATGGGGTAGCCACGGTACAACAATTCGCCCTTGTCACCGTCGATGTAGGTGATGGCGGACTGGCATGAAGCCGTCGACAGGAAACCCGGGTCGTAAGTGAACATGCCGCTTTGGCCATACAGCTTGCGGATGTCAATGACGTCAGGACCGATGTTGCCGGAGTACACAGGCATCTCGATGCTGGGGCTGCCGTTGGAGAACGACAAGGTGGCTTTGTTATCGGCGAGTTTCATGGTTGTTTTCCTCAAAAAATCAGGGGGGTTGAACCTGACGGGTTCACGCTCTCAACATGTCCAGGACTTCACACACCTCTTCGGTGCTGATCTCAGGCTGAAGTTCCTTGCGGCGCAACAGCAAGTCCATGAGATCGTTGTCTGACAGGTCCATCAGCACGTACATGCCCCGGGCTTGGCCAACCGACAAACTTGAAGCGTGCTGATTGAAAAAGCGCTCGATGAACAAGTCATTTTCGAGCAAACCCCGGCGGCTGCGCCAGCGCAACTTGCTGAGTGACCGTTCGCTCAAAGGCGCTTGGCGGTCAGCGCCAAGCAGCGACGCGTCTTCAAGGATGGGCGTGACGGTCATCAGGCAGCGCGGCGCAGCATCATTTCTTTGATCTTGCCAATCGCCTTGGTGGGGTTCAGACCTTTGGGGCAGACATCGACGCAATTCATGATGGTGTGGCAGCGGAACAAGCGGTAAGGGTCTTCCAGGTTGTCCAAGCGCTCGGCGGTGGCTTCGTCGCGGCTGTCAGCGATGAAGCGGTAGGCTTGCAGCAAACCGGCGGGGCCCACGAATTTGTCGGGGTTCCACCAGAAGCTGGGGCAGGCGGTTGAGCAGCTGGCGCACAAAATGCACTCGTACAAGCCGTTCAGCTCGTCACGCTCTTCCGGGCTTTGCAGGCGCTCGGTCTCGGGCGGGATGGTGCTGTTGATCAAATAGGGCTTGATCGAGTGGTATTGCTTGAAAAACTGGGTCATGTCCACGATCACGTCGCGGATCACGGGCAGGCCTGGCAGGGGCTTGAGCACGATGGTGCCGGGCAAGGTGTTCATGTTGGTGAGACACGCCAAGCCGTTTTTGCCGTTGATGTTCATCGCGTCCGAACCGCACACGCCTTCACGGCAAGAGCGGCGGAACGAGATGGTGGGGTCCACGGCCTTGAGCTTCATCAGCGCGTCGAGCAACATGCGTTCGTTGCCGTCCAGTTCAACCTGGATGGTTTGCATGTAAGGCTTGGCGTCCTTGTCGGGGTCGTAGCGGTAGATCTGGAAAGTGCGTAGGGTCATGAAAGAACTCCTGGTGTATTCGGGTGGTGGACCGCCACGGGAGGTGCGCGGTCCAGGGCAATTTTTAGAAGGTGCGGACCTTGGGTGGCACAGAATCCACCGTGAGGGGCTTGAGCTTGACCGGCTTGTAGGTCAGGCTGTTGTCGGCGCTGTGCCACAGGGTGTGTTTCATCCAGTTGGCATCGTCGCGGCCCAATGGGGCCACGGCGTCGTCCACTGGGCGCTCGTAATCGCTCACGGTGTGGGCGCCACGGCATTCGCGTCGGGCAGCGGCAGACACCATGGTGGACTGGGCGGCTTCGATCAGGTTTTCTACTTCCAGGGCCTCGATGCGGGCGGTGTTGAACACTTTGGAAGTGTCCTTCAGGCCAATCGCGTTGACGCGCTCGCGGATGGCCGCGATTTTTTGCACGCCTTCGTCCATGGAGGCTTGGGTGCGGAACACGCCAGCGTGTTGCTGCATCGTGGCCCGCATGTCGTTGGCCACGTCTTGCGCGTACTCGCCGCCACGGCCTTCAAGCTTGTTCAAGCGCTCGAGTGTGCGGTCTGTGGCGTCGGCGGGCAGGTCTTTGTGCGACTTGGTTTTGGAGGCGAAGTCGACAATGTGGTTGCCCGCAGCGCGGCCAAATACCAGCAGGTCGAGCAGCGAGTTGGTGCCGAGGCGGTTGGCGCCGTGCACCGAGACGCAAGAGCATTCGCCCACGGCATACAAACCGTTGACCACGGCGTTGTTGTCAGATGCGGTCTGCGTCACCACTTGGCCGTTGATGTTGGTCGGAATGCCGCCCATCTGGTAGTGGATGGTGGGCACCACCGGAATCGGCTCTTTGGTGATGTCGACGTTGGCGAAGTTGACGCCGATTTCGTACACCGAAGGCAGGCGCTTGTGGATGGTTTCCGCGCCCAAGTGGTCGAGTTTGAGCAGAACGTAGTCTTTGTTCGGGCCGCAGCCACGGCCTTCCTTGATCTCTTGGTCCATGCAGCGGGACACGAAGTCACGCGGGGCCAGGTCTTTCAAGGTGGGCGCATAGCGCTCCATGAAGCGCTCGCCGTTGCTGTTGAGCAAGATCGCGCCTTCGCCACGGCAGCCTTCGGTCAACAACACGCCAGCACCGGCCACGCCGGTGGGGTGGAATTGCCAGAACTCCATGTCTTCCAAAGGAATGCCCGCACGCGCTGCGATGCCCAGGCCGTCACCGGTGTTAATGAAGGCGTTGGTGGAGGCTGCGTAAATGCGGCCTGCGCCACCGGTGGCCATCAGCACAGTCTTGGCGTGCAAGACGTGCAGGTCGCCGGTTTCCATCTCCAAAGCGGTCACGCCGACCACGTCGCCTTCGGCGTCGCGAATCAGGTCAAGGGCCATCCACTCCACGAAGAAGCTGGTTTTGGCGGCGACGTTTTGCTGGTACAGGGTGTGCAGCATGGCGTGACCGGTGCGGTCAGCGGCAGCGCAAGCGCGTTGGACTGGCTTTTCGCCGTAATTGGCGGTGTGGCCACCAAACGGACGCTGGTAGATCGTGCCGTCAGGGTTGCGGTCAAAAGGCATGCCCATGTGCTCGAGGTCGTAGACGACCTTGGGCGCTTCACGGCACATGAACTCGATCGCATCCTGGTCGCCCAGCCAGTCGGAGCCCTTGATGGTGTCGTAGAAGTGGTAATGCCAGTTATCGTCGGACATGTTGCCCAGCGAAGCGCCGATGCCGCCCTGGGCCGCCACGGTGTGTGAACGTGTCGGAAACACTTTTGACAGGACGGCCACGTTCAGGCCAGCTCGGGCCAGTTGCAGCGAGGCACGCATGCCCGAACCACCGGCGCCGACGATCACGACGTCAAACTTGCGGGTGGTGATTTTGTCTTTGGTATAGCTCATGGGTAAATGGGTAGGTGTGGTTTCAGCGCAATGTAAATGAGGGCTGACGCATCAAAGGCGCCACAGAGCTTGAACAGACCAGCCAGCACAGCCGATCAGCCAAACCAGAGTGAAAACATGCAAGACCAGGCGCACAGCCAAAGGTTTGATGTAGTCCATCCAAATGTCACGCATGCCCACCCAGACGTGGTAAAGCAAGGCGATGATGACGGTGAAGGTCAGGACCTTCATCCACTGCGAGGCAAAAATGCCCGCCCACTCTTCGTAGCCGATGGGGCCGGATGTGAAGATCACTTGGGCCAGCAGGACCACGGTGAACAAGGCCATCAGAACGGCGGTCACACGTTGGGCCAGCCAGTCACGAAAGCCATAGCCAGCACCGGTCACGATGCGTTTGGAGCCGTAATTCACGGACATAGTGGTGTTTCCTTTTTTGTTGATGGGATGCAGATCAGTACAGGCCAAACAGCTTGGCGCCCAGCACAGCTGTGAGGCCAATGCTCAGAACCAAAGTGACGATGGCTGAGGATTTGCCGAATTCTTTGGTCACGGCGTGGAAGGAGTCCATGTACAAATGGCGAACACCTGCCATGAAGTGGTGCAAATAAGCCCAGATCAATGCCAGTGCGATCAATTTCATGAACCAGCCAGGCACAAAGCCGATGCCCATGTTGAAGGCAGAAGAGAACTTGGCAAATGAGATTTCGGACGTGATGGAGTTGTCAAACAACCAGATGATCAGCGGCATCAGCAAAAACATCAGGAAACCACTGATGCGGTGCAGGATGGACACAATGCCGGCCACCGGAAGGCGGTAGCTGGGCAAGTCTTTCAAGGCGTTGATGTTGCGGAATTCAGGCCGCTTGCGGGCGAGGTCGGTCATGTGGGTACTTTCTGGGTGTAACGCGTTCTTGACATATGAGGCTGACGATCGGATTCTATTGCAACGCAGCAAACTGACATGAGCATTTCGGTGACAGTCTCAAAACAGACCTGTAAAGGGTGGTTTTCATCAATTCAAGGCGTTGTGGTAGTGGTGCGTATCGGTGCGGTAAAAGCCGCGCCGCAGCTCCATGGGGGTGTTGTTGTAGGTGTAAGCCACCCTTTCGACACTCAGCAAGGGGGTGTTGTTGGGCAATTGCATCAACTCTCGCTGAGATTTGTCCGCTAAAACCGCGCGAATTTTTTCTTCTGCCCGCACCATTTGAACGCCAAACTCGGTCTCAAACAGCGCGTACATGGGGCCGTGATACGCCGTCAGCCTTTCTGCCGTCAAGCCTTTGAAGGGCGCGCCGGGCAGCCACAGGTCTTCCAAAATGGTGGGAACGCCGGCAAAAGAGAGAACGCGCCGCACTTGCAAAACGGCGTCCCCGGTCCTTAGCGCCAACACCCTGGCCATGTCGGCCGAGGCGCGTAAGCGTTTGCAATCGACAATTTGACGCTGGGCAGGGCCTTCGGTGTTCAAGT
Source organism: Comamonadaceae bacterium (assembly GCA_027486555.1). Lineage (GTDB taxonomy): Bacteria > Pseudomonadota > Gammaproteobacteria > Burkholderiales > Burkholderiaceae_C > Limnohabitans_A. The sequence goes on from JAIXOX010000001.1 coordinate 9,656, forward strand.
CGCCTTGGTCGGGTACAAGTTTCAAAAAACGGTATTGCACTTGGTGCTCGGCATGGGTGGCCACAAAGGTGCCTTTGCCTTGCTTGCGGATCAAAAGGTGGTCGCTGGCCAGTTCGTCAATGGCCTTGCGCACCGTGCCTTGGCTGACCCGGTAACGCGCAGCGAGCTCCATTTCGCTGGGAATGGACTCGCCGGGCTTCCACTCGCTGGACTGCAGGCTTTGCAAAATCAGCCCTTTGATTTGCTGATAAAGGGGGCTGAATGCCGGTGTGACGGCGGGGGCCTGTACGGCTGGCGAGGCAGCGTCGGTCGGTGTCAAAGGGAGGTTCATGGGCGCCATTGCTTCATGCGGTCAGGTGCATGTCAGATGTCGCATCATATCTTATATAAGACATAAGACAAATTGACGAATCAGGGTTTTCGGGGGTACACTCCTTGGCTGTTTGCCGGTGCTTTTGGCCTTTTTTCAAGGCTAAAGCGCAGGTCCGGTGCGCTGGACAGCCTTGCTGACACAGATGTTGGTGACGGACTGCAACCCCTGTTTTTAATTCTTCTGGAGTTTTCCACCATGAGCAAAAAGCCCGTCCGCGTTGCCGTTACCGGCGCAGCAGGTCAAATCGGTTACGCATTGTTGTTCCGCATCGCCTCGGGCGAAATGTTGGGCAAAGACCAGCCTGTCATTCTGCAATTGCTCGAAGTACCGGTCGAAGGCCCACAAAAGGCGCTCAAGGGCGTGATGATGGAACTCCAAGACTGCGCGTTCCCATTGCTGGTGGGCATGGAAGCGCATGGCGACCCGATGGACGCTTTCAAAGACGTCGATTACGCTTTGCTGGTCGGTTCGCGCCCACGCGGCCCTGGCATGGAGCGTGCCGAGTTGTTGGCCATCAACGGTGCCATCTTCACCGCGCAGGGCAAGGCCCTTAATGCCGTGGCTTCGCGTGACGTGAAAGTGCTGGTCGTGGGCAACCCTGCCAACACCAATGCTTACATCGCCATGAAGGCCGCGCCTGATCTCAAGCCCGGCAACTTCACCGCCATGTTGCGTCTGGACCACAACCGCGCGCTGTCGCAAATCGCTGCCAAAACTGGCAAAGCCGTGGCTGACATCGAAAAACTGTGCGTCTGGGGCAACCACTCGCCCACCATGTACGCCGATTACCGTTTCGCCACCATCCACGGCGAATCCGTCAAGGACATGATCAACGACCAGGAATGGAACGCCAACGTGTTCTTGCCCACCGTGGGCAAGCGCGGCGCAGCCATCATCGAAGCCCGCGGCCTGTCTTCGGCCGCTTCGGCAGCCAACGCCGCCATCGACCACATGCGCGACTGGGCCTTGGGCACCCACGGCAAGTGGGTCACCATGGGTATCCCATCGCAAGGCTGGTACGGCATTCCTCAAGATGTCATGTTTGGTTTCCCTGTCACTTGCGAAAACGGCGAGTACAAAGTGGTTGAAGGCCTGGAGATTGACGCCTTCAGCCAAGGCTGCATCGACAAGACGCTCAAAGAGCTGACCGACGAGCAAGCTGGCGTCGCTCACCTGATCTGATTCAGCCCGAGAAGTCCAAGTGAGCCATCCTCGCGACGTCCTGTTGGGAGCACAAGCGGCCAGCCTGCAGCTGCCGGTTTGTGACCATTACTCCGGTGTCGAAGCGAGGATGCGCAAAAGCCTGCAATTGCAGGCGGACATGTTGCAAGAGTTCGGTGCCTGCGTCTTTGATGTCACCCTGGATTGCGAAGACGGCGCACCCGTGGGCGGCGAAGCCGAGCACGCCGCCTTGGTCACTGAGCTGGCATTGGCCGCCACGGCCGCCAACACCCAGGCCCGTGTGGCCGTGCGTGTTCATCCTGTGGATCACCCCTCATTTGAGGCCGATATGGCGGTGATTGCGGCGCAAGCCGGTTCGCGCCTGTCGCACATCATGGTGCCCAAGGTTGAAACCGTGGCCGATGTCGAACGTGCGCAAGCGGCCCTGTTGCAATCAGAGGCCGGCGCATTGCCGCTCCATGTCTTGATTGAATCACCTGCTGCTGTGCACCGGGCTTTTGACATCGCTGCACACCCCCGTGTGCAGTCTCTGAGCTTTGGGCTGATGGACTTTGTCTCGGCCCATGGCGGTGCCATCCCGGCTGAGGGCATGGGCATCGAAGGCCAGTTCACACACCCCTTGGTGCTCAGAGCCAAGCTTGACATCGCCAGCGCCTGCCACGCGCACGGCAAGGTGCCTTCGCACTGCGTGGTGACCGAATTCAAGAACACCGAAGCCATGCGCATGGCGGCCAAGAAAGCCGCTTGTGAGCTGGGATACACCCGCATGTGGAGCATCCACCCGGACCAGATCCGTCCCATCCTGGAGGCCATGTCCCCCAGCGAGGCGCAGATTGACCAGGCCAGCGCGATCGTGTTGGCCGCTCAGGCCGCCGCATGGGCACCGATCAGCCACGCGGGCCAGTTGCATGACCGGGCCAGCTACCGTTTTTTCTGGCAATTGCTCGAACGAGCGCACCAGACTGGCTGTGCTTTGCCCCCCGAAATCCGTTTGTTTTTTTCTGATTCCGTGGCCATTTCCGGAACTGGTTCATGATGGCTCTTTCACCCTTGAGGGCGCTTGTCATGAAACCAGTTTTTGTCATCTTCTCGGTGCTCTTAATGCCCTTGGCTGTGGGTGCACAAACACCGACCCAAGTTGGCAAACCAGGTGTCAACAAGTCGGCCAGCTCCAAAACAGCGTCCAAAAAAACGTCGGACCCCAAAAAGTCCAAATCCAAGGCCTTGACTTCGCTCGAAGGCACCGATCTTGTGCGACCCCAACGGGTTCAGCCTGCGGCTGCGGTGTTCACACCCATTCCCATGGAGCCTGACGAATTGGCCATTGCAGAACGGGTCCATGTGGGCCGTTTGCCTTGCGAATTGGGAGTCATTGTGAGGCTCGAAGCCGATGTCACCCAACCTGGTTACTTCCACGTTTTGGGCAAGGGCTTTCATTACCGCATGCACCCGGTGTCCACCACCACGGGCGCCATTCGGCTGGAAGATAAAAAAGCAGGCGCTGTCTGGCTGCAATTGGCCAACAAATCCATGTTGATGGACCAAAGAAAAGGCCGCCGTCTGGCCGACGAGTGCGCTCACCCCGAGCAAATGGCCTTTGCCGAGGACATGAAAACCAACCCACCCCCGGTCCTGTTTGATACAACAGGTATGGGGCGTCCCAACGATTAAATTTGACTGACCGGAGAAAAAACCATGTTGAAAGCTTACCGTGACCACGTAGCCGAGCGCGCAGCGCTGGGCATCCCTCCACTGCCGCTGGACGCCAAGCAAACGGCTGAACTGATCGAATTGATCAAAGCCCCCGCTGCAGGCGAAGAAGCATTCTTGATGGACCTGTTGACCCACCGCGTGCCACCAGGCGTGGACGATGCGGCCAAGGTCAAGGCCTCTTTTTTGGCCGCTGTGGCCCATGGCGAAATTCAAGTTGACCTGGTCTCCAAGTCCAAAGCCACCGAGTTGTTGGGCACCATGGTCGGTGGCTACAACGTGCACCCCCTGATTGAATTGCTTGACGACGCCGAAGTGGCCGCCGTGGCCGCTGAAGCCCTGAAAAAGACCTTGTTGATGTTCGACTTCTTCAACGACGTGGCCGAAAAAGCCAAGTCTGGCAACGCCAAGGCCAATGAAGTCATGCACAGCTGGGCCGATGCCGAGTGGTTCACGGTCCGTCCCGAAGTCGAGAAAAAAATCACCATCACCGTCTTCAAAGTGCCCGGTGAAACCAACACGGACGACTTGTCTCCAGCGCCTGACGCCTGGAGCCGTCCAGACATCCCATTGCACTACTTGGCAATGTTGAAAAACACCCGCGAAGGCGCGCCCTTCAAGCCCGAAGAAGACGGCAAGCGCGGCCCCATGGCCATGATCGAAGAGCTCAAGAAAAAAGGCCATTTGGTGTCCTACGTGGGCGACGTGGTCGGCACCGGCTCCAGCCGCAAGTCGGCCACCAACAGCATCATTTGGGGTTTTGGCGAAGACATCCCCTTTGTGCCCAACAAGCGTTTTGGTGGCGTGACTTTGGGCGGCAAGATTGCGCCCATCTTCTTCAACACCCAAGAAGACTCGGGCGCATTGCCCATCGAAGTGGACGTGACTGGCCTGAACATGGGCGACGTGGTTGACGTGTTGCCCTACGACGGCAAGATCGTTCGCAATGGCGAAACCATCACCACCTTCCAGCTCAAAAGCGATGTGCTGTTTGACGAAGTGCGCGCCGGCGGCCGCATCAACCTGATCATCGGCCGCTCGCTGACTGCCAAGGCGCGTGAGTTCCTGGGCCTGCCCTCATCCACCGTGTTCCGCCTGCCCACCGTGCCTGCGTCGACAAAAGCCGGTTTCACATTGGCCCAAAAGATGGTCGGTCGTGCGGTCGGTTTACCTGAAGGTCAGGGCGTGCGCCCCGGCACTTACTGCGAACCCAAAATGACCACTGTGGGTTCACAAGACACCACCGGCCCGATGACCCGCGACGAGTTGAAAGACCTGGCTTGCTTGGGCTTCTCGGCCGACATGGTCATGCAGTCCTTCTGCCACACCGCGGCTTACCCCAAGGCTGTGGACGTCAAGACCCACCGCGAATTGCCCGCCTTCATCAGCAACCGCGGCGGCGTGTCCCTGCGCCCCGGTGATGGCGTGATCCACAGCTGGCTCAACCGCCTGTTGTTGCCCGACACCGTCGGCACCGGCGGTGACTCGCACACCCGTTTTCCCATCGGCATTTCTTTCCCCGCAGGCTCCGGCTTGGTGGCCTTCGGCGCGGCCACGGGCGTGATGCCTTTGGACATGCCCGAGTCCGTGTTGGTCCGCTTCACAGGCGAGATGCAGCCCGGCGTGACCCTGCGCGATTTGGTGCACGCGATTCCGCTGTACGGCATCAAGCAAGGCCTGCTCACCGTGGCCAAGTCCGGCAAGATCAACGAGTTCTCGGGCCGCATCCTGGAAATCGAAGGCCTGCCCAACCTCAAGGTCGAGCAAGCGTTTGAATTGTCCGACGCGTCCGCCGAGCGTTCGGCCGCCGGTTGCACGATCAAGCTCAATAAAGAGCCGGTCGAGGAATACCTCAAGTCCAACGTGGTGCTCATGAAGAACATGATCGCCGACGGTTACGCCGACGCCCGCACGCTGGCGCGCCGCATCGAGAAAGTCGAAGCCTGGTTGGCCGCGCCCAACCTGCTCGAAGCCGATAAAGACGCCGAGTACGCACACGTCATTGAGATCGACATGAATGAGATCAAAGAGCCGATCTTGTGCTGCCCCAACGACCCGGACGACGCCAAGTTCTTGTCTGACGTCGCCGGCACCAAGATCGACGAAGCCTTCATCGGTTCGTGCATGACCAACATCGGCCACTTCCGTGCTGCAGCCAAGCTGCTGGGCGGCAGCCGCGACATCCCCGTCAAGCTGTGGGTGGCCCCACCGACCAAGATGGACGAGAGCGAGCTGATCAAGGAAGGCCACTACGCCAACTTCGGCGCCGCCGGTGCCCGCACCGAGATGCCCGGCTGCTCGCTGTGCATGGGCAACCAAGCGCAAGTGCGCGAAGGCGCCACGGTGGTGTCCACCAGCACCCGCAACTTCCCCAACCGCTTGGGCAAGAACACCAACGTGTTCTTGGCCAGTGCCGAGTTGGCGGCGATTGCGTCCAAGCTGGGCCACATCCCCACGGTGGCCGAGTACCACGAAGCCATGGGCATCGTGAACAAGGACAATGCAGCGATCTACAAGTACCTGAACTTCAACCAGATTGAAGAGTACGTGGAGAACGCGAAGGGCGTGACGGCCTGAGTGGCCATGGCAACTTGAGTCAAAAACGGCCCTTCGGGGCCGTTTGGCTTACTTGTCCCTTATCCCTTGCATCACAATTTTCGATTTCGCGTAAAAGAGCACTTCCAGCTTCTGCAAGGGAGCCGTTGTTCAAAATCTCAATCGCCCCTTTGGGCACCACAAAGGCGCTCGCACGCGCTACCCTTTGTTGGATTTCTTCCGGCGTCTCGCGCTGGCGCTGGGTCAGGCGTTGCACCAGCGTCGCGGGGTCGGCGGTGATGTGCACCACTTGCAAGCCCGGATGGCTTTGCAGGGCTTGCGGCAAATGGCCGCGTGAGCCGTTGACCAGCACCCAGTGCCCTTGTTGCAAGCGCGCCAACTCCGTGTGCCTGATGCCGTAATGCAAACCGTTGGCTTGCCATGCCAGCGCAAAGGTGCCTTGGCTGCGCAAATGCTCAAAGCCCTCTGCGTCTGTTGCTTCGTGCGCCTCACCGCCCGCTGACGCGGGACGGGTGATGGTGCGCTGGGCCCAGTGCACTTGCATTCTGGGCGGCAGGTTTGCGCGCAACCAATCCAGCACGCTGTCTTTGCCCGCGCCCGATGGCCCCATCACGTAAATCAGGCGCCGGTTCATGCAGACAAGGCCATGGTGTCGACCAGTTCAAAATCGGCCCCCGCCTGAGGCTCCACAAACAAGGCCAAGTGGCCAAAGCGGCAGGTCGGCAGGCCTTCAAAATGCATTGTCGCCGCAGCTTGAACGGCGTCTTGCGCTTCTGGGGGCAGTTCGTTCAAAGGGCCCGTTAAAGACATGTGAAAGCGAAACTCGTCCAGCACCCAGGGGTAGCCCCAAGCCAGCAACAGCCGGTCTTGTTCGGGTGTCAATGGGGCTTTGCGGCGGCGTGCCAAATCGGCCTCGCTCAGGGCTAGGGCCAAAGGGTGCAGCTCGGTGACACAGGCCGCGGCGGTGGCCTGGATCTGCGAGAGGTCTCCTTGCGGCACCAGGGCCAAAAAGCTTCCCATGCGGGTGACGCGCAGCGGGGGCATGTCAAACGCGGGCAGGCGATGGGCCAGATCACGCAGAGCGCTTTGCACCGTGAGAAGGCTTTGCCCGGCGGCCAAGCGAAAGGGCGCTTTCAAGGTGGCGTGCCAGCCGTAGCGCCGGGGGTCGGCGGTGCATGCCTCAAACGCCGTGGCCTCTAGCCCGTCAATGACCGGTGGCGGGTAAGTGACACCGCTGGCTGCGCAGCGGCCCAGCCAACGACTGCCTGCGAGCCACCAGTCACTGTGGACCTCGGGCACAAAGTACACCGCGCAGCGGTAAGGGTTCAAATCAGTTTCAAGGTTCATCGTGTTTCACCGTCAACGTCACGCGGTCGCCCGCAAACCAGGCCATGGAAAACTCAATGGGCACGCCCTGGGGGTCCAAATTCACACTGCTCACCAGCATCACCGGGCGCGTGCTGGATTGGCTGAGCCATCGGGCCACCTCTTTGCTGGGCAGGCGGGCGCTGATGCGGCTTTCTTGCCGTTGGTAATCGGCCACGCCCAGTTGCGCAAAGGCTGCGGTGATCGAGCCGCTGGACTGCACGATCTCGGCCAGGCCAAAAAAACGGGGCAAAGGAAAGTAGCGTTCGCTCACATGCAAGGGCTGGCCTGCGCCTTCGCCGAGCACCTGCAAAAACAGCAGCGGGCTGTCTGGGGCCACTTGCAAGGCCAGGGCCTGATCGGCGTTGGCGGCCACCTCTTGGGCGTGCATGACCTGCAAGCCGCCACGCAAACCGGCTTGGGCCAGGCTTTGGCGGTGTCGGCTGCGTTTGCCCAAGGTCAGGTCAACCGCAAAAGCTTCGACAAAGGTGCCGCGCCCCTGGGTGGCGTGCACCAGACCGCGCTGGTCCAAGTGGGCCAGTGATCGGCGGATGGTGTGGCGGTTCACGCCAAACTGCTCGGCCAAAGCGTGTTCAGAGGGCAAGCGCTCGCCGGGGCGGTACACGCCTTGGCCAATCGCATCGGCCAGTTGTTGGGCAATGCGTGACCAGAAGCTGTCCCGTTCAGACGCTTGTTCTGCGCCCTCGGATGGCGCGGTCAACGAAGAAAGCAGATTTGTCATGAAAGCTACACAGGGGTTACCTAAACTGGCTCTATTATGAAGTTGTATAGACAAGATGCAGGATGCCACGCCGATGTTGCAATCATTTGACAAACCTGCCACAGCGCCAGTGAACCCCCGGGCCGAATGGATGGCCCTGCTGGCCCGAGCGCCACTTCCCCTGCTTGAGCAGGGTCTGGCAGACCACACCCAAAGCACACCCCAATGGTTGCGCCGGCCTGAAACCGGCTTGATGATGGTGCAAGGCCGCGTGGGCGGCGCCGGAGAAAAGTTCAACCTGGGCGAGATGACGGTCACTCGCTGCGCGCTGCGCTTGGCCGCCGCCGCCAACACCTCAGACCCAGAGCTCAAGGACACCCCGGTGGGCGTGGCCTATGTGATGGGCCGCAACCACCGCCACGCCCAATTGGCGGCCGTGGCCGATGCCTTGCTGCAAACCCCCGCCGAATGGCCCGTGCTGGAGCAGCGCTTGCTGGCCCCCCTGCGCGCCCATGTGCAGGCGGGACAAACGCGCCGCCATGCGCAAGCACAAACCACCAAGGTGGATTTCCTGACCGTGGCGCGTGAAGCCTCGGGCGGCGATGAAGAGGAGTCCTCATGAATGCGCAATCCATGCAATCGATGGTGGCGGGCTTTGACAACGAGGCCTTTGGCAGCCAAGCGGTGTTTCGTGTGGCCCTGCAGGCGCTGTCCCACCCCGGCCAGATCTTGACTATGCCCATGGACGCCCAATTGCCCCAGAGTGGCCATGGCGCCGCAGCCCTTTTGCTCTTGGGCCTGCTGGACGCAGACACCACCGTGTGGATGTCTGAATCACTGGCCCAAAGTGACGCGGCCGCGTGGTTGCGTTTTCACACCGGCTGCGTGTGCGTGTCCGATCCACATGAAGCGCAGTTTCTTTGGCTGGCCCTAAGTCAAGGCCAAGGCCAAGACCCCAACTGGCCCTCCTTGGCCCAGCTGCGCCAAGGCAGCGATGCCTATCCCGACCAGTCGGCCACCTGTGTGATCGAGGTGCAAAGCCTGCAGGCCAGCGCCCCCGGTTGGGTGCTGCAAGGCCCCGGCATCGCCACGCAGCAAGCCTTGCAAGTGCAGGGCCTGGCGGCTGACTTTCAAGCCCAATGGGCTGACAACCACGGCCGTTTTCCGCAGGGCGTGGATGTCTTCTTGACCACACCCACCCAGGTGGTGGGCCTGCCGCGCACCACCCGCATTTTGAATTCACAGGAGGCCTGAGATGTACGTGGCCGTCAAAGGCGGAGAAACCGCCATCCTCAACAGTTACAAGCTGCTGGCCGAGCAGCGCCGTGGCGACCCGCAGCAACCCGAGCTCACGGTCGACCAGATTCGCCAACAGCTCAAACTGTCGGTGGACCGCGTCATGACCGAAGGCTCGGTGTACGACCCCGAGCTGGCCGCTTTGGCCATCAAACAAGCCAGTGGTGATTTGGTGGAAGCCATCTTTTTGCTGCGCGCTTACCGGGCCACCTTGCCGCGTTTGGGCAACACCTGCGCCTTGGACACCTCGCGCATGCAGCTGGACCGGCGCATCTCGG
>JAIXOX010000136.1 GCA_027486555.1 Comamonadaceae bacterium
AACTCCAGGTGACCGTGGGCGTGGCCTGTTTCACCTTCAGCGGTGGAACGGAACAGGGCTGCCACGTCGTTCTGACCTTCAACGTCAGCTTTGTTCGCGAAGTACAAATAGCGACGGTTAGCCTGGGATTCGCCAGCGAAGGCGTCCTTCAGGCATTGTTCCGTGCGCGAGCCTTTGAGTGCTGCCATGGATATCTCCTTGTGGGTTTGAGTCGAATGCCCTGGCAAGATCGCCAGAGAACGATTAGGTTAAACCTAAACCGATCAGTCTCCCAATTGATTGATCCAATGGCTCAAATTTAGATTGCCTATTGCCCTTGGAATTTGATACAAATCATGGTCAGGCCAAGGGGTGGACACCAAAACGTCTTCGTTCACTGAAGAAAACGACAAAACAAGGTGGACCCAATGGCTGTCTTGGAGGGCAAGGGTCTGAACAGGCCTCGTTAAAATAAATGATTTTGGGATCCACACGTCCCGCACGGCATCGGATGCGCTGCCGTTTCTTTTGGAATACCCCCACCATGAGCAACGCCCCTGCCACTTCGGCCCATCAGCCGGGCCTTGAAAGCCTGTCCAAATCATTTGAACCCGCCGCCATCGAAGCCCATTGGGGCCCCGAGTGGGAAAATCGTGGTTATGGTGTGGCAGGCTTCAGGGGGACACAAGCACCCAAAGAAGGTGCCCCGGCTTTTGCCATTCAGCTGCCCCCACCCAACGTGACCGGCACCCTGCACATGGGCCACGCCTTCAACCAGACCATCATGGACTCGTTGACCCGCTACCACCGCATGCTGGGCCACAACACCGCCTGGATTCCCGGCACCGACCACGCGGGCATCGCCACACAGATCGTGGTGGAGCGCCAGCTGCAGGCCAAAGGCATCAGCCGCCACGACATGGGCCCCACACCTGCCGAGGCCCGCAAGAACTTTGTGAGCAAGGTCTGGGAGTGGAAAGAAGAGTCCGGCAGCACCATCACCAACCAGATGCGCCGCATGGGCGACAGCGTGGACTGGAGCCGCGAATATTTCACGATGGACCCCAAGCTGTCCCAAACCGTGACCGAAACCTTTGTGCAGTTGTACGAGCAAGGCCTGATCTACCGTGGCAAACGCCTGGTCAACTGGGACCCTGTGCTGCAAAGCGCGGTGTCCGATCTCGAAGTTGAAAGTGCCGAAGAAGACGGCGCGATGTGGCACATCCGCTACGACCTGGCCGATGGCAGTGGCAGTGTGACTGTGGCCACCACCCGCCCCGAGACCCTGCTGGGCGACGTGGCCGTGATGGTGCACCCTGAAGACGAGCGCTACAGCGCTTTGATCGGCAAGCAAGTCAACCTGCCTTTGTGCGGCCGCACCATCCCCGTGATTGCCGACGACTACGTGGACAAAGCCTTCGGCACCGGGGTGGTCAAGGTCACGCCCGCACACGACACCAACGACTACCAAGTTGGTCAGCGCCACAAGCTGGACCTGATTTGCGTGCTGAACCTGGACGCGACCATCAACAACAACGCTCCCGAAAAATACCGAGGTCTCGACCGCTTTGTGGCCCGCAAGGCCGTGGTGGCCGACCTCGAAGCTGCAGGCGCTTTGGTCGAAGTGAAGAAGCACAAACTCATGGTGCCCCGCTGCGCCCGCACCGGCCAGGTCATCGAGCCCATGCTGACCGACCAGTGGTTCGTGGCGATGAACCAGGTGGGCCAAGGCGACGCCACGGGCAAGAGCATCGCCCAAAAAGCCATCCACGCGGTGCAGTCTGGCGAAGTGAGCTTTGTGCCCGAAAACTGGGTCAACACCTACAACCAGTGGATGAACAACATCCAGGACTGGTGCATCTCCCGCCAGCTGTGGTGGGGCCACCAAATTCCCGCTTGGTACGACGAAGACGGCAAGGTCTATGTGGCCCGCAACGAGGCCGAGGCGCAAGCACAAGCTGACAAGGTATAGCCCGGCAAAACGCTCAAGCGTGACGAAGACGTGTTGGACACCTGGTATTCCAGCGCCTTGGTGCCTTTCAGCACCATGGGCTGGGGCAACGACGAAAACACAAACAACGCAGCTGGCGAGCGTGGCGGAGCCGGACGCAGCGACATTGCGAGCGAAGCGAGTGGGAGCAAGACCGGTTCCGGCACGCTCGCCGGCGGAACCGAAGACTACGACTTATACCTGCCTTCATCCGTCTTGGTGACAGGCTACGACATCATCTTCTTCTGGGTCGCCCGGATGATCATGATGACCACGCACTTCACCGGCAAAGTGCCCTTCAAGCACGTCTACATCCACGGCCTGGTGCTCGACGCCCAAGGCAAAAAGATGAGCAAATCCGAAGGCAACGTGCTCGACCCGGTGGACCTGATCGACGGCATCACGCTCGAGCCCCTACTGGACAAACGCACCCAAGGCCTGCGCAAGCCCGAGACCGCCCCCAAGGTGCGCAAGCAAACCGAAAAAGAATTCCCCGAAGGCATTCCTGCTTATGGCGCTGACGCCCTGCGCTTCACCTTTGCTGCACTCGCCTCATTGGGCCGCAGCATCAACTTTGACAGCAAGCGCTGCGAGGGCTACCGCAACTTCTGCAACAAACTGTGGAACGCTACCCGCTTTGTTTTGATGAACTGCGAAGGCCAGGACTGCGGCTTGAAGAAACACACCAAAGCCGAATGCCAACCCGGTGGCCCGGCGCACGGCTACATGGACTTCAGCCAAGCTGACCGCTGGATCAGCTCGCAGCTGCAACGCGTCGAAGCCGACGTGGCCAAAGGCTTTGCCGAGTACCGCCTGGACAACGTGGCCAACACGATTTACGACTTTGTATGGAACGAGTTCTGCGACTGGTACCTTGAAATCGCCAAGGTGCAGATCAACACCGGCAACGACGCGCAACAACGCGCCACGCGACGCACCCTGATCCGCACACTTGAAACCATCATGCGCCTTGCGCACCCGATCATTCCTTTCATCACCGAAGAGCTTTGGCAAAAAGTGTCGGTGGTCGCGGGCCTTCCGGGCGAATCGGTCAGCATCGCGGCCTACCCCGTGAGCCAGCCCGATCGCATCGACGAAGCCGCTGAGGCCCATGTGGTCAAGCTCAAGACCCTGGTGGATGCCTGCCGCAACTTGCGCGGCGAGATGAACGTCTCGCCCGCCACCCGCATGCCCCTGTATGTGCTGAGCGACACCGCCTTCATGCAAAGCGTGGCACCGGTCTTGCAGTCGCTGGCCAAACTGAGCGAAGTCAAGGTTTTTGAGACCGAAGCCGAATGGATCGCTGCCGCACAAGCGGCCCCAGTGGCCGTGGTGGGCGAAGCGCGCCTGTGCCTGTTCATCGAAGTCGATGCCGCAGCAGAAAAAATTCGCTTGACCAAAGAAGCCGCCCGACTGGAAGGCGAAATCACCAAGGCCAATGCCAAACTAGGCAACGAGGCCTTTGTGGCCAAAGCCCCACAAGCCGTACTCGACGAAACCAAAAAGCGCGTGGCCGACTTCGGTGCCACGCTGGATAAAATCCGCCAGCAACTGCAACGCATGGGCTGAAGCCCTGCACAACAAGGACACCCCATGAGCCTCAATGTCATCCGCAAAGCCGTGTTCCCCGTCGCGGGCCTCGGCACCCGCTTTTTGCCCGCCACCAAAGCCGCGCCCAAAGAGATGCTGCCGGTGGTGGACAAACCCCTGATTCAGTATGCGGTGGAAGAAGCCTACAGCGCGGGCGTGCGCCACATGATTTTTGTGACCGGACGCAGCAAGCGGGCCATCGAAGACCATTTCGACACCGCTTACGAACTCGAAACCGAACTCGAGGCCGCCCACAAAAACGAATTGTTGGCGCTGGTGCGCTCGGTTCAGCCCGACGACATGGTCTGCGCTTACGTGCGGCAAAACCGCATGCTGGGCCTGGGCCACGCCGTGCTGTGCGCCGAGCCACTGGTGGGCAACGAGCCCTTTGCGGTATTGCTGGCCGACGATTTGATGGTCAATGCAGGCCCGTCCATTTTGTCGCAGATGGTTGACGCTTACACCAAGCAAGGCCGGTCGGTCTTGGCCGTACAAGAAGTGCCGCTGGATCAAGTCAAGCGCTACGGCATCGTGGCCGGTGAACCCGCAGGTCGCCAGCTGATTCGTGTCGAGCACATCGTGGAAAAACCCAGCCCCGACAAAGCGCCCTCACGCATGGGTGTGGCCGGTCGGTACATCCTGACGCCGGGCATTTTTGACGAGATTCGCAACCAGCCCACAGGCGTGGGGGGGGAGATCCAGCTGACCGATGCGATTGGCCGCTTGATGCAGCGCGAAGCGGTCTATGCCTTCCAGTACGAAGGCAAGCGCTACGACTGCGGCAGCAAGGAAGGCTTTTTGGAAGCCACGGTGGAGCTGGCTTTGCAGCACCCGCAAGTGGGCGCTTCTTTCCGTGAGTACCTCAAGGGTTTGAGTCTGTAAACAGAATCAGCGGCGCTTGAGTGCAAACACAAACGCCGAGTCCGTCTTTTCCTGGAGCATCAACTCATTGCCGGTTTGGCGGGCAAAGGCCTCAAAGTCCCGCCAAGCCCCCGGGTCGGTTGCAGTCACCTTGAGCACCTGGCCGCTGACCATGTCGTTGAGGGCCTTTTTGGCCTTCAAAATGGGCAAAGGGCAATTCAAGCCGCTGGTGTCAATTTCCTTGTCGATGTGCATCATGTGCCCTGATTCACTTCCTGGCTTTGCGCAGCACGCTCTTCCCATGACATGAACTTGGGCTCGATGCCGATGGTGCGCAGCCAGTCGCCCAAGGCGTAACCGGTGCCAGCGGGCCAGCAAATCAAATCCTTGAAATCAAACATCTTGTACTCGGCCAACTCGGGCGACAAACGCACCTCGCCCTCGGCCACAGCATGGTAGGCAATGATCACCTGGTTCATCCGCTGAAAGTCGTACACGCCAATCAGTTTGAGGGCCGACACCTTCAGGTTGGTTTCTTCGGCAATCTCGCGGGTGATGCCTTCTTCCGGTGTTTCGCCAGCCTCCATGAAGCCGGTGATCAGCGCAAACCGGCGTCCAGGCCAGGCCGCATTGCGGGCCAACAAAATCTGGTCACCCACCTGCACAATGCCCGCCAAAACGGGCGTGGGGTTGTTCCAGTGCGTGAAGTCGCAAGCGGTGCAACGCAGGCGCATCGTTTCGCCCCCGTCTTCCATTTGCGAGAGCCAGGCCAAAGGTTGGGCACACATCGGACAAAAACGGTATTCAGCCATGGGGCATCCTCAAATCAGGCGGGGAAAACGCCCGTAGACAAATAACGGTCACCGCGGTCGCACACGATGAACACAATGGTGGCGTTCTGAGCCGTCTTGGCCACCTGCTGGGCCACCCAACAAGCACCTGCAGCGGAGATGCCCGCAAAAATGCCTTCGCTGCGGGCCATCTGGCGGCAGGTTTCTTCGGCATCGTTTTGAGTCACATACACCAGCTCATCCACATGGCTGGGATCGTAAATCTTGGGCAAGTACTCTTGCGGCCACTTGCGGATGCCCGGAATGCGCGAGCCCTCGCTGGGCTGCGCACCCACGATGCGGATCGCCGGGTTCTTTTCTTTCAGAAACCGCGAAACCCCCGTGATGGTGCCGGTGGTGCCCATGGCGCTGACAAAGTGCGTGACCTTGCCGCCGGTCTGCTCCCAGATTTCGGGGCCGGTGGTTTCGTAATGGATTCGCGGGTTGTCGGCATTTGCAAACTGATCAAGGATGCGCCCCTTGCCTTGCGCTGCCATGTTGTCGGCCAAGTCCCGGGCGTATTCCATGCCCCCGCTTTTGGGCGTGAGGATCAGCTCAGCACCAAAAGCCTTCATGGTCTGGGCCCGCTCGATGGACAAGTCCTCGGGCATGATCAACACCATTCGGTAACCCTTGATGGCCGCGGCCATCGCCAACGCAATGCCGGTATTGCCCGACGTCGCCTCGATCAGGGTGTCCCCCGGCTTGATCTCGCCGCGCTCTTCGGCCCGCCGAATCATCGACAAAGCAGGCCTGTCCTTGACCGAACCGGCAGGGTTGTTGCCCTCGAGCTTGCCCAAAATCACGTTGCCACGCGCAGCGCAATCCGCTGCTCCCAATCGCTGCAAAGCCACCACAGGTGTTTTGCCGATCGCATCTTCGATGGTTGGATAAGTCATGGCTGTACTTTGCCATAACTTGAACGCCCTTGATGGCAGTGAGCTTGGCTCAAACCACGGTGTTAACCCGCCTGCCAGCGGCTGGACTTGCCTGCCATGCGGGTCCTGCGCCGTTTCCGTGCGCACAGGCTTGGGAGCCAATTGCTCTTCCACTGCTGAAACCGACATTTTTTGACAAGCAGCCCACAACAATCCAAAAAATGGCGTCAAAAATGTGCCATAATTTAAAGCTTCACGAAGACCTGCCCGGGTGGTGAAATTGGTAGACTCAGGGGACTCAAAATCCCCCGCCGCAAGGCGTGCCGGTTCGAGTCCGGCCCCGGGCACCAGACCAAAGCCGCAAGTTTTTATGATCTTGCGGCTTTTTTCTTGGCCGTTTCACTGTTTAGCTTGCCCTCAATCGATCCCCGCACTCCAGCGGTCGTTCCAGTTGCGCTCAATTTGACGGCGGTCGCGTTTGGTGGGGCGACCTTGCTCGATGCTCAGCGCCGGCTCGCGTGACAAGCGGTGCTGCTCGGCGGCTTTTTGGCGGGCCTCGGTGCTTTCTGGCGTTTCTTCATAAAGCAGTTGCGCCACGGGTGCCGGGCCTCTGGCACCGCTCACGCCCAAGACCCGCACCGTGCGCTCCACCGCGCCTTGGCGCAGGCGCACCGTGTCGCCTGCCTTGACTTCACGCGAGGCCTTGGCGTCTTGCCCATTGACCTGCACGCGGTTCTTGCCGATTTCTTCGCTGGCGATGCTGCGGGTCTTGAAAAAACGAGCGGCCCACAGCCATTTGTCGATGCGCAAGGAATTCATCGCAGAGGGTCCAGAAAAAATCAGATCAGCTGGCCTTGTGGGCTCAGGCCATCGCGCACATGCGGGAAACGCAGCTTGAGCCGCAGTTCCTGCTTCATGCGCGTGTTGTCCAGTCGCCGGGACTCGCTCATGAAGCTCAGCAGCATCAAGGGCAAGGCTGAGCTGGCTTGGTCACGCGGCAGTCGGGGCGGTTTGGGCAGGCCGAACAGGCTGGCGGCCAAATCAAAATAATCACCCATTTTCAGATCGGTGTCGTCCGTGACGTTGACCACACGCTGGGGTTTACCGCGCCACAGCGCTGCCGCGCAAGCGCGCGCCAAGTCGTTGGCGTGGATGTGGTTGGTGTACACATCGTCTTTGGCCGCCAGCACCGGCGTGCCTTTGAGCAAGCGCTCACGGGGCGTGCCGCCTTCTCGGTCGGCCGCGTAAATACCGGGAATGCGCAACACACTCACCCGCACACCGCTGCGCCCCAAAAAGCGCATCAACTTTTCCGCATCCACACGGCGCTGAGCGCGTGGGGTGTGGGGATTCACAGCCCGGGTTTCATCCACACGCTGTCCGCCGCAATCACCGTAAACGCCCGTGGTTGAACCGTACACCAGCGCCAGCGGGGGCGTGCGCAAACGCAAAGCGCGCACCAGCACCAAGCTGCGCGGATCACGCTCGAACGCGCCCGCACGGTCGGTCGGCGGAGGAGCCAGGTGAATCACGCGGTGGGCGATGCCCGCCAAGCGTTGAATGCTCGCGGGATTGTCCAGGTTGCCTTGTAAAGGCGTGATGCCGCAAGCGCGCAGCAAACGCACGCGATCAGGCGAAGAAGTCAGTGCCATCAGGCGAACGCGTTGGCTGTGCGGCGCACCCAGCTCGACCGCCGTGCGCAGCCCTACGTCGCCACAGCCCACGATCAGGACACGCTGGCGACGAAAGCGGGCAGGCAGTGCGCCCAAGGGGGTTTGGTTTGAAGGCAAAATCGGTGTTCCGGGTCAATTGCAACCCCTCAAGGATACCCAAAAGATGAGCTTTCAGATTTCCGTGCAGCCCAGTGGCCGCAGCTTCACCGCCGACGCCAACGAAACCCTGCTGGCCGCAGGCATACGCCAAGGCATCGGCCTGCCCTATGGCTGCAAAGACGGCGCCTGTGGTTCGTGCAAGTGCAAAAAGATCTCGGGTACCGTTGTGCATGGCACCCACCAGTCCAAAGCCCTGAGCGACGAAGAGGAAGCCCAAGGTTTGGTGCTGACCTGCTGCGCCACCGCCCAAAGCGATGTGGTGCTCGAATCGAAACAAGTCACCGCCGAAGGTGGCTTGCCCGTTAAAAAGATGCCGGTGCGCGTGGTCAGCCTGGAGAAAAAATCACCCGATGTGATCGTGCTCAAACTGCAACTGCCCGCCAACGACGTGATGAAGTTCCATGCCGGGCAGTACATCGAATTTTTGCTCCGTGACGGTTCTCGCCGCAGCTACAGCATGGCCAATGCGCCCCACACCCTGGAAGTGACGCCGCCCACGGTAGAACTGCACATCCGCCACATGCCCGGTGGCAAGTTCACCGACCCGGTGTTCAGCACCATGAAGGAAAAGGACATTCTGCGCGCCGAAGGCCCGTATGGCAGCTTTTACCTGCGTGAGGACAGCGTCAAGCCGATCGTGCTGCTGGCTTCGGGCACGGGCTTTGCCCCCATCAAGGCGCTGATCGAGCACATGCAGCACCGCGGCATCACCCGCCCAGCCACGCTTTACTGGGGCGGTCGCCGTCCGGCAGACCTTTACATGCAAGATTGGGTGGAAGCCCGCCTGGCCGAGATGCCCAACCTGCGTTATGTGCCCGTGATCTCGAACGCCGAAACTGACGACCAGTGGAAAGGCCGCACAGGGTTTGTGCACCAGGCAGTGCTGCAGGATTTCTCCGATCTGTCGGGCTATCAGGTTTATGCCTGCGGCGCGCCCATTGTGGTGGATTCGGCCAAGCGCGACTATGTTTCGCTGGGCGGTTTGCCCGAAGAAGAGTTCTACGCCGACTCGTTCACCTCCGAGGCTGACAAAGCCAAAGCCTGAACCCCCTCTTTCTGGAGCCCCTCATGTCTTTGATCACCCGCCGCCAATTCACTGCTGCCTCAATCGCCCTGTCGGCCCCGGCCTGGGCTCAGGGCAAAACAATCCGCATCATCGTGCCCTATGCACCCGGTGGCCCCATCGACGTCACGGCGCGCGCCTTGGCCGAGCGCGTGAAAGACAGCCTGGGCACGGTGATCATTGAAAACCGCCCCGGCGCGGGCGGCAACTTGGGCGCGGACCTGGTGGCCAAGGCCACGCCCGACGGCCTGACGATCGGCATCGCGGCCACGGCAACGCACGCCATCAACCCCTGGCTGTTTGCCAAGATGCCCTACGACGCCAGCCGTGACTTTGCGCCCATCACACAAATGCTGCGCGTGCCCAACGTGCTGGTGATGAACGCCGAAACCGCACAGCGCCTGAAGATCAACACGCTGGCCGATTTGGTGGCGTATGCCAAAGCCAACCCCGCCAAACTGAACTTTGGCTCCGGTGGCAACGGCAGCGCGGGGCATTTGGCGGGCGAGATGTTCAAACGCGCTGCTGGCATTTTTGCGGTGCACATTCCTTACAACGGCGGCAACCCCGCGCAGCTGGCTTTGTTGTCGGGGCAGGTCGACTTCAACTTCGACAACCTGGCCACAGCGGCGGCCAACATCAAGGCAGGTCGCCTCAAAGCCCTGGCTGTCACCACGGCTCAGCGCAGCAACGCCCTGCCCGATATCCCGAGCATGAGCGAAACGCTCAAAGATTTCGAGATCGACACTTGGTGGGGATTGGTCGCACCAGCGGCCACGCCGCGCGATGTGGTGGACCGCTTGAACAAGGCTTTTGTGGCTGCACTGCAAACACCTGAGACGAAGACACGATTTGCCCAACTGATGGCCGAACCCGTAGGCAACACGCCCGAGCAATTTGCCGCGTTCATGAAGAAAGAGCTCACCCGTTACGAAAGCGTGGTCAAGGCCAGCGGCGCTCGGGTGGACTGATCCAGCATCCACTCGCGGTTATTTGCTGTCATACCGGACTTGTTCCGGTATCCATGCCCCCGGACGTCATCAAGAGATAGACCCCGGATCAAGTCCGGGGTGACACTTGGGTGTCAGAGGTGACAAAGGGTCTGAAATCACTCGCCCAAATAGGCTGCGCGCACCTTGGGGTCTTCAAGCATGTCTTTGCCCACACCCGTCATGGTGATGAGGCCCGAGTCCATCACATAACCCCGGTCGGCAATGGCCAAGGCACGGCTGGCGTTTTGCTCCACCAGCAGCACGGTGACGCCCTGAGCGTACACGTCGCGCACCACTTCAAAAATCTTGTCGACCATGATGGGCGACAAGCCCATGGACGGTTCGTCAAGCAGCAGCACTTTGGGACGGCTCATCAGCGCACGGCCCATGGCCAGCATCTGCTGCTCGCCACCGGACATGGTGCCCGCCAACTGGTCTTTGCGCTCACGCAGGCGCGGAAAGATGGTAAACATTTTTTCGATGTCGTCCGCAATGCCCGAAGCGTCTGAGCGGATGTAGGCGCCCATTTGCAGGTTTTCGGTGATGGTCATGCGGGTGAACACACCACGGCCTTCCGGCACCATGGCCAGGCCTTGCTTGACCAGATCCCAGGGGCCTTGGCCTTTGATGCTTTTGCCCAAGTACTCGATGTCGCCTGTTTGCAAGGGCAATGTGCCGGTGATGGCTTTCATGGTGGTGGTTTTGCCCGCGCCGTTCGAGCCAATCAAGGACACCAGCTCGCCTTCGCGCACTTCCAGGCTCACGCCCTTGACCGCCTGAATGCCGCCGTAGCCCACTTGCAGGTCTTTGACTTTCAAAAGGATATCGGCCATCTCAGTGTCCTCCCGTGCCCAGATAGGCTTCAATCACTTTTTCATTCTTCTGCACATCTGCGGGGGTCCCTTCGGCAATCTGTTTGCCGTAGTCGAGCACGGTGACGCGGTCACACAGGCCCATGACCAACTTCACATCGTGCTCGATCAGCAAGATGGTGCGGTTGTCTTTGCGGATTTGGTCAATCAATTGGCGCAGCTGCACCTTCTCGGTCGCATTCATGCCGGCCGCAGGTTCATCGAGCGCAATCAGCTGCGGGTCAGTCGCCAAGGCGCGGGCGATTTCCAGGCGGCGCTGGTCGCCGTACGACAGCGTGCGGGCCTTGAAGTCGGCGTATTTGCCGATGCCCACGTAGTCGAGCAACTCTTGTGAACGTTGGGCGATGGCCGCCTCTTCGGCCTTGAAGCTGGGTGTGCGGAAAATCGCGCCCAGCAAACCCGAATGGGTGCGCACATGGCGGCCCACCATCACGTTTTCAAGGGCCGTCATTTCGGCAAACAAGCGGATGTTCTGGAACGTGCGGGCAATGCCCGCCTTGGCCACTTCGTGCACGGCTGTGGGCTGGTAAGGCTTGCCTGCCAACTCAAAAGTGCCGCTGTCTGGCGTGTACAAACCGGTGATCACATTGAAGAATGTGGTCTTGCCTGCGCCATTGGGGCCGATCAGGCCATAGACCTGACCGCGTTGAATGGAGATGCCCACATCAGAAAGGGCCTGCAGACCACCAAATCGCTTGGAAATGCCTGAGACCTTGAGAACGATGTCTGGGTTGGCTGTTGGATTCATGTTCTGCTCCATCATTTCGTCTTGAGCGACTTGCCATGCTCAGGCGAGGGCCACAGCCCACGAGGACGCATCAACATGATCACGATCATGGCCAAGGCCACCAACAACTGACGCATGATGGACGCATCCAAACGGCCACCCGTCATCTCTTGCAATGGGCCTGCCACATAACGCAACACCTCGGGCAAAGCGGACAACAAGATCGCACCCAAAATCACGCCCGGCAAATAGCCCAAGCCGCCCAGCACCACCATGGCGACGATCATCACCGACTCCATCAGGCTGAAGGACTCGGGCGAGATAAAGCCCTGGAAACCCGCAAACATCGCACCCGACACACCCCCAAAAGTGGCCCCCATGCCAAAAGCCAGCAACTTGAGGTTGCGGGTGTTCAAACCCATGGCCTTGGCGGCGATTTCATCTTCACGAATGGCCATCCAAGCGCGGCCAATCCGAGACACCTCCAGCCGGTGCGACATCAAGATCGTGACAAGTACCAAGCTCAGGAACAGGTAGTAGTACAAAGAAACCGAGGCGATTTCAAAGTCACCAATCATCAATTTTTTGCCCAAATTCAAGCCAAAAATCGAGATCGGATCGATTTGGTCCAAGCCCTTGGGGCCATTGGTGATGTTGACCGGGTGGTCCAAGTTGTTCATGAACACTCGGATGATTTCACCAAAACCCAAAGTCACGATGGCCAAGTAGTCACCGCGCAACTTGAGCGTGGGTGCACCCAACAACATGCCAAACACGCCCGCCAGCGCCGCACCCACAGGCACGATGAGCCAAATGGGCATGTGCAAGCCGGCAGGAAAAGCGGCGGCAATCCATTCAAAAGAGTTCGTCAGGTGTGGCGACGACAGCAGACCGTACATATAGGCCCCCACCGCAAAAAAGGCCACATAACCCAAGTCAAGCAAACCAGCATAGCCCACCACGATGTTCAGGCCAATGGCCAACAAGATGTAGAGCAAGGCCATGTCGGCAATGCGCACCCAGGCGTTGCCAAAAATTTGCAGGACCAAGGGCAAGGCGATGAGCGCTGCGCCAATCAGGATGTTTTGAAGTGTCTTGTTGTTTTTCATGGTCACCTCCATCACGCACGATCGGCCACACGTTCACCCATGAGGCCAGATGGGCGAAGGGTCAACACAATGATCAAGACAATGAACGCAAAAATATCGGTGTAGTGGCTGCCCAAGACACCGCCTGTGAGGTGGCCGATGTAGCCGGAGCCAATCGCCTCAATCAGACCCAGCAAAATGCCGCCAATGACCGCGCCGGACAAGTTGCCAATACCGCCGAACACGGCTGCAGTGAAGGCCTTGAGGCCCGGCAAGAAACCCATGGCGTGTTGTGCCGTGCCGTAGTTGGATGCGTACATCACGCCCGCAATGGCCGCCAAGATCGCGCCAATCACAAACGTGGCCGAGATCACCATGTCGGGCTTGACGCCCATCAAGGCGGCCACACGCGGATTTTCAGACGTGGCCCGCATGGCGCGGCCCAAGCGCGTGTAATTGACCAACCACATCAAGACAGCCAATGACACAGCTGTAACGCCCAAAATCATGATTTGAGTCGGCGTGATGACCACACCACCCATGTTGATGGGCGTGCTCGACAGCAGTGTGGGGTAAGCCTTGTAATTGGGCTTCCAGATGATCATGGCCAAGGTCTGCAGCAAGATGCTCATGCCAATGGCGGTGATCAGGGGGGCCAGCTTGGGGCTGTTGCGCAGAGGGCGGTAAGCGATTTTTTCAATCGTGAAATTCAGGACCACCGCAACGACGCAGGCGATCAAGGTCGCCAGTATCAAAATGACCCAGCCTGGTGCGCCCGGCATGGCACCTTGCATCATGCCAATGGCAGACCAACTCGTCAGAGCGCCCACCATCAAGACCTCGCCGTGCGCAAAATTGATCAAGTTGATGATGCCGTAAACCATGGTGTAGCCCAAGGCCACCAAGGCGTACATGCTGCCCATGACCAGGCCGTTGATGACCTGCTGGAAGAAGACGTCCATAAATTTCTCCGTGTTTTAACCCGCGCTTAACGGATCGTAGCTTCGGTTGTTGTTCTCGCATCAGGAATCACCTTTTGGGTGACCCATGACAAGCAGCAAAAATCCCGCCAGATCATTGCAACCCTTGGCGGGGTGGCGGGATTGTAGTGAAAGAAAGTATCCCGTCAGTGTTCTACACGGTCGGGACTTACCCTGTGGATGCGTTTTTCTGACGCAGTTCTTCAAGTTTGTCAGCGATTTTGATTTCCAACCCTCGACGCACAGGTCTGTAAAAACCTGGCTCGGGCATGCCCTCGGGCAAGTAGCGCTCGCCTGCTGCAAAGCCATCTTCTTCGTCGTGGGCGTAGCGGTAGCCTTTGCCGTAATCCAGGTTTTTCATCAACTGGGTCGGCGCATTGCGCAAGTGCATGGGCACTGGACGCGTGCCATCTTTTTTGACCCACGCCTTGGCCTCTTTGAAGGCTTTGTAAGCTGCGTTTGACTTGGGTGCTACAGCCAAATAAATCACGCATTGGGCCAGCGTCAACTCGCCTTCTGGACTGCCCAAACGCTCATAAACATCCGCAGCATCCAGTGCCATGCGCAGCGCACGCGGGTCGGCCAAGCCAATGTCTTCGCTGGCCATGCGGATAAGTCGACGGGCCATGTACCGGGGGTCCGCACCACCATCGAGCATGCGCACAAACCAATACAAGGCGGCATCCGGATCGGAGCCGCGCACTGATTTGTGCAAGGCGCTGATGGTGTCGTAAAACTGCTCCCCCCCTTTGTCGTAGCGGCGCATGCGCTCGCCCAGCACCCGCATCAGCCAAGCGTCGGTCACCGGATCGATGGCTTCTTGCTTGGCCGCCATGGCCAGAGTTTCCAGCGTGTTCAGCAGGCGCCTGGCATCGCCATCGGCATAGGCCAACAAGCGGGCCAGCGCAGCGGGCTCGATCACGGGGATCGCATGAATGGCCTGAGCCTTGACCACAATGTGGCTCAGGTCGTCTTCAGTCAACGGTTGCAATACATACACCGCAGCTCGAGAAAGCAAAGCCGAATTGACTTCAAAAGACGGGTTTTCGGTGGTCGCACCAATGAAGGTGAACAAGCCACTTTCAACATGTGGCAAAAAAGCATCTTGCTGGCTTTTGTTGAAGCGGTGCACCTCGTCCACAAACATGATGGTGCGCTGCGGATGCAAACCGGTGCGGGCAGTTTCGGCCTTTTCGACCGCTTCGCGAATGTCTTTGATGCCTCCCAGGACTGCGCTGATGCTCAAGAACTGTGCCTCAAACGCATCGGCCATCAGACGGGCGATGGTGGTTTTTCCCACCCCAGGCGGCCCCCACAAAATGCAGCTGTGGGGCTGACCCGACTCAAAAGCCAAACGCAAGGCCATGCCCTCACCCAGCAAATGCTGCTGCCCGATCACCTCTCCCAGCTGGCGCGGGCGCAAGCGCTCAGCCAAAGGGGCATGGGTCATTGTTCGCGCCACTGTCATGGTCACCCAGTCGGCATCAAGGCCGTATGACAGCAGCCCCAGAGGGTGCCTTGAACACAAAGCTGCTGGCAGGCAGTGAAGGGTTGATCTCGAAAGCGGCAAAGCTCAACAACGAGCGCTGCCCCAAATTGTCTTGCACATCGAGCACGGCCAACTCGGCTCCGCTGGCAACAGCGCGCAAGCCCACCATCACCGAGCGGATTTGCCCATCGGGCGATTGGGGGGTGGCTCGCACCCATTGCAAGCCATCCCGATCGGGTTCGGGTGTGAGATGAAAATCTTTTTTCAAAGCTTGTATGTCCGATGCGGACGTCAGCAAGGCCGCTGGGGTCGAGCCCAGAACTTGCGCTTGTGGGCGAGCCGTCACCTGATTCAAATCCACGTCGTGCAACCACAGTGTCTGGCCATCGGCGACCAAGGTCTGAACAAAAGGTTTGCGGTAATCAAAGCGAAACTGGCCCGGCCGCTGGAATTCAAAACTGCCGCTGGAAGTTTTGGTTCGTGGCGCTTGGCCTGCGCGGCTGGGTGAGGTCACCACTTGGGTGAACTGCGCACGCCCACTGCGAGTTTGTTTCATGAACTGCGCCAACAAGTCCACGCCATCGGCATGGGCAGTCACATTGCAGGTCAAAAAGATTGCGGTCAAGCCAACCTTGGCCCGTACAGCAAGCACAGCCAAACGCTGCCAAAAAATGTTTTTCATCGGTCTCATTCTGCCCGAGCGGGCACCAGAATTTCACGCTGCCCGCTGCCGCTCATGGCGCTGACCAAACCCGCTTTTTCCATGTCTTCGACCAAACGCGCCGCGCGGTTGTAGCCTATTTTGAGATGGCGCTGCACCAGCGATATGCTGGCCTTTCGGTTTTTCAAGACCACTTCCACAGCCTGGTCGTACATCGGATCTTTCTCGCCGTTGTCTCCCTCGCCCAATAAACCGCCGTCATCGTCCACCGTACCACCTTCGAGTACACCTTCGATGTAATCGGGCGCACCCTGACTTTTCAAGTAACTCACCACGCGATGCACCTCTTCGTCACTCACGAAAGCACCATGGACCCGAATCGGAAAGCCCGTACCCGAAGGCATGTAGAGCATGTCTCCCATGCCCAGCAAGGCTTCAGCACCCATCTGGTCCAAGATGGTGCGGCTATCGATCTTGCTGGACACCTGAAAGGCAATGCGCGTCGGAATATTGGCCTTGATCAAACCGGTGATGACGTCGACGCTGGGGCGCTGAGTAGCCAAAATCAAATGAATGCCAGCTGCGCGAGCCTTCTGTGCCAGGCGGGCGATCAACTCTTCAATCTTCTTGCCGACCACCATCATCAAATCGGCCAACTCATCGATCACCACCACGATGTGCGGCAGCCGTTTGAGGGGTTCGGGATCGTCCGGCGTCAGGCTGAAGGGGTTGTAGATGAACTCTTCGCGGGCCGTGGCCTCGTCGATCTTGACGTTGTAGCCTGCCAAATTGCGCACGCCCATCTTGCTCATCAACTTGTAGCGCTTTTCCATCTCGGCCACACACCAGTTCAGGCCGTGCGCGGCTTGGCGCATGTCGGTCACCACCGGGGCCAGAAGGTGCGGAATACCTTCATAGACCGACATCTCCAGCATCTTGGGATCGATCATCAAAAGGCGCACATCGCGGGCTTCAGCTTTGTAAAGCAGAGACAAAATCATGGCGTTGATACCGACCGACTTGCCTGAACCGGTGGTACCAGCCACCAACACATGCGGCATCTTCGCCAAATCGACCACCACCGGATTGCCAATGATGTCTTTGCCCAAGCCCATGGTCAGCATGGACTTGGCCTCGTTGTAGACCTGCGAGCCCAAAATCTCGCTCAACTTGATCGACTGGCGCTTGGCGTTGGGCAACTCCAGCGCCATGAAGTTCTTGCCCGGAATGGTCTCGATCACCCGAATGGACACCAGACTGAGCGAGCGCGCCAAGTCTTTTGCCAGATTCACCACCTGCGAGCCTTTGACGCCGGTAGCAGGCTCGATCTCGTAGCGCGTGATCACCGGGCCAGGAGCTGCGGCCACCACACGGACCTCGACACCGAAGTCCTTGAGTTTTTTCTCAATCAGGCGGCTGGTCATCTCCAGCGTCTCGTGTGACACGGTTTCCTGCCGAATGGACAAACTGTCGAGCAAGGCAACTTGCGGCAACTTGCTGTCCGGCAATTCATTGAAGAGAGGTTTCTGACGCTCTTTCACCACCCGTTCACTGCGCGGCACCTCCACCACAGCAGGCTCGATGACCCGAGGCGCTCGCGAAGTGGCGGGCACTGGCACGGTGGGCGCATCTTGCGGGGCGCTCGAAACAAGCCCAGCGGGCGCATCCTCGTCCCATCGAGGTTCAATCGCCACCGACGGAGACAGCACCCGCTCTCTTTCCCGCAAAGCCTGCTGCCCTAAAGCAAGATCTTCCTCCAATTCGCGCTTGACATGGCGCGACTGGACCAATCCATCTAGCCAACGCCCAATGCCCTCTGCCAGCTGCCCCCATGAAAAACGAAAAACCATGGCAGCACCCGTTAAGGCCAAGACAATGCACACCAAAGCAGTACCCGTAAAACCCAACCAGGTGACGCTCAAATGCCCCACCAAGTAACCCAAAACTCCCCCACTGTGCCCTGGCAAATGGGCTTCAAACCGGTGCAATCGCGACCATTCAATGGCCGTGCTGGACAACATGAGAATTAAAAAACCTGTCCAAAAAACAAGCGCGCTGTTGTGCCAATTTTTCAGCTGCAAGGTCTTGGCATGGGCCTGCACGGCAGCACCACCCCGAATCCACCGAGCCAAAGCCATTAACCAGATTTTCAAGCCTGCGGCGACACACCACCACACCGAAAAACCGAACAAAAAGTAAGCCACGTCAGCCACCCATGCCCCCGCCCCGGCCAACCAGTTTTTAGCCAAAGCTGCTTGTCCCGAGGTGGACCACGCAGGATCATGGGGGTGGTAACTCCACAGTGCCAAACCGAACATCAACCAAAACAGAGCCCCCAAAATCAAAGAGATTTCCTGGGCAAAACGAATCCACCAGCTTCTTGAATCTGGATGCTGGTTGGCCGATGCCGCATCGGCTTTTAAATGATTCAGTGAATATGTCATATCGGATGGCTTAAGCTTACCCGATCACAAAAAGACAGTGCTCTCGACTCACAGTCGGGCAAACCTTGTCTTACGATGGTTTTGGAGGTTTCTTACAATACTTTCCAACATCTCAACAAGCCTATTTGTCATTCAACCGCTGCGCTCACCAAATTGCCGAACATGCCCACACCCACCCAACATGCCCAAGTTCTGATTCTTGGCTCCGGCCCCGCCGGTTACAGCGCCGCCGTTTATGCAGCCCGCGCCAACCTCAAACCCGTCTTGATCACCGGCATGGCGCAAGGCGGCCAGCTCATGACCACCACCGAAGTGGACAACTGGCCCGCCGACGTGCACGGCGTGCAAGGCCCAGACCTGATGCAACGTTTCCAGGAGCATGCCGAGCGTTTCAACACCCAAATCATTTTTGACCACATCCACACCGTCAAGCTCGAGCAGCGACCCTTCACCCTGATCGGTGACAGCGGCACTTACACCTGCGACAGCCTGATCATTGCCACGGGTGCCTCGGCCAAATACTTGGGCCTGCCGTCAGAGACCGCCTTCATGGGCCGCGGTGTGAGCGGCTGCGCCACCTGCGACGGCTTTTTCTACCGCGACCAACTGTGCTGCGTGGTGGGCGGCGGCAACACGGCCGTCGAAGAGGCCCTGTACCTGTCCAACATCGCCAGCAAAGTTTATTTGGTCCACCGCCGCGACAAGTTCAAGGCCGAACCCATTCTGGTGGACAAACTCATGGAAAAAGTGGCCGCCGGCAAGATCGTGCTCAAAACCTTCCAGACGCTGGAAGAAGTGCTGGGTGACAACACCGGCGTGACCGGCGTGCGCTTGAAAAGCACCAAAGACGGCAGCTTGGAAGACGTGGAACTCAAAGGCTGCTTCATCGCGATTGGCCACTCGCCCAACACCGATATTTTCCAAGGTCAGCTCGAGCTGGAAAACGGTTACATCGTGACCCAAAGCGGCCTGAAGGGTTTTGCCACCCAAACTTCGGTGCGCGGCGTGTTCGCTGCAGGCGACGTGCAAGACCACGTTTACCGCCAAGCCATCACCAGCGCGGGGACCGGTTGCATGGCCGCATTGGATGCCCAACGCTTTCTGGAACAGAACCAAGGCTGATTTCTGGTTATAATCCAAGGCTTTGTTGGATCTGTCCCGACTTTTCGTTGGGAATGACAGAGCCGGCAATCTGGGATACCGCCACCCATCTTGGCGAGGTGAGGCTGGAGCGCCAGGCCCCGTGCACATCTGCACAGGACCCATCGGCACCAGCTGTTTAAAAAAAGTATCGGAGTGTCCACATGGCACGCGTTTGCGAAGTAACGGGCAAAGGCCCAATGACGGGGAACAATGTTTCTCACGCCAACAACAAAACCAAGCGCCGGTTCCTGCCGAACCTGCAATACCGTCGTTTCTGGGTTGAAACAGAAAACCGTTGGGTGCGTCTGCGCGTTTCCAGCGCTGCTTTGCGCCTGATCGACAAAAACGGCATTGATGCCGTGCTCGCTGACCTGCGCGCACGCGGTCAAGCCTAAACCCAGAACATTAGGAGTCATCTACCATGGCAACCAAAGGCGGACGCGAAAAAATCAAGCTGGAATCCACAGCTGGCACTGGTCACTTCTACACGACCAGCAAAAACAAGAAAACCATGCCCGAGAAAATGTCGATCATGAAGTTCGACCCCAAAGCTCGCAAGCATGTGACCTACAAGGAAATCAAGCTGAAGTGATTCGGCCTGTGCCTCATAACAAAAAACCCGCTTTTGGCGGGTTTTTTGTTGCCTAAGAAAAACGATTTGAGGCCTGCAGCCGAACCCGAAATAGGGCCAAAAGCCCTGTCTGGGTCAGGTCTGAAAAGAATCAGGCCGCTTGCCGTACCGCACGCAGCTTCACTGAAAAGTCGCGCAATGCAGCAATACCACTTTCCTCAGCGCGGCGGCACCAAGCCTGGAGGTCGGCTGCCAACTGCTCACGCGAATGGGAAGTGTTGAGCCAAATTTGGCTCAATTCCTCGCGCATGTGGACCATTTTGTCAAGAACTGGACTGGCTGCACGGGCCAACTTGAGTTGTGCTTGTGCCGACTCAGGTACTTTGGCAGCGTCACGGTGTAACCACCGCATGGCGGTTTGCAAAGCGTCCGCATCCAGCTTGAGCTTGCTTGCTTCTTCTTGCATGACAGCTCGGACGTTGCGTGCATAACCTGCCATGACTTCGTAACGGTTGGCAATCAAGGCTTCCAAAGTCTTCTCATCAGCGACGGGGCGAATGTCACCATAAGCCAGACGGGGAGGTGTTTTCTTGACGGTGGCCATGCCCAAGGTTTCAAGAATTCGAATGTATAACCAACCAATGTCAAACTCATAAGGCTTGACCGACAACTTGGCCGATGTCGGGTAGGTGTGGTGGTTGTTATGCAATTCTTCCCCACCTATCAAAATACCCCAGGGCGAAATGTTGGTGCTGGCGTCATGCGCCTCGAAATTGCGGTAACCCCAGTAGTGGGCAGCGCCATTGATGATGCCTGCGGCCGTCACGGGGATCCATGCCATTTGCACCGCCCAAACGGTCAGGCCGATAAAGCCAAACAAAGCCACATCGATGATCAGCATCAGGGCCACGCCTTGCCATGAAAACCGTGTGTACAGATTGCGCTCGATCCAATCATCGGGGGTGCCGTGGC
Source organism: Comamonadaceae bacterium (assembly GCA_027486555.1). GTDB lineage: Bacteria > Pseudomonadota > Gammaproteobacteria > Burkholderiales > Burkholderiaceae_C > Limnohabitans_A. The sequence continues at coordinate 20,963 of JAIXOX010000136.1, forward strand.
CAAACCGTTTCAAGGTGTCCAGGTTCTTAGATTCCTTGCGATACAACTCGGCACCCGTGAACAAAACGGTCTTGATGCCGTAAACGTGGGGGCTGTGCGGGTCTTCGGCCTGCTCGCATTTGGCGTGGTGCTTGCGGTGAATGGACGCCCACTCTTTGGTCACCTGACCGGTGGTGAGCCACAACCAAAAGCGGAAAAAGTGCGAAGGGATCGCATGCAGATCCAAGGCGCGGTGGGCTTGGTGACGGTGCAGGAAGATGGTGACACTGGCAATTGTGATGTGGGTCAGTCCTAAGGTGATCAACACGATCTGCCACCACGGTAAATCGAACAATCCGTAGCCCATCCAGTGAATCACTGAATCCAAAAAAGCCCAATCAGGCAACAACATGAGTTTGTCTTTCTTCTGACGCCCGATATCAGGCAATTTGGTCATTTTAAGTTTATTGAACTCAAAAGAACAGCAGTTTCGACCGAAGCCGATCGATCGGGAAAAAGGATCAGAAATTCACTTTCTGACCCAGGCGGCGGCAAAAAAACCATCCGTGGCATGGCGATGGGGCCACAGCCTCAGGAATGTCCCGGCTGACGGGGCATCGGAGTGGGCATCGCCGGATGGGGAGGGTGAGCACAGGCTGGCGGCGTGGGGCACTTTGAGCCTATCGAGTTCCTGAGCCACATTCAGTGGAACGAAATCGGGATTGGCCGCGCTGAAAGCTTGCGCGATCAGCTCGTTTTCTTCGGGCAACACGCTGCAGGTGGCATACACCAAGCGTCCGCCCGACTTGACCATGCGTGAAGCGCTTTGCAAAATAGCTTGCTGCTTTTCGGTCAACTCCTGCACAGCTTGGGGCTTTTGCCGCCATTTCAAGTCGGGGTTGCGCCGCAAGGTGCCCAAGCCCGAACAAGGCGCATCGACCAGCACACGGTCGATCTTGCCCGATAGGCGCTTGACGCGCTCATCGCGCTCATGGGCAATGGCCGCCGGGTGCACGTTGGACAAACCGCTGCGCGCCATGCGCGGCTTGAGCGCATCGAGGCGGTGGCCAGACACATCGAATGCGTACAAACGACCGGTGCTGCGCATTGAAGCGCCCAGCGCCAGCGTTTTGCCACCCGCGCCCGCGCAAAAGTCCACCACCATCTCACCCCGGTGCGCATCGACCAGCAAGGCCAGCAATTGCGAGCCTTCGTCTTGCACCTCAATCGCGCCCCGAGTGAAAGCATCGGTTTTTTGCAAGGCGGGTTTGCCTTGCAAGCGCAGGCCCCAAGGCGAGTAGGGTGTGGGCTCAGAGGGGATGCCTGCTTGTGCCAGCTCTTTTTGGATGTCGCTGCGCTTGGCATTGAGCATGTTCACGCGCAGGTCCAAGGTGCCGGGTTGTTGCAGGTGTTCGGCCAGCGCCCAGAAGTCGTCGCCCAATTGGGCCTGCAGGGCTTGCGCCATCCACTCGGGCAGGTTATGACGGTGCGGAGCCATGAACGCGTCAGCGGGAATCGCATCGCAAGTGGCCAGCCATTGCTTTTCGGTGTCATTGAGCGCCGAAGCCAGAAAATCGCGTGGGCCAAAAAAGCCCAAAATCGCCAGCTTTCGCTCTTTGGGGCCCGAGCCCGAACGGGCCAACTGCTCAAACAGCAACTTTTTGCGCAGCACCGCAAAAGCGGTTTCGGCCAGTGTGGCGCGTTCGCGGGGCCCCAAAGAGCGGTGTTCGCGGAAATAGCGCGACACAACAGCGTCGGCGGGGTGTTCAAATTGGAGAACCAGCCTGACCAAATCGGCACAGGCGTCTAAAAGGGCTTTTGGATGCATAGGGGTGTATTGTCCCATTCCGGCCCGGCCCGCAACGCCCACAACTGGAAACACATGTCCGAAACTCTGCCCCCGCTCATCGAAACGCCCAAAGGCTTGTACCGTCACTACAAAGGTGGTCAATACCGCGTTTTAGGCACCGTGCGCCACAGCGAAGACCTGCAACCCATGACGCTGTACCAAGCCCTTTATGGCGAACAAGGTCTGTGGGTCCGGCCCGCCGCCATGTTCACCGAAGTGGCCAACTTCAATGGACTGGTGCAGCCGAGATTCGTGCGAATCAGCGACTGAAACAAGCCGAAAGACTTGGCCTTTATGGGCCGACAATCAAGGTTCCTTGCTACAACTATTTTTTCAACCTTTTTCAACCTTTGGACCCCTACATGCCCCAATCCGGCCTCATGATGAACCGCCCTTTGCTCATTTCGGGCATCCTCGAACACGGCGCTGCCCAATTTGGCGAGCAGGAAATCGTCTCGCGCGAGACGCATGGCCCGCTGCACCGCACCACCTATGCCGAGACCGCCAAGCGCTCGCGCCAGTTGGCCAACGCCTTGGCGCACATGGGCCTCAAGGCGGGCAGCGCAGTCGGCTCGATTGCCTGGAACAACCACCGCCACTTGGAGGCCTATTACGCCGTCTCGGGAAGCGGCATGGTCATGCACACCTGCAACCCGCGCCTGCACCCGCAGCAGCTGATCTATGTGATCAACCACGCCGAAGACGAGGTGGTGCTGTTTGACGCCACCTTTGCGCCCTTGGTCAAAGGCATTGCCGCGCATTGCCCCAAGGTGCACGCCTGGGTCTGCCTGGCCAATTCGGCCAACACCCCAGCCATTGAGGGTGTAAGCGTGCTGAACTACGAAGACCTGATCACGGGCCAAAGCGACGCCTTCGAATGGCCTGAGCTCGATGAAAACACAGGCGCGGCCCTGTGCTACACCTCGGGCACCACCGGCAACCCCAAGGGTGTGCTCTACACCCACCGCGCCATCGTGCTGGACGCCACCACCGCCTGCATGCCCGATGTGCTGGGCTTCTCCACACAAGAAACTGTTCTGCCGGTGGTGCCCATGTTCCACATCAACGCTTGGTGCATCCCCTATGCCGCGTTGGTGGCGGGCACCAAGCTGGTCTTGCCCGGCCCCAAGCTCGACGGCGCCAGTTTGTATGAGCTGATGGACGCCGAGCAGGTCACCATCAGCGCGGGCGTGCCCACCATCTGGATGGGCTTGATCCAGCACGTCGAGCAAAACAACTTGCGCTTTGCCCACATGAAGCGCACCTGTGTGGGCGGCTCGGCCATGCCCATGGCGCTGATCGCCAAGTTCATGGACAACTACGGCGTGGAAGTGCGCCACGGCTGGGGCATGACCGAGACCACCGCTGTCGCCACCATGAGCAACTTGAGCCGCGCCGACCGCCTGCGCCCCGCCGCCGAGCAACACGCCATCGTGGCCAAGCAGGGCAAAACCGTCTCGGGCATCGAGATCAAGATCGTGGATGAAAACGGCGTCACCTTGCCACGCGACGGCACCTCACAAGGCGAGCTGATGGTGCGCGGCCAGTGGATCGTGGAGCGCTATTTCAAGGCCGAGAAAACCGCGCTGGTGGACGGCTGGTTCCCCACCGGCGACATTGCCACCATCGACGCGCAAGGCACCATGCAGATCCGCGACCGCACCAAGGACGTGATCAAAACCGGTGGCGAATGGATCAGCTCGATCGACCTGGAAAACGCCGCCATCGGCCACCCCGCCGTGGCCATGGCCGCCGTCATTGGCGTCAAGCACCCCAAGTGGGACGAGCGCCCGCTACTGTTCATCGTGCGCAAGCCGGGCCAAGCGCTTGAGAAGCAAGAAATCCTGGACTTTTTGGCCACCCAGGTGGCCAAGTGGTGGGTGCCCGACGATGTGGTCTTTGTCGAATCGCTGCCCGTGGGCGGCACAGGCAAGGTGCAGAAAAACGACCTGCGCAAAGACTACGGCGGCGTGTTCAGCTGAGTAAGCAGCTTGCGGGATGCCCGATCGGCATCCCTGCGCCATCTGAAAAACGCGATGTGCTTACCCCCCTTTAGGAGCCCGGCCCTCGGGGCGATGGGTGGTGGTTTGCGAGGCTCTATCGCGGCGGGGGCGCCGCTCCCACAGGAAACTTGAGCTCTACGCAGCTCCCACAGGAAACTTGAGCACTACGCAGCTCCCACAGGAAACTTGAGCACTACGCCGCTCCCACAAAAACGCCGCTCCACAGCCAAGGTCTCAGGCCAGCGCCATCCTGACGTTCTTCACACCTTGGCGCTGGGCCGCTCGTTCATGCGGTCGCGCCAAGCCTGCAAGGCGTGCATGCCTTCGTCACCGGGCACGAACTTCATCAAGCCCCGCGCAAACTCCAGCGCACAAAACGCTGTGATGTCGGCAATGGTGAAACGCTCGCCCGCGATAAATTGCTGGTTTTGCAGGCGCCGGTCAAAACCTCGCGCCACATCCCGCACCTTCTCGGCCTGAGAGCGGCCAAACTCGGGGAACTGCGGTTTCTCTAAAGCCGCCAAGCCCGGGTGGCTGTGACGGATCGCGTTGGCAATGCCGCCCAACAAATACAACTCCACCTGCCGGTCGGCCATCTCGATGAAGCCGCGCTCGTCGCCGTCCACGCCCATCAAGTTGGGCTCGGGAAAGCGCCCCTCCAGCAAAGTGCAGATCGCCCGCGTTTCGGTGATCACGCGGCCGTCATCCAGCTCCAGCGCAGGCACTTTGGCCAGCGGGCTTTTGGCAAGGTATTCGGGCGTGCGGTGCTCGCCGCCATTCAGGTCCATGTTGACCATCTCGATACCAGTGATGTTTTTCTCGACCAAAAACATCAGCACCCGTCGAGGGCTGGGGGCGCGGTGGGCGGTGTAGAGCTTCATGCGTTTTCCTTGTTGGGTTGGGGTTATGGCACCGTCCTCAATTCATATGTCGCAGACTAGCAGCCATCTGCTCAAAGACATGCCACGCAGATGACAGACCGCCACGGGCTTTGCAAAAAGACACCCCGGCGACACCCAGTCACAGGCCAGACAGGACAGGGCCGTCGCAACGATTCCAATCCTCACAAGAACACCAGTTCCACAATTTGAAAACAAGCATGAACTTTGACATTCCACCCGACATTGCAGCCCTGCGTGAGCGCACACGCCAATTCATCGCAAAGCAGGTGATTCCGCTGGAGGGCGACCCGCGACACAGCCTGCACGGCCCGTCTGAAGACTTGCGCCTAGAGCTGATTGGCCGCGCACGCGCGGCCGGCTTGCTCACGCCACATGCCTCGGTAGAAATGGGTGGTCTGGGCCTGAGCCACATCGCCAAAGCGGTGGTGTTTGAAGAAGCCGGTTACTCCAACCTGGGGCCCACCGCGCTCAACATCCACGCGCCGGACGAGGGCAACATCCACCTCATGGAAGAAGTGGCCACCCCCGCGCAAAAAGACCGTTGGCTGCGACCGCAAGTGGCTGGCCACACACGTTCGTGCTTTGCCATGACCGAGCCCGCACCCGGTGCAGGGGCCGATCCGTCCATGCTGACGACCACCGCCGTGCGCGACGGCGACGATTACCTGATCAACGGCGTCAAGTGGTTCATCACCGGGGCCGAGGGGGCCCATTACGCCATCGTCATGGCACGCATGGAAGATGGCACGGCCACCATGTTTTTGACAGACATGGACAAAGCGGGCATCACGCTGGAACGCAGCATGGACGCCATGGACAACTGCTTCACCGGCGGCCATGGCGTGCTGCGTTTTGACAACGTGCGCGTGCCCGCCAGCGATGTGCTGGGCGAAGTGGGCCAAGGCTTTCGTTACGCACAGATTCGGCTCGCACCGGCCCGCCTGACGCATTGCATGCGCTGGCTGGGCCAAGCGCGGCGCGCACATGACATTGCCTTGGACTACGCCAGTCGCCGCCAGGCCTTTGGCAAACCCTTGGCCGAACACGAAGGCGTGGGCTTCATGCTGGCCGACAACGACATCGACCTGCACACGGCCCGCCTGCACATCTGGCACACCGCCTGGCTGCTCGACCAAGGCCAAAAAGGCGGCTTTGAATCGAGCCGCGCCAAGGTCGCCTGCTCCGAAGCCGAGTGGCGCGTGGTAGACCGCTGCGTGCAAATTTTGGGGGGCCAAGGCGTGACGGCAGAAACCCCGGTCATGCGCATCTTCATGGACATGCGCGCCTTCAGGGTCTACGACGGCCCCAGCGAAGTGCACCGCTGGAGCATGGCGCGCAAGCTGGTTTACAAAGCGCAGCAGACGGCAAAAGCCAAATAAGCGGCGCAAGGGTGAAAGCGGCCATGACCAAAAGCGAGTCCGTGATCCTTGGTTCTGTCATCCTCGACGAAGACTATGCCTTTGCCATCCCGGACGATGATTTTCTCCTTGTCACCCCGGGCGAAGATATCCTCCTTGTCATCCCGGGCGAAGATATCCTCCTTGTCATCCCGGGCGAAGATATCCTCCTTGTCATCCCGGGCG
>JAIXOX010000065.1 GCA_027486555.1 Comamonadaceae bacterium
CGTGCGGCCGGTTTGTCTGCCCGCAAGGTGGAGTATGTGGTGGACTTGGCTGTGCATTTCAGCTCGGGCACGGTGCACGTCAAGGCTTGGAACGAGATGGACGACGAGGCCATCATTGAGGAGTTGGTTGCCATACGAGGGATTGGCCGCTGGACGGCCGAGATGTTCCTCATCTTTCACCTGATGCGCCCGAATGTGTTGCCACTCGATGATGTGGGTTTGATCAAGGGCATCAGCCGCAACTATTTTTCAGGTGAACCGGTCAGCCGCAGCGACGCGCGCGAGGTCGCGCAGGCCTGGAGTCCCTATGCCACGGTGGCGACTTGGTATATTTGGCGCTCGCTGGACCCTGTCCCCGTGGCGTATTGAAGGTCCGGACGTGGCGTCCACCCGGTTATGAACAAGGAGTAAAACTTGGCCAAAAAAACATTTCTCGACTTTGAGCAGCCGGTTGCCGAACTCGAAGCCAAGATCGAAGAGTTGCGCTATGTGCAAAGCGAGTCGGCGGTGGACATCACCCTCGAAATCGACCAACTGAGCAAAAAAAGCCATCAGCTGACCAAAGACATCTACAGCGATCTGACACCCTGGCAAATCACCAAAATAGCCCGTCATCCCGAGCGCCCCTACACCCTTGATTACATCCACGGCATTTTCACCGACTTTGTCGAAATGCACGGTGACCGGCACTTTGCCGACGATTTGTCCATCGTGGGGGGGCTGGCCCGATTCAATGGTCAAGCCTGCATGGTGTTGGGTCAGCAAAAAGGGCGCGACACCAAAGAGAGAACCTTGCGCAACTTTGGCATGAGCAAACCCGAGGGCTACCGCAAAGCGCTGCGCCTCATGAAGACGGCCGAAAAATTTAAACTTCCGGTGTTCACCTTTGTCGACACACCCGGCGCTTACCCCGGCATTGACGCCGAAGAGCGTGGCCAGTCCGAAGCCATTGGCCGAAACATCTTTGAGATGGCTCAATTGGAAGTGCCCATCATCACCACCATCATCGGTGAGGGCGGCTCAGGTGGCGCGCTGGCCATTTCGGTGGCTGACCAAGTGCTGATGCTGCAGTATTCGGTGTACTCGGTCATCAGCCCCGAGGGTTGTGCCTCCATTTTGTGGAAAACCAGCGAGAAAGCCGAATTGGCCGCAGAAGCCTTGGGCATCACCGCGCACCGCCTGAAAGCTTTGAATCTGGTGGACAAAATCGTCAACGAACCTGTGGGCGGCGCGCATCGCGACACAGCCCAAATGGTGTCCTTCCTCAAGCGCGCCTTGGGTGATGCCTGGCGTCAGGTGACTGACCTCAAACCCAAAGAGTTGCTGGAGCGTCGCTACGATCGGCTCAACAGCTACGGCCGCTTTACCGACACCAAAGCGGGCAAGTGAGTGCATGGGGTTTGACGGACCTCTTGCATGAGCCCAAGCCTTGAACAGGCCTTGGCCGAATTCAGCCCGGGCCTTCCTTTTGCTGTGGCCTTGAGCGGAGGGGCCGACTCGACCGCGCTGTTGTTGGCCTGCGCGCAACGTTGGCCCGGGCAGGTGAGGGCGGTGCACATTCACCATGGCTTGCAAGAGGCCGCCGATGGTTTTGAGGCGCACTGCCGAGCGCTGTGTCTGCAGCTGGCGCTGCCCTTGGCGGTTCGTCGGGTTCAAGCTGGTCCTGTATCCGGGCAAAGTCCTGAAGACGCGGCCCGCCGTGCTCGCTACCTGGCCCTGGCCGAGGCGGTGCATAACGAATGGCCCGAGGTGCATGATGTGGCACTGGCCCAACACGCCGACGACCAAATTGAAACCCTGCTCATTGCGCTGTCACGCGGCGCAGGTTTGCCCGGGTTGGCCAGCATGCCGGCTCACTGGCACCGTCAAGGCCTGAACTGGCACCGACCTTGGTTGGCTGTGCCAGGTTCGGCCCTGCGCGATTGGTTGCAAAGCCAAGGGCAAAGTTGGGTTGAAGACCCCAGCAACGCTGACCAGCACTTGACCCGCAACCGCATTCGAGCCCAGGTTTTGCCCGCTTTGTCCAAAGCATTGCCTGCTTATCGCGCAACATTTGCCCGCAGCGCCGCCCACGCAGCACAGGCCCAAGAAGTCTTGAACGAATTGGCCGAGCATGATTTGACACAAGTGGGCGTGCCACCGCGCATCGAGGCTTTGCAGCAACTGAGCCGCGCCCGTCAAGCCCTGGTACTTCGGCATTGGTTGAGGCAACACCACGCCACCACGCCCAGCACCGCGCAGCTGCAAGAGTTGCTCGATCAAGTGGCCGCCTGTACCACCCGAGGACACCGATTGCATCTGAAAGTGGGGCAAGGCTTTGTGCAACGTCAAGCCGGCCATTTGTCGTGGACAAAGGCCTGAGCCCAGCTTGGCTCGATGGACAGCAGGCCTGCTGAGACGGCCCAAGATGGTGTCAGACCGATGGGTACAATCTAAGGTTTTTCCGATGCTCGCGGCATAGAAAAAAAGACACCTCCTGACCAGTTTTTTTATCACTTCAACACGCAACATGGCTTTGATCGTTCACAAATACGGCGGCACCTCGATGGGCTCTACTGAGCGCATTCGCACTGTCGCCAAGCGCGTGGCCAAATGGGCGCGCGCTGGCTACCAGATCGTGGTGGTCCCCAGCGCCATGAGCGGCGAAACTAACCGTTTGCTCGGTCTGGCCAAAGAGCTGGCCCCCGCCAAACCTGGCAATGACTACAGCCGCGAACTCGACATGCTGGCCTCGACCGGCGAGCAAGTTTCGTCGGCCCTGCTGGCCATTGCGCTGCAATCCGAAGGCCAGCCCTCGGTCAGCTACGCAGGTTGGCAAGTGCCCATCAAGACCAACAGCGCTTTCACCAAGGCACGCATCGAGTCGATCGACGACGTGCGTGTCACGGCGGACTTGAACGCTGGCAAGGTGGTCATCATCACGGGTTTTCAGGGCGTGGACGACAAAGGCAACATCACGACCTTGGGTCGTGGCGGCTCTGACACTTCGGCTGTGGCCGTGGCTGCCGCTCTTAAGGCGGATGAATGCCTCATCTACACCGACGTGGACGGCGTGTACACCACCGATCCCCGCGTGGTGTCCGAAGCCCGCCGACTGAATACCGTGAGCTTTGAAGAAATGCTGGAGATGGCCTCTTTGGGCTCCAAAGTCTTGCAAATCCGCTCGGTTGAGTTTGCCGGCAAATACAAAGTGCCCATGCGCGTGCTGTCCAGCTTTACGCCTTGGGACATCGACATCCACGAAGAAGCCGCATCCGGCACCCTGATCACTTTTGAGGAAGACGAACAAATGGAACAAGCTGTTGTTTCCGGCATCGCATTCAACCGCGACGAAGCCAAAATCTCCGTGTTGGGCGTGCCCGACAAGCCCGGCATTGCCTACCAAATTCTGGGCGCTGTGGCCGATGCCAACATCGAAGTCGATGTGATCATCCAGAACCTGAGCAAAGACGGCAAAACCGACTTCAGCTTCACCGTGCACCGCAACGATTACGCCAAGACCATCGACTTGCTCAAGGAAAAAGTGCTGCCTTCACTGGGTGCAGCCGAAGTGTTGGGCGATGCCAAGATTTGCAAAGTGTCCATCGTTGGCATCGGCATGCGCAGCCATGTGGGCGTGGCCAGCAAGATGTTTCGCAGCCTGAGCGAAGAGGGCATCAACATCCAGATGATTTCGACTTCAGAAATCAAGACTTCGGTTGTGATCGACGAAAAATACATGGAGTTGGCTGTACGTGCCTTGCACAAAGCCTTCGATCTGGACCAAGCCTGAGCTATAATTTACGCACTGGAAACGTGACCGAGTGGCCGAAGGTGCTCCCCTGCTAAGGGAGTATGGGGTGTAGAGCCTCATCGAGGGTTCGAATCCCTCCGTTTCCGCCAAGACCAAACCCTAAGTGATTGA
>JAIXOX010000048.1 GCA_027486555.1 Comamonadaceae bacterium
ACGAGGTTCAGCGCCGTCAGGACGCTGTCGGAGAAGGTGTTCATACAGCGCTTTGGATGCTAAGGGACAAGCACCTTCCAAGACATGAGGGGTGTCCACTATGAACAAGTTTGCATAGGTGATGAGAAAGACGCTCTGGCACGCACCTGCCATTCAGGCAAACTCGCGTTTGTGCAACACATTGACCTTTCTTACCACTGGACGCCGCATCAAATTGACGAGATCGACCGGGATCGGCTCAGTCCTTTGCGCAACCCCCTCATGGACACGCTACAGGCCGTGAGAGAAGCTGGCTCGATCGCAGCTGCTGCCAAATCGATGCAGCTGTCCTACCGGCATGTTTGGGGCGAACTCAAGCGCTGGGAACAGACCCTGGGCCAACCGCTGATACTTTGGGAAAAAGGCCAAGCTGCGCGGCTCAGTGAGTTTGCAGACAAATTGCTATGGGCCGAAAGGCAAGCCCAAGCCCGGCTCGCCCCCCAAATCAGGGCTTTGCAAGCCGAACTGGAAAAAACCTTTTCGGTTGCTTTTGACCCAGAGCACCATGTGCTACCGATTTTTGCCAGCCACGACGATGCCCTGGTTCAGTTGCGAGAACACGCCGCCATGCAATCTCTGCACCTTGATTTAAGGTTTTGCGGCAGTGTCGATGCCATCCGCGCCCTGAACGAGGGCCGCTGCATCATGGCGGGCTTTCATGCCCCGTCGCAACCGGATTCCCATTCTTTGGTGGCAAGCACCTACAAACCCCTGCTCAAAACCGGATTGCACAAATTGATCGGGTTTGCCACCCGCCAGCAAGGCCTGATGGTGCAACCGGGCAACCCCCTGAATTTGCTCGAACTGCGGCACCTGTTGAACCCCGGTGTGCGCTTTGTCAACCGCAGCCCGGGCACGGGCACACGTTTGCTGCTTGACCAATGGCTGAGCGCTGCAGCGCTCAAAGCGCAAGACATCGTGGGCTACACCCGAGAGGAGCCCTCCCATGCAGCCGTTGCTGCCAGCATTGCAGCCGGTCAGGCCGATGTGGGTTTGGGCATCGGCTCGGCAGCGCAGGCACAAGGGCTGGATTTTGTACCTTTGGAACAAGAGGACTACTGGCTGGTTTGTCTGAAAAGTGCCGTCGATTCGCCAGCCGTACAGCAGCTTCGCCGCCTGCTTCAATCCCCAGAGTGGACCGAGCAAATCAACACCTTGCCGGGTTACCAAACAGGCAACACCTCAGGGCAAGTCCAATCCCTGAAACACCGACTGCCTTGGTGGGCGCACCGTTCGGGAAAAGCTTGAACGTAAGAAATACCAAGCAAAAAACGGGCCCGTTTTGGACCGATTGATGGAAATTCAAGCCGAGCACAGTAAATATCAAGCAACGAATTCATCAAAATGCCATGCCAGGACGCGAGCGTTGTTACCATTGGCGCGGTCGCATTGTGTGTGATTGCGTGCGGTGAAAAAATATAACGATTGAATGACTGGAGAGATATCTTGACTGCCTTACTCAAATTCGCAATCTTCATGGACAAAGTCAGCGAACGCTTTGGCCAACTGGCCTCATGGGCTGTGTTTCTGGCCGCCATGATCTGTGCGGGCAATGCCTTTGTGCGCTACGGCCTGGACTGGAGCTCCAACGGCTTGCTCGAAATCCAGTGGTACATGTTTGCTTGGATCGTGATGGCGGGCGCACCTTACGTGCTCAAGGTCAATGAACATGTTCGCGTAGACCTTTTCTATGGCAAGCTCAATGGCGATGGGCCAGTTTATGTGGACATTTTCGGAATTTTGGTTTTCCTGATGCCGATCATGGGGTTCATGGCTTATTTGTCATTCCCTTATTTTCTGAACACCTTGGTCTCCGGTGAGATGAGCTCCAATTCTGGGGGGCTGATTCGTTGGCCTGCCACTTTGGCCCTGCCGGTGGGTTTTGCCTTGGTGTGGCTCCAAGGGTTAGCTGAGCTCATCAAACGGGTCGCTTACCTGCGTGGCGAATTCGCCATGGATACCCACTATGAAAAACCCCTGCAATAAATAAACCAGAGTCCGCTTCAGCTCTGCACCAAAAAATAACCGCAAGGACAAAAAATGCAAATGGAAAATTTCGCCCCGATCATGTTCGCGGGCCTTGTTGTGATCATGCTCGTCGGCTTCCCCGTCGCCTTTTCTCTCGCCGCGCTTGGCTTGGCCAGCGGTTTTTATGCGATTGAAATGGGATGGTTCCCCGTCGCTTTCATGAGCAACTTGCCCATTTCGATTTTTTCGATCTTAAGCAATGACCTGTTGCTGGCCATTCCCTTCTTCACTTTTATGGGCACCATCCTTGAAAAGTGTGGCCTGGCCGAAGACATGCTCGACTCCATGGGTCAACTTTTTGGACCGATGAAAGGCGGACTGGGCTATTCGGTGATCCTGGTCGGCTTCATCCTGGGCGCCATCACGGGCACCGTTGCAGGGCAAGTGATCGCGATGGCGCTGATCTCTTTGCCGGTGATGGTGCGTTATGGGTACAACATGCGCTACGCCACCGGCGTCTTGGCTGCCTCTGGAACGATCACACAGTTGGTGCCGCCGTCTTTGGTTCTGGTGGTTTTGGCCGACCAATTGGGCAAGCCCGTAGGTGACATGTACAAAGGCGCTTGGGGACCCTCGCTGATTCAGATTGGCATGTTCGCGCTCTACACTTTTGCCCTGACCCGCATCAAACCCGATTTTTTACCGGGTATTCCAAAGGAAGATCGAACCCTGAATGGATGGCCTTTGTGGAGAAAGTGCCTCAAAGGCATCATTCCATCCGCTTTGCTGATCTTCACCGTGCTGGGCTCCATGGGTGGCTTGCCATTTCAGGATTCTGCGCTGGCCACTCCGACTGAAGCGGGAGCGATGGGCGTGGTCGGCGCTTTGATTCTCGCGGCTTCGCACAAACGACTCAATTTCAGCCTGTTGTGGGAGGCCATGCACGGCACCATGCGCCTGACGGCCATGGTGGTGTTCATCTTGATCGGTTCACGCGTCTTCAGCCAAGTGTTCCAAGGCGTTGATGGGGCCAAGTGGGTGGAGCACCTGCTCACAGGCCTGCCGGGCGGGCAAACGGGTTTCCTGATCGTGGTGAACGTTTTTGTGTTTTTCCTGGCGTTCTTCCTCGACTTTTTTGAGATCGCTTTCATCATCGTTCCCATGCTGGCGCCCGTGGCCGACAAGTTGGGCATTGACCTGATTTGGTTCGGTGTGTTGTTGTGCGTCAACTTGCAGACCAGCTTCATGCACCCGCCTTTTGGATTTGCCTTGTTCTACCTCCGGGGTATTGCAGACACCTTGTTCAAAGACAAACGCATTCCCTTTGCGATCAAGTCCAACGACATTTATTTGGGCTCGATTCCTTGGGTCATCATGCAGCTCCTGTTGGTGGTCGTGGTGATCTTTGTTCCCCAAACAGTCACGGCCTTCTTGGACAAAGAAATCAAAGTCGACATTGACAAAGTCGTCATTGAGATGCCTCAAGAGAGTGCGGCAGAGCTAGAGGCTGCCGCGCCCGCAACCGGTGCGGAACAGGACAAAACCGACAAAGATGCTCAGGACAAGATCGACGATTTATTCAAGAAGTAAAGCGCTCCCCTCCCCCAAACGCCTCGATTTCGAGGCGTTTTTTCATGGACACCACGCAATGACAACTCCCGTACCCCCTGATTTGACAGAGCATCTGGGACCTGCCCCCTTTCGCTTCACACCCCGCGAAGAAACCATGAGTTCGCAAGCCTTCAGCCTGCCTTTTAAAGTTTTGGCCGTGGCGCTCTTGCTGGGTTTGGCGTTCTGGGCCTACCAACTGCATGGACCCCAAGTGGTTCAGACCGATTACCTTTGGATTTGGGCGGCCTGGGGCATCATGGCCTACACCGTGGGTCACTTGTTGATGGGCAAAACACGCCTGACGGCCCAGACCCTGGAGCAAACCTGGATCTGGCACAAGAAAGTTGAATTGCGTGACCTGGCTTATGTGAAGCTCATCCGCGTGCCAGGGATGGATGCCGTCATTGCACCCCGCTTGTATGCACGCACCCTGATGGGCAAGTTCACCGTGATTTACGCCAGCAACCCTGAAATGATCGAGGAGTTCAAACGCATGGGCGCAGAGCTTAAAGCTTTTCGTTCCATGCGTTGAAAGCCGCCACCTTCTGCCTTTGAGCCACCATGGGCACAAAAAAACCGGCCAAAGCCGGTTTTTTTTGGGTGAATCAGATCACAGCTTTTGAGCTTGCATGAACTTGTCAAAAGTCATCTCTGTAAATCGGAACCAGAGGTTCTGATCGGCCTGGAATTTACGGTAGTCACCGTAGATTTTCTTCCAGTCAGCGTTTTTCGCGTTGAGCTCGTCGTACACCGCCATGGACTGCTTGAAGGATTCCTTCATGACCGCTTCCGGGAAGGCGCGCAGCTTGGTGCCTTTGCCCACGAGCTCTTTCAAAGCGCCGGGGTTCTTGGCATCGTACTTGGCTTGCATGGTGGTGTGGGCCACAGCCGTGGCGGCAGCCACGATGGCCTTGTTTTCTGACGACAGTGCATCGTAGGCTTTTTGGTTGATGAAGAAGTCCAGCTGAGGACCGCCTTCCCACCAGCCTGGGTAGTAATAAAACGGAGCCACTTTGTTAAAGCCCAGCTTCTGGTCGTCGTAAGGGCCAATCCACTCGGCTGCATCGATCGTGCCTTTTTCCAAGGACGTGTAGATTTCACCGCCGGGGATGTTTTGTGGCACTGCGCCCATGCGCTCCATAATTTTGCCGGCAAAACCACCAACCCGGAATTTCAGACCCTTGATGTCCGCAACAGTTTTGATTTCTTTGCGGTACCAGCCGCCCATTTGGGCACCCGTGTTGCCGCCCAAGAAATTGATGATGTTGTACTGGGCATAAAACTCGCGCATCAACTTCAGGCCATTGCCCTCGAGCATCCAAGCGGTCATCTGACGGCTGTTCAAACCGAACGGAATGGCGCAACCCAGAGCAAACGCTTCGTTCTTACCGAAGAAATAGTAAGGGGCTGTGTGGGCCATCTCGATGGAGCCTTGCTGCACCGCATCCACCACGCCAAAAGGCGGGGTGATTTCGCCAGCGGCGTGCACCGAGATTTCGAACTTGCCGCCCGACATGGCTTTGACGCTGTCGGCGAACACATTGGCCGCGCCGTGAATGGTGTCCAGCGCCTTGGGGAAGCTGGAACTCAGGCGCCAGCGGATGGCGGCTTGCGCGTGAACGGCAGGTGCAATACCTGCGGCCAAGACGCCAGCCAAGCCAGTGTTTTTAATGACGGAACGACGATCCATGAATGGACTCCTATTGAAAAATTAAGGACACACCCGGGACACCCGGGCATTGACTCTCAAGTCGATGATTATTGTAGGAAGCTGTGGAACCCCCAAAGACAGGGGTTTACCCTTTTAATCAGGATTGAAATTCAAGAAAGTTGAAATAACAGCAAAAATTGAAAACTTTTCAAGACCTTTTGAATTGAATTCAATCGGGCCAACGCCGCCGTATGGCGGTCTCCATGCCCGCAGCATCCAGCCCTTGTAAAGCCAGCAGCTTGGCCGGGTCGCCATGCTCGATGAAGACATCGGGCAAGCCCAGCTGCAGCACCGAGCGCTGCAGGTTCAGCTGCTGCAATGCCTCGCCCACCGCGCTGCCAGCGCCGCCCATGGTGCAGCCCTCTTCCACCGTGGCGATGCGTTCGTGGCTTTGCGCAATTTGCGCCAGCAATTCGACATCCAGCGGCTTGACCCAGCGCATGTTGACCACCGTGGCGTTGAGCTTTTCAGCGGCTTGCAAGGCAGGGGCCAACAAGGTGCCAAAGGCCAAAATAGCGAGCTTCTCACCTTGGCGGCGCACTTCGCCTTTGCCAAAGGGCAAGGTGTCCAAGTCGCGGCCGGGGTCGGTGCCCACGCCCGCACCGCGTGGATAGCGCACCGCCACCGGGTGGTTTTGCGCGTAAGCGGTGCTCAGCAACTGGCGGCACTCGCGCTCATCGGCCGGGCAGGCCAGGCTCATGTTGGGGATGCAGCGGATGTAGGCAATGTCGTAAGCCCCCGCGTGGGTGGCCCCGTCGGCCCCCACCAGACCCGCGCGATCCAAGGCGAAAACGACGGGCAGGTTTTGCAACGCCACATCGTGGATCAGCTGGTCATAGCCGCGCTGCAAAAAGGTGGAGTAAATGGCCACCACAGGCTTGAGGCCTTCGCAGGCCATGCCCGCAGCAAAGGTCACAGCGTGCTGCTCGGCAATGCCCACGTCGTAATAGCGCTTGGGAAAGCGCTGGTGAAAAGCCACCATGCCCGAGCCCTCGCGCATGGCGGGGGTGATGCCCACCAGTCGCATGTCTTTGTCGGCCATGTCGCACAGCCACTGGCCAAAGACTTGTGTGAAGGTGGTTTTGGCGGG
>JAIXOX010000013.1 GCA_027486555.1 Comamonadaceae bacterium
GATAGCTGTAAAACAACCGACACCTATTGACAGGTCAATCCATACCAGGAGCGACGCCCTCGTCGCGAAAAGCCTTGCAGACCACCACCCATCGCCCCGGGGGCGGGGCTCCCACAAAATGCATGATCCGGGGTCGTGGGTCGCACAGTCCAGCCCCTGTAGGAGCGACGCCCCCGTCGCGAAAAGCCTTGCAGACCACCACCCATCGCCCCGGGGGCGGGGCTCCTACAAAATGCATCGTCCCTAGGGCCTTGACAAAAGGCTTGGCCCCTGGGGCGGGGATGTCATTAAATTTCACAACTGCGTGCGCAGCGTCCAGATTTCCGGGAAGAGCACGGTGTCCAGCATCTTGCGCAAATAGCTCACACCGCCGGTGCCGCCGGTGCCGCGCTTGAAACCGATCACGCGTTCCACCGTGGTCACATGCCGAAAGCGCCACAGGCGGAAGGCGTCTTCCAGATCGGTGAGTTCTTCGCCCAGTTGGTACAGGTCCCAATGTTCATTGGGGTTGCGGTAGACCATGAGCCAGGCGTTCTCGACCGCAACGCTGGCCGGGTAGGGCTGACGCCAGTCGCGCTCGGTGTGGGTGCCCGGCACATTCAGGCCACGGCGCTTCAAAAGGCGCAAGCACTCGTCGTACAGCGACGGCGTTTCGTAAGCCGCTTGCACGATGGCCGACAGGTCGGGGCGGTGGGCGTGCGGCTGCAGCATGGCGGCGTTTTTGTTGCCCATCGCAAATTCGATGCAGCGGTATTGCCAACTCTGAAAGCCGCTCGATTGCGCCAGGTAGGGGCGGATGGCGCTGTATTCGGGCGGCGTCATGGTGGCCAGCACGTCCCAAGCATGGACCAGCTGCTCCATGATGCGGCTGACGCGGGCGAGCTTTTTGAAGGCATCGGGCAGTTCGTCGACCGCAATGTTGTGTATGGCTGCTTGCAGCTCGTGCAGCATCAGCTTCATCCACAGTTCGCTGGTTTGGTGCTGCACGATGAACAGCATCTCGTTGTGGTCGGGCGAGAGCGGTTGTTGCGCGTTCAGGATGGCGTCGAGCTGCAGGTAATCGCCGTAGCTCATGCGCCCGTCAAAGTCGAGCTGGGCTTTTTCTTCTTGCACGATGCGCTCGCCTGGCGCTTTGCTGGTGCTGGCCGAGTTGGAGGGGGAGAAAGGGCAGGAACTCATGTCAGGTCTTTCAGGTCACGGCGTTCTTTTGGGCAAAGCGAGCGTCTTGCCATTCACCGCTTTGCATGACCTGGACCAAGTGATCTGCAGCGTGCCACACATCGGCGTACCCGATGTACAGCGGTGTGAAGCCAAAGCGCAAGATGTCCGGGTGCTGGCCACCGTCGCCCGCCCGGAAGTCACCGATCACGCCGCGTGCGATCAGGGCTTGCACGATGGCGTAAGCACCATCTGATCGGGTCAGGCTCACTTGCGAGCCGCGCAGGGTTTCTTCAGTCGGTGTGGCAATGTCAAAGCCGTGGCCGTGCAAACGCGTGCGCACCAGTTGCATGAACAAGCCCGTGAGCGCCAGTGATTTTTGGCGCAGCGCAGCCATGCCGCCCAGCGCTTCGGCACTCAAGAAAGCGTCCAGGCCACAGTCGAGCGCAGTCAGGCTCAAGACGGGTTGGGTGCCGCACTGGTAGCGCGTGATGCCTTGGGCGGGTTGGTAATCGGGCGTGAAGGCAAAGGGTGCGGCGTGGCCCCACCAACCGGCCAGCGGTTGCCAAAAGCGGTCGGTGTGCTTGGGGTGAACCCACACAAAAGCCGGAGCACCGGGGCCGCCGTTCAAGTATTTGTAGCCGCAGCCTACCGCAAAGTCGGCCGCCGAGCCGTTGAGGTCAACGGGCACCGCGCCCGCGCTGTGCGCCAGGTCCCACACCGTGAGGATGCCTTGCGCGTGGGCCTGTGCGGTGACGGCTTGCATGTTGTGCATGGCACCTGTGCGGTAGTTCACATGCGTGAGCATCAGCACTGCCACATCGGCTTGCAGCGCGGCGGCGATTTCGTCGGCCTCGACCAGCTGCAGCATGAAACCGCGTTCTTTGCAAAGGGCTTCGGCGATGTAGAGGTCCGTGGGGAAGTTGCTGCGTTCGCTGACGATTTTGGTTTTGTGTGGGTGGTCGGCCTTGGCGATGTGCAGCGCTGCGGACAACACTTTGAACAGGTTGATCGAGGTGCTGTCGGCGGCGATCACTTCGCCTGCTTGGGCACCGATGACGCGGGCGATTTTGTCGCCCACGCGCTGGGGCAGGGTGAACCAGCCTGCGGTGTTCCAGCTCTTGATCAGGTCTTGCCCCCATTCGTGGGTGACGGCATGGGCCACGCGGGCCGGGGCGGTTTTGGGCAGCACACCCAGCGAGTTGCCGTCGAGGTAGATCACGCCAGCGGGCAGGTCAAATTGGTCACGCAACGATCGCAGCGGGTCTTGCGCGTCCAGCAGTTCGCAGTCTGGCAAGGTGGGGGTGAGGTTCATCATGGAGGCTTGTTCCTGAATGGTTTTTAAAGTTCGCGCAAGACCGCACGTACGGGGCTGGCGTCGGCGGTCATGAGTTTGAGGGGCAGGGCGATCAGCTCGTAATCGCCCTCGGGTACGTCGTCAAGCAGCAGGTTTTCCAGCACGCGCAAGCCGCGTTGGCGGATCACCTGGTGGCTGGGCAGTTGCTTGCTGTCTGCCGGGTCGATGCTGGCGCTGTCGGTGCCGATCAGCAACACGCCCAGGTCGGCCAGGTGCTGCACGCAGGCGGGGTCAAAGCCGGTGAGCTGGGTGTCGAACTGCGCGAGTGAAAACTGGCGGTAAGTGCGCACCAGTACCCGTGGGGGCAGCTCGGCCAGCGCGTGTTGCAAGTGCCCAAGGGTGATCAGCGGGCTGGCGTTGAGCGCATGGATGACGCGGCAGTGGCCCAGAAAGGGCTGCAGGTCCAAAGCACCCACAGCCACACCGTGCGGGTCATAGTGCAGCGGTGCATCGGCGTGCGCGCCCACATGCGGCGACATCGTGATCGCGCTCACGTTAACGGGGCAGGTGTCCGACAGCGTGGCAGCCCATTGCTGGGTGTAAGGCGTGTCGCCGGGAAAGACCGGGCTGTGTGCATCAACAGGTGGAGAAATATCCCAAAGTTTTTTCATGGTGAGCGAAGGTAGCACCCCCCAAAAAACCGTGGTGTCGGTTATTTCCAACACCCATCAAAAAGACTTCAAGGCTTCAGTGCAGGCAAGCCTTGTCGGCGGCGCGCTTGTTCGCAGGCAGGGCTGCCTTCTTCAAACTCCCGGCAGGGCGAGGGCCGCCATTCGTAAATGCCGCAAATCGCTTTTTCGCCCGTTTTGCCATAGAGCGCGGCGCAGCGGGGTGGGCTGTGGTCGGTGCCGCGCATGCGGCAGGTGCGCTCGGTGATGGGCGAAGCCAGCCCCGCGGGCACATCGCCGCCGCTTTCTTCGTATTCGTAAACGGAAAAATCCACCCGAAAGCTCACGCAGCATGCGCCGCAGGTGGTGCAGTTGGACATGGGGTGAATTTAGGGATGGACCCCGGATCAAGTCCGGGGTGACAGGTGGTGGGGTAACAGTTGGAGCGGAGACAAGGTTTTGTCATACCGGGCTTGACCCGGTATCCATGAACCCTGAAGTCACGGAGCCGGTATCGTGCCCGGGTGAGATCAGGCTTGGACGCGACCCAGCAGCAAAAACTCCATCAGCGCTTTTTGCACATGCAATCGGTTTTCAGCCTCGTCCCAGATGACCGACTGCGGCCCGTCGAGGACTTCGGCGCTGACTTCTTCGCCTCGGTGAGCGGGCAGACAGTGCATGAACAGGGCGTCGGGCTGGGCCACTTGCATCATGGCTTCGTCCACGCACCAGTCGGCAAAGTCTTTTTTGCGGGCCTCGTTTTCAGCCTCGTAGCCCATGCTGGTCCACACGTCGGTGGTGACCAAGTCGGCACCTCTGCAAGCGTCTTCGGGGTCTTTGAAGATTTTGTAGCTGTCGGCGCTGCGCAAACCGGCCACGGCCTGATCGACTTCGTAGCCGCTGGGCGTGCTCAGGTGGAGTGTGAAGCCCAGCAACTCGGCCGCCTGCAGCCAGGTGTTGGCCATGTTGTTGCCATCGCCCACCCAAGCCACCACCTTGCCTGCGATCGAACCCCGGTGCTCGATGTAGGTGAAGATGTCGGCCAGGATCTGGCAAGGGTGGTATTCGTTGGTCAGGCCATTGATGACCGGTACACGCGAATGCGAGGCAAAGCGCACGATCTTGTCTTGGCCGTAGGTGCGGATCATGACGATGTCGGTCATGCGGCTGATCACGCGGGCGCTGTCTTCGATGGGCTCGGAACGCCCCAATTGGCTGTCGCCCGTGGTCAGGTGCACCACCGAGCCGCCGAGTTGGTACATGCCCGCTTCAAAGCTCACGCGGGTGCGGGTGCTGGCTTTTTCAAAGATCATGGCCAGTGTGCGGTCGGCCAGGGGGTGGTATTTTTCGTATGCCTTGAACTTGCGCTTGATCTCGGCGGCACGGGCAAATACATGCGCGTACTCATCGGCCGTGAGATCACTGAATTGCAGGTAGTGCCGAACGGCCGCTGGGGTGGATGCACTCATGGTTTTTCTGCCAAAAAGGTCTTGATCAAGGGCACCAGAATGGCCACGATTTCGTCGGCTTCGGCCTCGGTCAAGATGAGCGGTGGCACCAGGCGAATCACGCTGTCGGCGGTCACGCTCAACAGCAAGCCGGCTTCGGCGGCGCGGCTCCAGATGGCACCGCAGGGGCGATCGAGTTCCACGCCCAGCATCAGGCCCTGGCCACGGATTTCCTTGACGCCTTGAACGCCAGCCAAGGCCTGTTCAAGGGCAGCCCGCAAATGGTCGCCTACCCGCGCCGCGTTGGCCATCAGGCCGTCTTTTTCCATGATGCGGATGGTTTCAACACCGGCGCGCATGGCCAGCGGGTTGCCGCCAAAGGTGGTGCCGTGGTTGCCGGGCTGAAAGATGTGGGCGGCCTTGGGGCCAGCGACGACCGCGCCAATCGGCACGCCCGAGCCCAGACCTTTGGCCAGGGGCATCACGTCGGGCACGATGCCCGCCCACTGGTGGGCAAACCATTTGCCCGTGCGGCCCATGCCGCACTGCACCTCGTCGATCATCATGAGCCAGTCTTTTTGGTCGCACAGGGCCCGCACTTGCTGCAGGTATTCGACGCGCATGGGGTTGACGCCGCCTTCACCCTGAATGGTTTCCATGAACACGGCCACCACATTGGGGTTGCCTTCAGTGGCTTTTTTCAAGGCCTCGATGTCATTCACCGGCACCCGCAAAAAACCCTCCAGCATGGGCCCAAAACCTTTTTTGAGTTTTTCGTTGGCGGTGGCGCTCAGGGTGGCGATGCTGCGGCCGTGGAAAGCTTTTTCATAAACCACGATTTCGGGTTTGTCGATGCCTTTGTCATGACCGAATTTGCGCGCCAGTTTGATGGCCGCTTCGTTGGCTTCCAGGCCCGTGCAGCAGAAAAACACGTTGGTCATGCCCGACAACTCAACCAGCTTGGCCGCCAGCACTTCGGCATTGGGCACATGGAAGTAGTTGCAGCTGTGGATCATCTTGGCCAGCTGGTCTTGCAGCGCTGGCACCAAATCAGGGTGGTTGTGCCCCAGGGTGTTCACGGCAATACCGGCCAATGCGTCAAGGTATTGCTTGCCATTGACGTCCCAGACTCGGCAACCTTGGCCATGGCTGAGTGCGATGGGCAGTCGGCCATAGGTGTTCATGGTGTGCGGTGAGGCGGCTTCAATGAAAGCGGACATGCGTGAACTCCTGAAATAAAAATCGGCCCAATGATAAGGGGCCGCAGAAACCAGATTTTAGAGGCAGAAATACCCGGCAGGTTCGGGTCACCTCAACTTGACTTTTGCGGGCAACCAGGCGGTATCAAGTCTTATATAAGATAGAATATCCGGGTAAACCAGTGGTCGGCGATCCCGAGCTCTGGACTCCACTGATTCACACCTCTATCCGATGGTCTCCAACACTGCCAAAGAAGTCTTTATCCAAGGGATCACTGAGGACGGCAAGACCTTTCGGCCCAGCGACTGGGCCGAGCGTTTGGCAGGCGTCATGAGCCAGTTTCGTCCGGGTGGCGCAACGCCGGGCAGCCACCTCAGTTATTCACCATGGTGCATTCCCACTACTTTGGGGGGCATCAAATGCGTGGTCGTGCACCGCGATTTGCGCGACTACAACGTCATGGCTTGGGATTTCGCGATGAACTTTGCGCGAGACAATGGCTTGCAATTGTCCGAAGTCTGCCTGCTGCCTGATCCCGGTTGATGGGGGCCACACAAGAAAAAACCGCCCGAAGGCGGTTTTTTTGTTTCGCTGACAGCGCACCCGTTTCAAACGGCGGCCAATGAGATTTGGCCGGGCTGTTGATCTTTAAAAGCGGATCAGGCTGCAGTGGCTGCAAGAGCCAAAGTCTTGACTTTGGCGCTCAGGCGGCTCTTGTCGCGAGCAGCCTTGTTTTTGTGGAAGATGCCCTTGTCGGCAATGATGTCCACCACGGCTTGCATTTTGGCAAACAATTCGGTGGCTTTGGTCTTGTCGCCTGCGACAACGGCTTTTTCGACGTTTTTCACAGCAGTGCGGTACTTGGAGCGCAGCGAAGAGTTCGCAGCGTTGATTTTGACGTCTTGACGAACGCGTTTGCGGCCTGATGCAAGACGGGGATTTTTCTTTTTGGGTTTAGCGGATGCCATATTTGTGTTCTTTCAATGTCTGAGGATGTTGTCAAGCGAACCCAACATTCTAGCAGATGCTCTTTTGAGCTTGGTAGCATTTTCGGCCCAGACATGAAGACCGGTCATGCCCACAGTGTGAGCCTCGCCCTGACCAGCCCAACAAATTTGCCCTTGATTGGGCTTGGATAACTGCTTTTGCGCTGCCAAGAGGCCGCTACACTCTGCCACTGTGAGCCTTTTACGATCTGCTTCCGTTGTGTCGATGTTGACCTTGGTTTCTCGGGTCACAGGATTGGTGCGCGAGTTGCTCATGGCTTCGATGTTTGGGGCCAGTGCCTTGACCGATGCCTTCAATGTGGCTTTTCGAATTCCCAATTTGTTTCGTCGCTTGTTTGCAGAAGGTGCATTCAGCCAGGCTTTTGTGCCCGTGTTGGCTGCCACGCGGGCTCAGCACGGTGACGACGCTACAAAGGCAGCCATCGACAGTGTGGCCACGGCCTTGGCTTGGTCGGTGCTGGCTTTGTCCTTGCTGGGTGTCTTGGTTTCGCCTGGGTTGGTTTGGGCCTTGGCCAGTGGTCTGCAGCAAGACGCACGGGGTTACGACGCGGCTGTGAACATGACCCGCTGGATGTTTCCCTACATCGCTTTCATGTCCATGGTGGCTTTGTCGGCGGGTATCTTGAACACATGGAAGCGCTTTGCTGTGCCTGCGGCCACGCCTGTGCTGCTCAACGTCAGTGTGATTGCCGCAGCTTGGTTGCTGGCGCCTTGGTTCAGTCGCCAAGGCATAGAGGCCATTTATGCCATGCCCGTGGGCGTGATGCTGGGGGGCTTTTTGCAGCTGGCGGTGCAAATACCCGCCCTGGCCCGATTGGGTTTGCTGCCCCGCATTGGCATTCGCCCGTCTGCCATCAAGAGGGCGTGGACCAACCCCGCCACTTTGAACATCTTGCGCCTCATGGCCCCAGCTTTGTTGGGGGTGGGGGTGGCCCAGATTTCCTTGCTCATCAACACGCAGATTGCCTCGCATCTGGCCCCAGGCAGTGTGAGTTGGTTGACTTATGCGGATCGCCTGATGGAGTTTCCGACCGCCCTTTTGGGCGTGGCGCTGGGGGTGGTGTTGATGCCCCAGTTGGCCGCAGCCAAAGCCACCGGCGACGCCGATCGTTATGCGGCCATGCTGGACTGGGGTTTGCGTCTGGTGTTGCTGCTGGCATTGCCTTGTGCGGCGGCCTTGCTGGTGTTTTCGCAGCCGCTGGTGTCGGTGCTTTACCACTACGGCGCGTTCACCGACAAGGATGTGCAACAAACCACCTTGGCTCTGACGGGCTACGGTGTGGGCTTGCTGGGCCTGGTGGCCATCAAGGTGCTGGCTCCGGGTTATTACGCCAGTCAGGACATCCGCACACCCGTGCGCATTGCCGTGGTGGTGCTGGTGCTCACCCAAATTTTGAATGTGGTGTTGGTGCCCTATCTGGCCCACGCCGGTCTGGCGCTGTCCATTGGCTTGGGGGCATTGGTCAACGCCTTGTGGTTGCTGCTGGGTTTGCTGCGACGAGGCAGTTACAAACCGCAACCAGGATGGTGGCGTTTTGCCTTGCAGGTGTTGCTGGCGACAAGCTTGCTCTGTGCACTGCTGGCTTTTGCGGCCCATCACTTGCCTTGGGTGGCCATGCGCCAAGAAGCTTGGCTGCGCATCGCTTGGATGTTGGCCATTTTGCTGTGCTCGGCATTTCTTTATTTTGGTGTCTTGTGGGCCACAGGTGTGCGTCTCAAGGCCTTTCTCAAACGGTGACTGGCGCTCGGAGTTGACATGCTTTTGAATTTATCCCCGCCCACCCCGCTCAGCTACTTTGCCAGTCTGGTGCAAAGCGATGAGCATTTTCCTTTGCTGGAGGCTGCGGCCAGTTTGGCTCAGGACGAAGAGCCTAATTTGGATGTGCAGCAGGTGCTGGACGATGTGGAGCGCTTGCTCAGGCGGGTTCAGTCACGTTTGCCCGATGACGCCGATGACTTGACCCAGTTGGCGATTTTGACCCAGGTTTTTTACCAAGACTTGGGCTTTGGGGGCAATGCCAATGACTATTACGCGCCAGAAAACAGCTACCTGAACGATGTCCTTCGAACGCGCCGAGGTATCCCCATTTCGTTGGCGATTGTCTGGCTGGAATTGGCCCAGACCCTGGGTTTGCAAGCGAAGGGCATTTCGTTTCCCGGTCACTTTTTGGTCAAAGTCAGCCTGCAAGGTGGTTTGGTGGTGCTGGACCCGCTCACGGGCAAATCTTTGGGCTTGGACAACTTGTCCGAACGCTTGAGCCCCTACCGAAGCCCGGCTGACAGTTCGGTAGCGGCGGACTTGGACGAGGGCGAGACGCCCTTGGGGCTTTATTTGCAAGCCTGCCCGGAACGTGACATTTTGGCGCGAATGCTGCGCAACTTGAAAGAAATTTTCAGGGCGCAAGAAGACTGGCCCCGCATGCTCCAGGTGATGGACCGTTTGGTGGTTTTGTTGCCAGAATTTTGGAGCGAGCGACGCGACCGGGGCTTGGTGCATGCCGAGTTGGGCCATGTTCACGAGGCTTTGCAGGACTTGAGGCTTTATCTGGAGGCCGTGCCCTTGGGGCCTGACACCGTGGCCTTGAGAAACCGCGTGAGCGAGCTGTCGGAACTTTGATTCGTGTTCTGAGGGGCCAAAAAGTGAGAACCTGAGACCCTGAACAGGGCCCAAGTTCTTCACACAAGTCGGCTATGTTCAGGCCACCAGCACCTGCTCACTGTCGCCTTGGGCTGCAATGCGGCCAATGGTGAACACTTGTTCCCCTGCAGCACGCAGGGTCTGCGCGCAGGCCTCGGCTTGAGCCGCTTCTATGACCACCACCATGCCGATGCCGTTGTTGAAGGTGCGGTTCATTTCGGTGTCGTCAATGCCAGCGGTCGTTTGAAGCCATGCAAACAATTCGGTCTGCGGCCAGCTGCCTTTTTGCAGGTGGGCGGCCAGACCTTCGGGCAGCACGCGGGGAATGTTCTCAAGCAGGCCGCCGCCAGTGATGTGGGCCAAAGCCTTGATGGGGTGTGCTGCCAAAGCGGCCAACACATTGAGCACGTACAGGCGGGTGGGCGCCATCAGGGCTTGTTTGAAGGGCTTGCCGTCGAGCGTGTCGGGGGCGTTGGCACCTGCGCGTTCGATGCATTTGCGCACCAGTGAAAAGCCGTTGGAGTGCACGCCGCTCGAAGCCAGGCCCAGCACCACGTCACCTGCTTGGATATTTTGTCCTGTGAGGATTTTGGATTTTTCGACGGCGCCGACGGCAAAACCGGCCAGGTCATATTCGCCAGCGGGGTACATGCCGGGCATCTCGGCGGTTTCTCCACCGATCAGTGCGCAGCCAGACAGCTCGCAGCCTTTGGCGATGCCGCCGATCACAGCCGCTGCCGTGTCCACATCCAACTTGCCGCAGGCAAAGTAGTCCAGAAAGAACAGGGGTTCGGCACCTTGCACCAGCACGTCGTTCACGCTCATGGCCACCAAGTCGATGCCCACGGTGTCGTGCATATTCCATTCAAACGCCAACTTGAGCTTGGTGCCCACGCCGTCGGTGCCACTGACGAGCACGGGTTCTTTGTAGCGCTTGGGCACTTCAAACAGCGCTCCAAAACCGCCGATGCCCGCCAGCACGCCTTCACGCATGGTTTTTTTGGCCAGAGGCTTGATGCGCTCGACCAGCGCGTCGCCCGCAACAATGTCGACGCCGGCGTCTTTGTAGGAAAGAGGAGTTTGACTCATGGTTTTGACCCGAAGGGGTGGGTAATTGGATAACGAAGGGCCAATAAACGGGCTGGCAGACTAAAATGAAAACTTATTTTAAGGGTTGACCCTGACCACTGGCGGTCACTCACCGCAAATGTTGAGACTCACTTGCAAGCACCTCTGCCTTTTTTAATGACCCGTTTGGCCGCATGGCTTGGTGTGTCTTTGGTCGCTGCCTTTGTTTTCTGGCTGCTCGCTCCTGTTTTGGCGCCCTTTGTGGTGGCGGGGGTGATGGCTTATGTTTTGCACCCTTTGGTGCTCCGTCTGGACAAGCTCACCCGAGGGCGTTTGCCCAGTGCTTTGACGGTGGTGGTGGTGGAGTTCCTGGCCATCCTGCTGGTTTTGGGTGTATTGCTCATGCTGGTGCCTATTTTGGTGCGCGAATGGCCTTTGCTTCAGCAGCAACTGCCCTTGTTGCTGGACCGTCTGGTTGAGTTCATCAACCCCTTGTTGGCTCAGTTGGGCTTGAGTGTGTCGCTTGATTTGCGAGACTTGAAATCTCAATTGATAGCCTACCTCAGCGCCAACCGCGAGGACTGGTGGGCTCCGCTCATGTCCTCGCTCAAACTGGGCGGCAGCGCAGCTTTGGCTTTTTTGGGTTATGTGGTTTTGGTTCCGGTAGCGCTCTTTTACATGCTCAATGACTGGACCCGTTTGATCAACATGTTGCTGGAATTGGTGCCACCGGCTTGGCGCAGCGGCTTTGACAGTTTCATGCACGACAGTGATTTGGTCTTGGGTGAGTATTTAAGGGGGCAATTGCTGGTGATGCTGGCCTTGGCTCTTTTTTATGCGGTGGGTCTGAGTTTGTTTGGTCTTGAATTGGCCTTGCCCATTGGGGTGTTCACTGGCTTGGCCGTGTTTGTGCCGTATTTGGGCTTTGGCTTGGGTTTGTTGCTGGCTTTGCTGGCCGGTTTGCTCCAGTTCACACCGGCCGAGGCGGTGTTGATGGTGGCTGTGGTTTTTGGTTTGGGGCAATTGCTGGAGAGTTTTGTCCTCACGCCCAGATTGGTGGGTGAACGCATTGGCTTGCACCCCTTGGCTGTTATTTTGGCTTTGATGGCATTTGGTCAGGTCATGGGGTTTGTGGGGGTGTTGATCGCTTTGCCTGCCAGCGCCGTGTTGTTGGTGGCCCTGCGCCGTTTGCGCCTTCTGTATCTGAACAGTGATCTTTACCAAAAGAGCGGTTCTGGCTTGACCGAACAAGGGTCGGACAGAGAATGAAGCAATTGGCTTTGGACATCGGTTTGGCGTCAACACCGACGCTGGACAATTTTTTTGCCGGGTCCAATGCGGCCGCTCTGAGCCACTTGCGTTTATGGACGGCTTCGGCCAGTCGTTCACCGGTGCCCAGCTATTTATGGGGTGAGAGTGGTTCGGGCAAAACCCATTTGTTGCATGCCGTGCACCATGTTTTGCAAGAGCAGGGCGCGCAGGTGGGTTGGCTCGATGCGCACACCATGGACCCGCCCGAGTTCAACGACGATTGGACCGCCGTGTTGATGGACGATGTGAACCTGTACAACGCCGAGCAGCAACACACCGCCTTCAACTGGTTTGTCAATGCTTTGACGCCCCGCAGCGGCTCGCCGCGTTGGGTTTTGGCTGCGGGGGCTGTGCCGCCGGCCGATCTGAAGCTGCGTGACGACTTGCGCAGCCGCCTGGGCTGGGGACACATTGAAGCGCTGCAGGTGCTGGGCGAGCCTGAGCGCCGTGCTGTGCTGCGCCAAGAGGCCGACAGCCGGGGATTGTTGCTGAGTGATGAAGTCGTGTCTTACATGCTCAAGCGCTTTTCGCGTGATCTGGGCAGCTTGATGCAATTGCTCGACCACTTGGACCATTACGCCTTGCAAACCCAACGCGCCCTGACCATCCCCTTGGTGCGCGCGATGCTGGAGAACGAATGAAACTTGCGCTGTTTGACCTGGACCACACTTTGTTGCCGCTGGACTCTGACCACAGCTGGGGCGTGTTCACGACCGAGTTGGGCTGGAATGACCCGGTGGCGTTCAACCAACGCAACGACGAGTTTTATGCGCATTACCAAGCGGGCACACTCGACATTCACGAATACGTGCGATTTGCAACCCGCGCCGCTCGAGAAAAAGGAGCCACTTTGTCGGCCCACGCCCATGCCCGCTACATGGATGAAGTGATCCGCCCGCGCATCACGCCCGAGGCGCTGGCGCTGGTACGATCGCACCAACATGCCGGTGACACGGTGGTGATCGTGACCGCCACCAACGAGTTTGTGACCCGCCCAATTGCCCAGGCCTTCGGGGTGAGCGAGTTGATTGCAGTCGACCTCGAACGCGATGCCAGCGGCTGGATCACGGGCGAAATTCGCGGTACACCGTCTTTTCGTGACGGTAAAGTGACTCGGGTAGCCCAGTGGCTGAACCAGCAAGCACTGAGTTGGGGTGATGTGGAGATCACGTTCTATTCAGACTCCATGAACGACTTGCCGCTTCTGGAAAAAGCCCACCATCCGGTGGCAACGAACCCTGACGCTCGGTTGCGTCAACTGGCCACAGAGCGTGGCTGGCGCATCCTCGAACTCTTTCAAGAATGATCAAACAATTCATCGACAAACTGATGGGCAAAGCGTCCAAAAGCAACAAGCCCCATTTTGGCCGCCGCACCGAGGTGCCTGCTTCGGTGCATGGCATCGATCCCAGCTTGGTGGACGAACGCGCCATCAACGTCACGCACACCTTGCAACAAGCTGGATTTGAGGCCTATGTGGTCGGTGGTGCCGTGCGTGACCTGCTGCTGGGCCTGCGTCCCAAAGATTTTGATGTGGCCACCAACGCCACACCCGAACAGGTCAAGAGTTTGTTTCGCCGTGCTTTCATCATCGGTCGTCGTTTTCGCATCGTGCATGTGGTGTATGGCCGGGGGCGCGACAACGAGGTGATCGAAGTGTCGACCTTCCGAGCCCACCTGGACAACGCGGCGGCCGAGCAAGTCAAGGGCAATGAGCGCACCAGCAAACGCCAACTCGAAGGCATGCAACACGCCGTGGATTCATCGGGTCGTGTGCTGCGCGACAACGTCTGGGGGCCACAAGACGAAGACGCCACACGCCGTGACTTCACTGTCAATGCCATGTATTACGACCCGGAGTCGCAAATCGTGGTGGACTACCACGGGGGCATTCAGGATTCCAAAAAACGGGTGCTGCGCATGATTGGCGACCCGGTGGCGCGTTACCGCGAAGACCCGGTGCGCATCATCCGCGCCGTGCGCTTTGCGGCCAAGCTCAGCCCGTTGGCATTCAAACTCGAGGCCAAAACCGCCAAACCGCTGGTTCAGGCCAGTGCTTTGTTGGCCGATGTGCCTCAGAGCCGTTTGTTCGATGAGATGTTGAAGTTGTTGCAGACAGGCCATGCACTGGCCTCGATTGAGCAACTCAGAGGTTTGGGGCTGGCCACCGGTATTTATCCCTTGCTGGATGTGGTGGTGGAGCGGGCAGACAGCGCCTTTGTGCAAGTGGCCTTGGCTGACACCGACCGCCGCGTGGGCGAGGGCAAACCGGTGGCCCCCAGCTTTTTGCTCGCTTGCGTGTTGTGGGCCGATGTGCGAGATGCCTGGGCCGCCCGACTGGCCCGCAGGGAGCACCCGCACCCGGCTTTGCAGGACGCAATTGACGAGGTGTTTGAGGCCCGCATTGGCGATGTGTCTGGGCGCGGCAAGCTGGCCGCTGACATGCGTGAAATTTGGATGATGCAGCCGCGCTTTGAAAAACGGGTGGGCAGTGCCCCCTTTGGCTTGGTCGAGCAGCCACGCTTTCGCGCAGGCTTTGACTTTTTGCGTCTGCGAGCGGACATTGAAGAAGTGGATGTCCGCCTGGCCGACTGGTGGCAAGAGTTCAACATGGCCAGCGATTCAGAGCGTGAAGACCTGCTGCAGGCGGTCAAGGCCGAGCAACAGGCCTCACAAGCGGCCAAGCCCCGCGTGCGCCGGGCACCCCGACCTGAAGGCGCAGCCCCGCAAGTCGAAAGCCGACCTGCAGCGGAGGCTGACAGTGGTGACGATGCTGCCCCCAAAAAACGCCGCCGCCGCCGCCGCAATCCCGGTGCTGCGGGCGATCAGGCGGGCGATGGCGGCGCAGCCACTTGAGTCTTGGACCAGAGCGGAAAAGTGCAATGTTGCGAAACCCCGTCACCGCTTATGTGGCCTTGGGTGCCAATTTGGGCGATGCCCGCTCGGCGGTGCTTCAGGCCTTTGAGTCGCTGGCCTGTTGGCCTGAGATTCAAGTCACAGACCGTTCCGCGCTTTACCGCTCAGCGCCCCATGAAGCCCAGGGGCCCGACTTCATCAACGCGGTGGCCCGCATCGACACGCACTTGACGGCGCCCGGTGTACTGGACGCTTTGCAAGCCATTGAGCACCAAGCGGGCCGTTTGCGCCCGTATGTGAACGCACCACGCAGCCTGGATCTGGACCTGCTGTTTTACGGCGACGGCTGCATGCAAAGCCCCCGCTTGACGCTGCCCCACCCGCGCTGGCGCGAGCGGGCATTTGTGCTGTACCCCTTGGCCGATGTGTGTCCGCAGCGTGCGGGGCCTGATGATCTCGCCCGAGTGGCGGACCAGCCCATTGAACGTGTGGCTGAGCCGTGGTCATGACTTTTCTTGCCCACTCGCTTGCGTTTTAGCAGACCCTTTTGCTCTGGCCGTTTTGCTGCCTGTTCAGGGTCTTTGTTTGGCAGAAACCTGGCGCAATGAGGTCTCAGCCCCCTGATAAGCTGCAGCCTTGTTGAATTGGGGCATGGCCTTGTTTGAAAGCATGCTGGCGGTGACGGCCAACTGCCTGATCCCGACCACCTTCATTGTCTTATTCGACTGAGCGCAAATTCAAGCTTTCATCCATTTGACTTGTGAAGGCCGATCGGATGACATTCATCGGTCGGTTTTTTACTGGCTGATCAGACGAGCCGCTTCTATTTGGTATTCAAAATACCGCTGAAAGCTGAACACCAAGCTGGACATCAACACGGTGGTGCCCATCAGCAATGCCACCGCGACGCCAATGATCGTGCCCCAATGGGTGCGGCCAGCCGGATTGAGTTCTTCGCTTGTGGGGTTGAATTTGGCATTCCATTTTTCAGCAGAAGTGAGGCCGTAAACAATGGCGTTCAAAGCGCAGCCCGATACGGTGAACCCCAGCAAAGGAATCAGCATCCAACTGAGGGTGTCGTCCTGACCAAACTGCTGCACTCGCTCAAGACCGTATAACCCCAAAGCGGTGGGTATGGGCAGCAACCAGCCCAGCATGTCGGTGAAACCAAAAAGGTAAAAGCGGTGCAGCCCCAAGGGGCCGGTAAAAAAAGTCAACCAAGTGGCCAGTGTTTTGTTTTTCATGGCGCTGATTATTGACGAGCCTTGCTGACGTCAGCGCGCAAAGGCTTTTCCATCGTCACGGAATCGAGCCAAGGCCTGAACTTTCATCCGCAGGACTTGAGTACCCCGATGAGGCAACAACTGCAATGCGGCTGTGTCATATGAATGGCAAGACAAAGCTGGCGTTGTACAATAGTGGGCTAATCAGTGTGTCACTGGCCGGGTGGCCAGTTGCGTGTCTCAAACGCTGAAAGGAAACGGGCTTCCCGGCATTTGTTCCGGAGAAACCCAACCACCCAAGGATAAATCATGGTTGTTATTCGTCTGAACCGCGGCGGCTCTAAAGCACGTCCTTTCTTTAACATCGTTGTCGCCGACAAACGCGTGCGTCGCGATGGTCGTTTCCTCGAGCGTATCGGTTTTTACAACCCCACAGCCAAAGGCGGCGAAGAAGGTCTGCGCATTGCTCAAGATCGCCTGACCTACTGGCAAGGCGTTGGCGCCCAGGCTTCCCCCACCGTGGAACGCCTGATCCGTCAAGCCGGCAAAGCTGCCGCCTGATCGGTTCGCACAGGTCATGCGCCCGCCTTTGGAAACAGCCGCATTGCCGGCTGATGCCATCGAAATTGGGCGCATCACCGATGCATGGGGCATCAAAGGCTGGTTCAAGGTCTTGCCCCACAGCGCCTCGCCCGAGGCGCTTTTTTCTGCCAAAAGCTGGTTTCTCTTGCCGCCCGATCGGCCCATGAAACCCCAGCTTGGCCAAGAGGCTGCCCCCTCTGCTCAACAGACTTGGCGCGAGCCTTTGCTGCTCAATATCCTCGAAGTCAAAGACCATTCCGATACCGTGGTGGCGCGTGCCCAAGGCATTGATGATCGCAACGCGTCCGAATCCTTGCGCGGTGGCCGAATTTATGTGTCACGCGCAAGCTTCCCTGCCGCTGCCGATGGCGAGTATTACTGGGTTGATCTGATGGGCCTTCAGGTGTTCAACCGCGAAGGTGTGGATCTGGGCCAGGTGCGCGACCTCATGTCCACCGGACCGCAAACCGTTCTGGTCATCGAAGCCGCTGCCGAAGCCGAAGGCGGTAAGCCTGTCGAGCGCATGATCCCGTTTGTGGCGGCTTTCATCGACGGCGTTGACTTGCCAGGCAAGCGCATCACGGTCGACTGGCAGCCCGACTACTGAGTCGCCCCGGCCGTGGAGGGCCATCCCCATGCGCTTTGACATCATCACCCTGTTTCCCGAGTTGTTTGCGCCGCTGCTGACCAGTGGCATCACGCGCCGCGCTTTTGAAGGCGGCTTGGTGGATGTGCGATTGTGGAATCCCCGTGACCATGCAGAGGGCAACTACCGCCGTGTGGACGACCGCTCGTTTGGCGGTGGCCCTGGCATGGTCATGCTGGCCGAACCCTTGTTCAAGTGCCTCAGCGCCATTCGCGCCGAGCGTCAAGAAGCGCCGCCTGCGCCTTTGGTGTTGTTTTCACCGATTGGGCGGGCGCTGAACCACACCGCTGTCACGCATTGGTCTGGCAGCGCGGGTGCTGTGCTGTTGTGCGGCCGTTACGAAGGCGTGGACCAACGCTTTATCGACCAGTATGTGGACCATCAAATCAGTCTGGGCGACTTTGTGCTCTCGGGCGGTGAAATCGCCGCCTTGGCCTTGCTGGACGCGGTGGCCCGTTTGCAACAGGGCGTGTTGAACGACGAGGGCAGCCACCAATTGGACAGTTTCAACCCGGCGCTTGATGGTTTGTTGGACAGTCCCCACTACACCCGCCCCGAAGTTTGGCAGGGTCATGCTGTGCCGTCCGAATTGATGTCGGGCCACCATGCGCACATCGCGCGCTGGAGGCGCGAGCAAAGTCTGCGGCTGACGGCCTTGCACCGCCCTGAGTTGATCGAGCAAGCCCGTCTGGCGGGCCGTCTCAGCCGTCAAGATGAAGCCTGCCTGAAGCTTTTTTGATGCCCGGCAAACTCTGAAGATTTCATTCGGGCTTGTAAAAAAGTTATAATCAAAGGCTTTTCGATCCTCTACCCGCCGCGATCTGGTTCAGTCATGCACAAGCATGGCCCTTACAACACAGAACGCCCCTTGTGTAGCGAGGCATGATCGGACGGAGTTCAAAAATGAATTTGATTCAAACTCTTGAGCAGGAAGAAATTGCCCGTTTGGGTAAAGTGATTCCTGAATTTTCCCCCGGCGACACCGTGATCGTCAGCGTCAACGTGGTGGAAGGTGCGCGCAAGCGTGTCCAAGCTTACGAAGGTGTTGTGATCGCCAAGCGCAACCGTGGTCTGAACAGCGGCTTCACTGTGCGCAAGGTCTCCAGCGGCGAAGGCGTGGAGCGTACGTTCCAAACCTACAGCCCTGTGATCGCTAGCATCGAAGTCAAGCGCCGTGGTGATGTTCGCCGCGCCAAGCTGTACTACCTGCGTGACCGCAGCGGCAAGTCGGCACGTATCAAAGAAAAGTTGCCACAGCGCAAAGCAGCACCTGCTGTCAAAGCGTAAAGCCTTTTCGGCCTTGCAAAAAAACCGCCCGGATTTGCACCCAGGGCGGTTTTTTTATGCCTTGCGCCATCGCCCCGAGGGCGGGGCTCCCACAAAATGCAGGCAGACTCCTGTAGGAGCGAGGCCCCCGTCGCGATCAGCTTTGCAGACCACCAAGAATCGCCCCGAGGGCGGGGCTCCCACAAAATGCAGGCAGCCTCCTGTAGGAGCGACGCCCCCGTCGCGATCAGCTTCGCAGACCACCAAGAATCACCCCGAGGGCGGTGCTCCCACAAAACAAACTTCGCAGGGTTGCATCAACAATGTGCACGGCCCAAAAAAAAGCCTTGTATGGGCTACAAGGCTTTGAAGATTGTGCGACTCAGGGCCAAATTGAGCCCTGAGCGCTACTGGCGTCAGAACGCCCCATCCATCAACCGCGTGTGATTTTCAACACGCGCGTGCCACCGCGCTTGGCAGGGCCTTCGCCTGCGGCGTGGGGTTTGAAGTTGCTGGCGCCAAATTGTTTGGGGCCGCGTGCAAACTTGTCACCGGCACCCGCAGCGCCGCGTGGGGCTGGCCGGGCTGCATTGCGGTTGTCAGCGCCACGCTCTTCCCAGCGGCCACCTTGACGTGGGCCATCTTGGCGAGCGTCTTGACGTGGGGCAGAACGGCTGTCGCCCTTGTCCCAAGGGTGAGCGGGTGCAGCGCGTTGCTCAAAGCGATCACCACCACGGGGTGCTTCAAAACGGACACCTTCTTTGCGCTGATCAAAACGGGGTTCGGCACGTTGCTCAAAACGGGGTTGCTCGTCGCGGAAGTTGCCACGCGGGGCCCGGTTGTCAAAACCACCGCCAGCATTGTCGCGGCCACCCGAGGCGGGACGGCCACCACGGAAACCACCGCCTGCATTGGCGTAATTGCGCTCGCCGCCAAAACGGTCACCGCCACGGCCCATGGGCTTGCGGGCTTCGGGCATGCGCACCTTGGGCTCCAGGCCGGGAATCACTTCGGCCTTGAAAGGCTGGCGTGTGTAGGACTCGATGTCACCGATCTTGCGGCGGTCACGGATCTCGGCAAAGGTCACGGCCAAGCCGTCGCGGCCAGCGCGGCCTGTGCGGCCAATGCGGTGGGTGTAATCCTCGGCCTTCATCGGCAAGCCGAAGTTGAAGACGTGGGTGATGGTGGGCACGTCGATGCCGCGAGCGGCCACGTCGGTAGCGACCAAAATCTGGACTTGACCGTTGCGCAGCGCCATCAGGCGGCGGTTGCGCATGCCTTGGCTCAAAGCGCCGTGCAGAGCCACAGCCGAGAAGCCGTCTTGCTGCAGGTCAGCCGCCAAGCCGTCGCACTCGATTTGGGTGCTGGAGAACACGATGGCCTGGTCGATCGTGGCGTCACGCAACCAG
Source organism: Comamonadaceae bacterium (assembly GCA_027486555.1). Taxonomy (GTDB): domain Bacteria; phylum Pseudomonadota; class Gammaproteobacteria; order Burkholderiales; family Burkholderiaceae_C; genus Limnohabitans_A. The sequence continues at coordinate 19,778 of JAIXOX010000013.1, forward strand.
TGGTCCAGCATCTGGCGCTTGTGTTGGGCGTTGTCGGCCCAGAACAGCACCTGCTTGATGTTGTTGTGCTTTTCTTGGGGGTTGTCGATCTGGATTTTTTGCACCGAAGAACCGCCGTCGTGCATCACGCGCATGGCCAGTTGCTGAATGCGTGGCGCGAAGGTGGCGCTGAACATCATGGTCTGACGGCGTTGGCTGGTCAGCTCGTTGATGTCGGCCAAGTCGTCTGAGAAGCCCAGGTCGAGCATGCGGTCGGCTTCGTCCACCACCAAAAACTGCACCTGGTCCAGCTTGATTTGCATGGAGCGTTGCAGATCGAGCAAGCGGCCGGGTGTGGCCACGACCAAGTTGGCGTTTTGCAGCTTGGCAATTTGCAATTGGTAAGGAATGCCGCCGACCACGTTGGCGACGCGCAGACCGCGTGTGTGCTTGACCAACTCGATGGCGTCTTGTGCCACCTGTTGGGCCAATTCACGCGTGGGGCACACGATCAGGGCGCCAGGGGCGGGGGCCTTGAAGTTGCGTGGGTTAGTAGGGTCTTTGCGCTTGGCGCGCTTGGGTGCGGGTTCGCCCTTGGCGGTGGCATCGGCGCAGGCTTGCTCGAATTCGGCGCGCTCGGCGGCTTCTTGCTCGGCCATTTGCTGGATCAGGGTGTGCAGCACAGGCAGCAAGAAAGCAGCGGTTTTGCCGCTGCCGGTCTGGCTGGAGACCATCATGTCGGTGTAGCCATTGGACTTGCCGTCTTTGGAGCCGCCTGCCTTGGGCAAGGCCAAGGGGATGGTGCGCAATTGAACAGCGGTAGGCTGGGTGTAGCCCAGATCGGCCACTGCTTGCACCAGTTCGGGGGCCAGGCCCAGCTCAACGAAGCCGTTGGGCACGTCGGCGATGGCTTCGACTTCTTCGGTCACTTCGGCATCGACTTCGGGTGATGCTTCAGGAGCGATTTCGGCCGCCGCAGCGACCATGATTTCAGTGGCCAGGTTGGTCGGGGCGTTCTGTGCCGTGGACTCTGTGGCGATGGATGTGATTTCGGCAGGCGACAAGTCGTCCTGCACTGTGTTCAAAGTGTCAGTCATGTGTGTATAAAAACTCGCACGGAACAACGACCGCCAACAGGAAACTGTTGCTTTGGGTCTTAGCACCGCAAGGTTGAAAAAACATCAACCATCAAACGGTGCTCGCGAGTGGCGCTGGGCGTGGAGCCTGGCCGCTGTGAGTGACCCTATCTTTGGGTCAAGGCATGAAGGGAGATGTAAGAAATGCCGCACCTGAAATGCAGCAAGCCTTAGATTATTGCACGGTTAAGGAAAAATCGCTAGGGTTTTCCCTGAAAAAATCACAGTCGAATGAAATGTTCGCGGTAATGCGCCAGTTCGTCGATGGATTCGTGCACATCGGCCAAGGCGGTGTGCTTTTGCTGCTTCTTGAAATTGGCATACACCTCGGGCTTCCAGCGGCGTGACAGTTCTTTGAGCGTGCTCACATCCAAATTGCGGTAATGGAAGAACGCTTCCAGCTTGGGCATGAACTTGACCAGAAAACGGCGGTCTTGGCTGATGGTGTTGCCGCACAGCGGAGAAGCGCTCTTGGGCAGGTATTTTTTCAGGAAGGTGAGGATCTGCTCTTCGGCTTCGGCCTCGCTGGTGGTGGAGGCTTTCACCTTATCGATCAAGCCGCTTTTGCCGTGGGTGCCCTTGTTCCACTTGTCCATTTGCTTGAGCAGTTCGTCGCTTTGGTGAATCACCAGCACAGGCCCTTCAATGCGGGGCGTGAGGTGCGGCCCGGTCACGATCACGGCGATCTCCAGCAAGCGTTCTTTTTCGGGGTCCAGACCCGTCATCTCGCAGTCAATCCAGACCAAGTTTTGATCGGATTTGGGCAGCTCTGCCGCTTCTTGGGGGGGGGGGTTCACATCAGACATGTCCGGATTGTCGCTGATGCGCGCTCGCTGCATCGGCCCAACAGGGGCATGCGCGCATCCCTTTTTGTTGGCCAGGCCCTGTGGACTCAAACCCTTGACAAGTTCAGCCAGACAGGGCCGCTCCTACAATACGCTGATGAACCCTTCTATGACTTTGACATTGACGCTGGTGCTCGCCTTGTTGGCGCATGTGGCGCTTAAATTTTGGCTCAACGCCCGCCAAGTAAGGCATGTGGCGCGCCACCGCAGCGCGGTGCCGCAAGCCTATGCCGACACCATGAGCTTGGCGGATCACCAAAAAGCAGCCGATTACACCTTGGCCAAAGCGCGTCTGTCGCAAATTGACATCGCCCTGGATGCCGCGGTGTTGTTGGGCTGGACACTGCTGGGCGGCCTGGATGCGCTGAACCAGGTGTTGATGGAATGGATGGGCCCCGGCATGCCGCAGCAAATCGCACTGGTGCTGGGTTTTACATTGGTGGGGGGGCTCATCGGGCTGCCTTTGTCGCTGATGCAAACCTTTGGCGTGGAGCAGCGCTTTGGTTTCAACAAGATCACACCGGCTTTGTGGCTGGGGGACATGGCCAAGGGCCTGGTGCTGGGTTTGGTTCTGGGCTTGCCCCTGCTGTGGGTGGTGCTGTGGCTCATGCAAGCCGGTGGCGCGTGGTGGTGGCTGTGGGCCTGGGGCGTCTTGGTGGGCTGGCAATTGTTTTTGATGGCCATTGCCCCCAACGTGATCATGCCGCTGTTCAACAAATTCACGCCTTTGGAAGACGAGTCGCTCAAGGCCCGTGTGCAGGGCCTGATGCAACGTGCAGGCTTCACCGCTAAAGGTTTTTTTGTGATGGACGGCAGCCGCCGTTCGGCGCATTCCAATGCTTTTTTCACAGGCTTTGGGGCGAGCAAGCGCGTGGTGTTTTTTGACACCTTGCTCAAGCAACTGAGCCCTGCCGAAATGGAAGCGGTGCTGGCCCATGAGTTGGGACACTTCAAGCACAAGCACATCGTCAAAATGATGGCGACCAGCTTCGCCATGACCTTGGCGGGTCTGGCGCTGCTGGGCTGGTTGGCGCAGCAGGTCTGGTTTTACACGGGCCTGGGTGTCTCGCCCAACTTGACGGGCAGCAACGATGCGCTGGCGCTGGTCATATTCATGCTGGTCACGCCCGTGTTCACACTGTTTTTTGCACCCGTCTCGTCCTGGCGCTCACGCCAGCAAGAGTTCGAGGCCGATGCCTATGCCGTGTCGCAAACCCCGGGCGCAGACTTGTCCTCGGCTTTGCTGAAGCTTTATCAGGACAATGCATCCACCCTCACACCCGACCCTTGGTACGTTAAGTTCTATTACTCGCACCCACCGGCCAGCGAGCGTTTGCTGAGGATGAAAACCGCATGAGCACACAAGAAGTTCGCACCCTCAAGCCCACCGAGGTGATCATGGCGCTGAGCCAGATTGTTGGCTGGGGTTTGACGGGGGATGGTGAAAATGTCGCCATCGAAAAAACCTTCACTTTCGAGCAACACACACACGCTTTGCTCTTCGTCAACAGCGTGGGCTGGTTGTCTGAAAAGCTCAAGCACCACCCTGAAGTAGTGCTGACCTACAAACGTTGTGTGGTGCGCTGGAACACGCACGATGTGCGCGGCTTGAGCCGACTGGACTTTGAGGCCGCGACCCAGACCGATGCCTTGTTCCCGGCATGAATCGGCATGAATAAACCCAAAGCGCGCCCGGCCTTGCCCTTGGTCAAGGATCTGGAGCCGGGCCTGGTGGTGGCGACCTACGGACGACATTGTTTGGTGGAGACCCCCGAGGGCCGACGCTTGATTTGTCACCCCCGGGGCAAGAAAAACCAGGTGGTGGTGGGCGACCAGGTGCTGTGGCAAATTGCTGGCGACGAGGGCAGCATCGAAAAGCTGCAGGAGCGCCGCAACCTGTTTTACAGGCAAGACGAAATCCGCACCAAATCGTTCGCAGCCAACTTGGATCGGGTTCTGATTTTGATTGCGGCCGACCCCGAGTATTCAGAAAGCCAATTGTCACGCGCCTTGGTGGCTGCTGAGGCGGAACGCATCACGCCCATCATCGCGCTCAATAAAAGCGATCTGGCGCAGCCCTTTGCCCAAGCCTGGGAGCGACTGGCTCCTTACCGCGCCATGGGCTACAGCGTCATGCCCATCAGCCTGAGCCCGCGCAGCCCGGTAGCGGATGACGGTGTGACCGCTTTGTGTGCCCAGATCCAAGGTCTGACCACTTTGGTGCTGGGGCCGTCGGGCAGTGGCAAAAGCACACTGATCAACCGATTGGTGCCAGGCGCTCTGGTCGAGACGGGTGAAATTTCGTTGGCGCTCAACTCGGGCAAGCACACCACGACCAGTACGCGTTGGTACTGGGTGCCCGCACTCGATGCTGGCCATGACACCGATCCGGCCAGAACCGCCTTGATCGATTCCCCCGGCTTCCAAGAGTTTGGTCTGCACCACATCGAGCCCACCCGCCTGCCCGATTGCATGCCCGATTTGCGAAAGCATTTGGGGGGCTGCAAGTTCTACAACTGCACGCATTTGCACGAGCCCGGTTGCGCGGTGTTGGCGCAAGTTGAAACCGAGCAACATCCCGGCACCATCAGCGTGCGGCGTCACCGCATTTACGCGCAGTTGTTTGAAGAATTGAGCCAGCAGCGCTGGTGAGAGGCAAGGCGCTGCGACGCGCCTGCGTCGGGTTCAGCCCACCAAATTCGCCATGGTCAGCAAGGCCACCAAGACCAACCACATGATCACCGTGCGCCAAACCAGGCCCACCACTTGGGCAAAGTGAGCGATCTCGGGTGATCGACCGGGCGTGCTGCTGCTGTCCGAAGCGGTGGAGCCTGCGTCATCACTCGATGCAAGCGATGCGCCCCCGAGTCGGATATTGATGGCCCCGGCAGTGGCCGCCAAAATCACACCATCGTTGTCTTCGGGGAAGTTTTGCGCGTGGTTTCGCCATCCATCCATGGCCTCTTCAAAACTGCCCACAATGGCAAAGCCCAGCGCTGTCATGCGCGAGGGTAACCAATCCATGGCCACCCATGCACGAGCAGCCACAGCGCACAAAACGCTGCTGGACAGGGTGTTGGGGTTGGACGATGCTGGCCATTTGCGTTGCACAAACTCGGTCAAGCGGTAAACCACCGCACCGACCGGCCCCAAGCCAATGATGGACAACACGACGTACCAAAAGAACACGCCAAACACATGCCGATGCGCGGCGATCATGGAGTATTCGATGACATGTCTTACAACTTCGCTGCGCGGAATTTGACCCACCTGGACTTGCTGCCATTCGGCCAGCAGTTCGCGGGCCTTGTTTTCTTCGCCGTTTTCCAGGGCTTCGCGAATGCCCGTGAAGTGATGGCTGAACTGCCGAAAACCCAAGGTGAGATAGAGCAAAGCCACGTTCCAGAAGACGGCAAACAGCCAACCCAGGCCGAATTCGAGCCCCCAATGAACCAGCATGCTCAACAAAGCAGGTCCAATCACCGCAATCCCCCAGGTGATCCAGGCTTGGTGTCGTGTGCCCGCATCGAAGGTGCGTGCGACCCAGGCGGTCCACCGCGCCACCGAGGCGAACACCAGGTTGTGGGACTTCAAAGGACGTGCTTGCTCCAGCACCAAGGCCAGCAAAATGGCAAAAAAACTCATGGTGTCCTCACGCGTTCGGGTTGGCGGCCAAAAAACGGTAGAAATTACGCAACATGGCGGCTGTTGCGCCCCAAATGTACCGTTCGTGAATTTGTACTTCCCCACCGGGTGATTGTTTGTGTTCGTTGTAGGGCATTGAAAACCATTGTCTCTGGGTGCCTTGCCAGTCCACGTTGTGGCGTCTGTGGTGCGCTGGGTTCATCAAAAAAGACAAAGGAACCTCAAACACATCGTCGACCTCATCCAGGTTGGGCGTCAGGTCAAAATCCGGTGTGACCAAGGCCACCACAGGCGTCACCCAAAACGCGGTCCCGGTGACATACAGGGGCAATTCACCCAAAACCTGAACATGGCGAGGGTGCAGACCGACTTCTTCTTGCGCTTCTCGCAGCGCAGTCGCTTGCATATTGGCATCCTCCGGGTCCACTTTGCCACCGGGAAAGGCAATTTGCCCCGAGTGTGTGGACATGTGTGCAGCGCGGCGCGTCAACAAGATGGTGGGCTCTGCTGCAGCACGGCCGCGCATCACGATCGGAATGAGCACGGCCGCTTTGGCGGGTGTTCGGCTGGAAAAAGACGGTTCACGCTCCACTTCGGGCCGCCAGGCCAGGTCTTGACCAAATCGTGCCCTCAAGGCATCGGGATGCAACTGGCCAGGCGGTACTGCAGGCATGTCGTGGTCCACTCGCCAAACGGGGACATCGCGGGGGTCAAAGTTCAAAGATTTAGACACAGGGGTAATTTATAACCGAGCCCAACAAGTTGGCGCGCACACGCGGCACACCCGCGCGCAGAAGTGAGGCATGCCACCCGGTAAGGTCATCGGTCCAAGGCGTTGGAGGTAAAGCTTTAGAATGTACCAGCCGCGTTCTTTAGCGGCTTTATTTTTGTTATTCAAGTAGGTCAATGCCATGAAACGCGATTATTTTTCCCACGATTCCCGTCCTGAGCGCCGCTTTGGCGAACACCGCAGCGGCACTTGCATGGCGCTGATTGATGGGCGCTTTTTGATCTGGATGGCACAGCAAGGTGCCATGGGCTCGACAGGAGAGACGGTCAACCGCCAAGGGCTGCTCAGTTTGTTGTCTCAGGCGCTTTCGCAGTCGGCCCTGGACGTTGATTTGAAACGGATTTATTGGTACAGCGACCGCTCCGATGGCCTGGTGATTGATGACCAAATCGTTCGTCTGGTGCAAGCCCACGACGCCGATGGCGGCGCTTCCTTGCTTCGGTCTTTGGGTCATGACCTCAAACAACTCGCCGAGCACCATGCCTGTGACCATGTGCTGGTAGCCAGTGACGACGAACGCTTTTTGGCCACCATTGATGAAGCCCAGCTGAGCGGTGTGAGCGTGCATTTGTTGGCCGACGAGTCGGCCCGGAACATGCCCCAAATGGTGCGCACCGATCCGGGTTGGGCCAGGTTGTTGGCCCAAGCCGACCGCCGTGTGGTGGTCAACTCGCAGGCGCTGGCCGAGATGCTGCAGGGCAAGATGCCCGCTGGCATGGGTCTGGCTTTGGAAGATGTGGACGAACTGCGCAAATCCATGCATGAAGTCATTACTGCATGGTGGGCCGACGAACCCGAGGACCTGCGCGAAGATTTGAAAGAAGCCTTGATGGTCAGCCGCGGCATTCCGCAGGAGGTCGACCGCCAATTGTTGCTGCGCATGCGCCACCGTTTGGCAAGGGCCTTGAGCCTGCCTGAAAAGAAAATGTTGCGTGAAACCTTGCGCGCAGTGGTTTCTGAGCCAATCGTCCCAGCAGTGGTGGGCGATGGCTTGCCGCCTGACACCGAAGACTGAGTCTGTCACGCCGTGGCCATGGGCACGGTGTGACTGACGGGCTTTTGTGCACGCCTTGGAGGGCTGCTTGGACGCTTGGATAGGGTGTTTCTTGTTATCAATTTGTTGCAATTTATAGTAATTAAAGTAACAAAAATAACTTTGAGGCTGATAAATTCTGACCATGCGAACCAACATCTTCCAACTGGAGCACCAAGCCATGACCTCAGCAACCCATTTCACACCGCAAGTCCTGGGCACCACAGCGGGCGGTGTGCCGCAAGATCACTTCACTTTGGCCATGCATCAAGAAGCCGAAAACGCCTTGGCCATGGCGCTCCATTATTTGCGCGTCAGTGGCGGCAATGTGCCCAGTGCGACGCGCAAAGCTGTTCAAGCCTTGGGCGCTTTGAACCGGCTTGAAATGCTGTCGGTCGGCTCTGGTGCACAAATAACCGGCCGCGCATGACCCTGGGCTTGCATCGCTGGGCATGACGCCGGGGCAGGGTCCTTACACCCGCGTCTTGCCCTTGCTCTCGCTCACCTTCTTGGGCAAGAAGGTCGGCATGATGGATTCGTTCACAGTTGTTTTATCGACTGAGTAAGCCCCCCTCGGACTTGGCTGCCAGACGGCTGGACAGCGGCATGGTCAGCGTGTTGGGCCACTGGGCGCAACTGCTCTGCCGCCTAGCCAAGGCCACGCCCTCCAAGCGCTGATGGGCCATCTCGTCTCTGGGCAAGGCAGGCACGTCTTGGGGCTCACCAGCAGCGCCAAGACTCAGGACTGTGCATCTGCACAGCCCTCAGGATCACCCTGAGAGCCAAGGGCAAGGCAACATGCTGCTTTTGCCGCCACAATGCGCGCACCCCGCACTGACGCCATACCCCCATGACCCTTGACGACTACCCGCTGGACGACGAGATGCTGGCGTTTTGCAAAGCCGCCATCGACGCCATGCCCGACACCCTTTTGATTTCGGGTGCACGCCTCATGCCGGACTTGCTCAAAGGCCTCAAGCAAGACAAACCCCATGTGGAAATGCTGCGCCAACGCGTGCAGGCCAAGCTGCAACTCAAAACCCCGCCGCCGCCCGTTCTGGACATCTTGCGCACCGCCACCTTGTCTGAACCGCTGCTGGAAGTGCTCAGCGACAAAGCCCTGGAGCAAGGCCTGTCCGCGCTGGTGGAACACTTTGGCCGTTTGCCCATCCTCACAGCCATGTTGCTGGACAGCCGAGACAGCGTTCGAAAAATGGCCCACGAAGAACTGGCCAAGCCCATCAAAGAACCAGTCAAAGCCAAGCATCAAGAGCCAGACAGCTTCAAAGAACGCTTTAAACCACTGCTGGACACCCTGCGCCCGGTGCTGCAAGACGAGCCCTACCAAGTGCCCGCACCCCGCCCCCCGCGCGCACCGGCGCCTCACACCGCGCCTGCCCTCAGCAAAGAGCAGCAAGAGCGCGACATCTTGGCCAGCACGCCTTACCGCCAACTCCAAAAAGAGCGCAACGCCCTGGCCGCTGAACGCGACAAGCTGCACACCCTGAACACCAAACTGGCCACCGACCTGGCGGGGCAAACCAGCCGCGCCAACGGCCTGGGCAGCGAGCTGGGTGCCCTGCAAAGCCAGTGGCGCAACAGCATTGCGCAAGGCATTGCCGATGGACTGCAGCACCGACTGGCCCCTTGGTTGGCCCCCAGCGAAAGCTTGGCCCACAGCTTGCCCGCCAGCCACCACGCGCTGGAACGCGCCCGGCAAGTGTTAGCGCGTCAGGCCCAACAAGACCAACGTTACGGCACCCGTGCCCAAGTGGCTGAAGAACTGGCCCAAGCCCGCAGCCTGCTGGCCGCACTGCAAACCGCGCATCAAGAAGCCCTGCGCCCCTTGCCCCAGCTGGTGGAAGAAATCCGGGCGCTGGCCACCCACATTGACACCACCGAAGCCCGCCTGAAGCAAACCAGCCTGCAACCGCAAGCCCCTCAACTGCGCGCATGGGCCCAGACCCTGCACACCCTGCACGACATCGACGCTCTGCAAAACCACAAAAAAGCGATCGAACGCACCATGCTGGCCGAAGCCTGGAGCCTGCCCCTGTGCCAACAAGCGTATGCGCTGATGGACCGCCAGGCCATGGCCATCTATGCCGAGCACCACCCCAACCCCAAAGACACTCCTCCGCCCGTCACGCCCACGCAGCACCTGGCCGACTGCCTGCTGCACGCCCGGCCCTGCCGCTTGCTGATCGACGGGCACAACCTTTTGCCCAAACTCAAGCCCCTCATTGGGGCCAGTTACTTCAAACCAGGCCCCGGCCCCAATGCCCAAGCCCGCGCCTTGCTGATAGAGCGCGTCAAAACCCTGGCCGCTCTGCACCCGCTGCTGCAAGCAGATATCTGGTTTGACGGCCCCGACGACCAACACTGGAGCGAAACCGATAACCTGCGGGTGTGGTTTTCTGGCGGGCAGGGCAGCGACCGCGCCGACGGCCGCATTTTGGAAAGCCTGCAATCCGAGGTGTACCGGGGCAGCCAAACCACCCGCCTGTTGGTGACCGAAGACCGCGAGCTGCTGGCGCAGGCGCAGGGCAGGGGGGCGATTGGGGTGTCGCCGCTCGAGATGTGGGCGATGGTGGGGTGAACAAGACCACTGAACAGGTCCAATCAAAGTTTTGAAGCCCTGTTGCCGCTGCGCGCAGCTCTGGCGCTGGCCTTGCGTGCTGCCGCCACTGAGGGACTGAGCGAGGGCGTGTGCCATCACTTCAGCGTGGCCTTACCTGGTCGGGACGATGGGTTTTTGCTCTGCCCGCGTGGACTGCGTGGGGGTCAGGTGCGTGCACCAAACATCGTGCTGTGCAACCCTGGCGGTGAGCAATTGGCGGGCAATCGGCGTGCGGTCACCCGGTGCAGCCCACGGCCATTCCACAAACATTAGAGGGGGGTGATTGATTTTTAACCAACCGTGCCCGCATCCGCCATAAGGCAACTGCCGGTGATGAATGAAGCTTCTGATGACGCCAACCAAAGGATGGGGTACGCAATCTCGGAAGGGTCTGCCCAGCGCTTGAGCAAGTTTTGTTCGTAGCGCTGGTGGTCTATTTCAATGCCAGACTTTCGCGCCTCTGCAGCACGCTTGATGTGAAAGGGCGTGAGTGTGGCGCCAGGACAAATGGCATTCACACGAACTTGATGCTGCGCTTCTTCATAAGCCAATGTTTTGGTCAATGAAACAATGCCAGCCTTTGTCACATCGTATTGACCCATGCCAACCCTGGGATGGAATGCATGTGTTGAAGACACATTCACAATGCTGCCAGCTTGACTTTTTCGCAAACTGGGTAATGCCTCTCTGGCCATGTACACATAACTCAGCAAATTGACAGCAATGATTTGATTCCAAACATCAGCCGTTGAGTCGGCCAGTGGTTCATAAGAGCGCATGCCTGCGTTGTTGACCAAGATGTCAAGCTGGCCCCATTTCGAGACAACGTGCGAGACAACTTCTGCTGCAGAAGCTTCGAGGGCAAGATTGACAGGGATGCAAATGACTTCAGCACCAGGGACGGCCTCTTGAACAGATTTGGATACAGCATCCAAGGGGGAATCTGGCAAGTCGACCAGTGCCACCTTGGCGCCATGTTCACAAAAAAGTTTGGCGGTGGCTGCACCAATACCGCCTGCACCCCCGGTCACAATGGCTACTTGATTGGCAAGTCTTTTCATGGTTGTAGACACCTATCCTAAGGTACTGATTTCTTGATGCTCAACGAAATCTGGATTTCGACAAATTCGCAAAATGGCGGCGATGCTGTAGACGCTCATGAGCAAGGCATTCAAGGGTATGGCCACATACCAGTAAATTTTGTTGGCTTGCAGATAGGGCGTGGTTTCGCCTGAGTTGAAGCCAAAATCTGCGCCGTAATACACCAAGATCCAAAGCAAAAAAAGCATTGCCACATGGATGGCGATCGAAATCAAGCGCCTGAGGGCAGGACTCCAAATTTTGTCAAATGCACCCACCCTGTACAGTGAACCCTCGCGCCACAGCGCAGCCGTTCCCGCAAACGTAAGCCAAACGAATAAAAGGTCAATGAGCTCGTCATAACCCGAGACGCTGATGGCTGGAAAACTTCTTTGGACAATGCCAAAAGCCAAAAGTAAAAACAGGCCAAAGAAACAAGCAATGACGGTCCATTTCAAAAAATGGGCGATTGTTTTATCAAGCTGAATCAGGTAGGTCATTTGATGAGGCCAAAACCAAACAATTGCGGCAACCACATGGAGAAAGCAGGCACATACGTGACCAGTCCCAGCACCACAACCATGGCCAATAAATAAGGTGCAAGCTCTCCCACAATGTCAGCGATAGGCACCTTCGCGATACCCGACACCACAAACAAACAAAGTCCTACAGGGGGTGTGACCAATCCGATCATCATGTTGACCACCATGATCACACCAAAATGGATGGGGTCAATTCCGATGGCCACGATGACGGGTGCGAGTATCGGATAGGTGATGATCATGATGGCAATTGTTTCTAAAAACATGCCTAAAAAAAGCAAAATCAAATTGATGATCAGCAAAATCATGATGGGATCTGCAGACAACTTCATCAGGGCCTGCAAAATTTGATTGGGCACTTGCTGCTGAATCAGCACCCATCCAAATGGGGCTGACATGGCAATGATGAACAGCACTTGGGCTGTTTGCCTGCCAGACTCCCATACTGTGTCGATCAAAGCTTGCCAGGTGAGTTCGCGATACACAAATTGACCCAGCACAAAGGCATATGCTGTGGCCAAAACAGCCGCTTCAGTGGGCGTGACAACACCCGAAAAAATGGCCACCAGAATGGCAGGTGGAAGTCCCAGAGCAGGAATGGCTTTCAAGAAGGTGTTCAATGCTTCACTGCCAAATTTCAAACCCTCAGAAACCGGCAAATTCAATTTTTTGGCTTGCAGGCCAATGGCAACCATCAACCCAATGCCCATCAAAAGACCGGGAACAATGCCAGCCAAAAACAAAGCGCCCACCGAAACATTGGCCAAGCTGCCATAAATCACAAATGGAATGCTGGGGGGGATGATGGGGCCAATGGTGGCCGATACAGCAGAGATGGTGGCCGCAAATTTGGCCTTGTACCCCTCTTTGACCATGGCTCTGATTTCGATGACACCCAAACCAGCCGCATCTGCAACAGCCGAGCCTGACATGCCCGCAAAAATCATGCTGCCAATGACATTGACGTAGGCCAAGCCACCTCTAACGCGGCCCACCAAGAGCTTGGCCACTTCAAAAATGCGTTCGGTGGTGCCACCCACATTCATCAAGTTACCGGCCAATATGAAAAATGGAATGGCCAGCAGCGGAAACGATGTGGTGGCTGCGTAGGTTCGCTGAATAAAAATCAAAAGTAAGTCGGTGCCGCTTGTGGCAATCATGATGACGCCAGCGATCAAACCCAATGCGCCTGCAATTGGAAATCCTAAAAGAATTGTGATGCAGGTCGCAATAAGTATGTACGCTACAAGCATGGCAGAACTTGCTTCAATTAAGTTCTGGCTGCTGCGACTGCGCGTGTCCAATTTGCCCAATTTTCATCGCCGATGCTCTTGCGCAAAATATCGTAGGCAGGTGCCATTTTGTCGCGGAAGGGTGCCACATCGGGGCGGGTAATGGCAATGCCAGCCTTTTGCATCGTGGCAATTTGCTCTTCTTCTTTTTCGCGCACTGCTTTGCGTGCGGCTTGCCCTGCAACAGTGGCTTCATCTGAAATGATTTTGCGCTGCGCTTCATTGAGCTTGTTTTGCCAAGCACGCTGATTGGCAACCAGCATGATGGACGTGTAGATGTGTTTGGTCAGTGCAATATGGCTTTGCACTTCAAAGAACTTGGCAGCAAACGTGGTGCCAATGGGATTGTCCTGGCCATCGACTGTTTTGTTGGCAAGCGCCAGGTAGACCTCTTGGAAGGCAATGGTTTGGGTATTGGCGCCCAAGGCTTCAAACGCGGATTTGATGGCCAATTCGGGTGGCACACGCAACTTCAGGCCTTTGATGTCGTCTGGGGTACGGATGGCTTTGCGGCTGTTGGACAGTGCGCGGAAACCCCACTCAAAGTTGGCAATCCAGCTGAAACCCACAGCCGAAAACTGTTGGGCAAGCCAAGCGCGGCCAGTGACATCGAGTGCTTTGTGGGCGTGCTCGTAGCTGTCAAATTGGTAGGGGATGTTGATCACGCCCAGAGGCTTGGAAATCGATTCGATGTTGGAGGGGTTCATCAAAATCATGTCGATGGCGCCAAGCCTTGTTTGCTGTGCAGTTTCGACGGGTGAGCCCAATGCGTTGTTGGGAAAAATCGTGATTTTGACTTCGCCATTGGTGCGATCGCTGATGCGTTTCACCATTTTTTCGGCTTCGACGTGCACTGGGTGTGAGGGATCGGCCGGGTGGGTGAGCCTCAGTTCAACGGCTGCTTTGGCCGGTATCCAGAATGAGCCCATGGAAGCGGCAGCTCCTGCTTGCAAAACACTGCGTCTGTTGATGGAAGAGGTTTGTTTCGTCGAGTTGGTCATGTCTGTCTCCTTATGAAATAATTCTTGCATACAAGATTTTGATCGTCAAGTGCTCTTTGATGGCACAGTTTTTTTCTTTTTGATGGGTTGGGATTGGTCTCGAATGGACTTCACAACGATGGAAAGTCCATTTTGAACATGCGACTTCATGGCCTTTGCCGCACCCGGACTGTCATGCTGTTTGATGCGTTCCAGAATGGCACCGTGCTCAACCATGGCTTTGTCCCAGCGCTCGGGCCACAAGTTGGAGGTGTAACGTGCGCGATCGATTCGCAGCGCCAATAAATCCCAGACCCAGAGCAAAACAGGGTTGCCGGAGTATTCCAATATCAAACGGTGAAAAGCTTTGTTGGCTTTGAAATATTCTGGCAGCTGATCTTGGGCCCGGTGCTTCATCATGGTGTAGTGAAGAATGCCCAATTCGGCTGTTTCTGCCTCTGTAATGCGGGCTGCAGCCAATTCGCCCGCAAGTGCTTCAATGGCCGCGACCACATCGATCAAAGCGGCCGTTTCATCAGCATCCAGCCGGGTGACGGTGGGGGATCGATTGGGGTTGATGTCCAGCAAGCCTTCTTGTGCCAAAGTTTTGATCGCTTCACGCACAGGTGTTCTGGAAACATGGAGGCGCTCGCACAATTCACGCTCATTTAATTTTTCACCTGGTCCAATGGCCCCTGCAACGATCAAGTTGCGCAAGATCTGAACGGTGCTGGCATGCATGTCACCTTTGCGCAAAGTCGCGCTGTTTTTTGTTTCAGCCGACAGGCTGTCAAGTGGGGTAGGGGTGTTGGTTTTGATTTTCTTCATGGCTTGGGTCAGTTTGACAGACTTAAATTTTGTATGCAAGAATTAAGCATGAACATTGAGTCAATCTTCCATCAATTTTCCACGGCCAACTCTACTGAGTCTGGCGTGGGACTTGTCGGTGCGGGTGAATTTGGGGCCACCTTTGTTTCTCAGATTCATCGCATGAAGGGCGTGAAGGTGGTGGCCATCTGCGACCAGCAGCCCCACAAAGCCTTCCAAGTGGCCGTGCAGTCTGGCATAGACAAAACGCAAATTTTTGTAGCCCAAGACCTTGAATCAGCCCAAAACGCCATCTCTCAAAACCTGTGTGTTGTGCTTGATCGAGCCGAGTGGCTTGCGCAATTGCCCTTGCAGGCCGTCCTCGAAGCCACGGGCGATCCTGAAAGTGCCGCGACCACAGCACTGGCGTGCATCAAGGCGGGCAAGCATGTGGTCATGGCCACCAAGGAGGCCGAAATTGTGGTGGGTGCTGAGTTGGCCAGACTGGCCAAGCAACACAATGTGGTGGTCTCTCCAGTCGATGGCGATCAGCCCAGTTTGCTGATTGGGCTGATTGAGTGGGCCCGCTTATTGGGCTTGCCGGTCATGGCTGCCGGTAAATCCAGCGAATCAGACTTCGTATGGACCCCGGCAACCAACGAGGTCAAGGCTTGGGGCCAAACAGTGGTTTCAAATGAAGTAGGCCAAAACTTTGTTCCCAACAACCAGCATTCGTGGGGGGAGGTTTTGGCCAAGCGTGCAAGCGTTCCATTTGAGCTCACAACAGTTCCAGACCTTTGCGAAATGGGCATAGTGGCCAACCACACCGGTTTGCTGCCCGATTGCGCAAGCCTGCATGCGCCACTGGCAAGAACCGTTGAATTGCCCAGTATTTTCAGGCCCAAGGAAGAGGGCGGCATTCTCAGTGGCAAAGGCCGCGTAGACATGTTCAACTGCCTGCGCCGTCCCGATGAGCTCAGTTTTGCAGGTGGTGTGTTTGTGGTGATTGAGGCACCCGATGTAGAAACAGGAAAGCTTTTTGCAGCCAAGGGCATTCCAACTTGCCCCAACGGGAAATACGTCCTGATTCACAACCCGGTGCATTTGCTGGGCGCTGAGGCGGCCATGTCTATTCTCTCGGCGGTCAAATTGGGCACCTCTTGTGGCGGCCGGGATGTTCGGCCCGTGGTCGATTTAATTGCCATTGCGCAGCGACAAATTGAAGTGGGTGAGTTGTTTGAAATTGGCACGCGGCATGTCATATCAGGGCTGGGCCATCAACTCATGGACGCCAAGCCGATGTCGCCCAACAATCCATTGCCTTATTATTTGTGCGCAGGTGCAAAAGTGATACGCCCCATTCCAAAAGGAAAATTGGTCACTTGCAGTGATGTTGAAATAGATTCAAACAGCATCCTTTATCAACTTCGCCAATCACAAGACCAACACTTCTTTCCTCACTGACATGACGCAAGCAAATCCAGAGAAAAAAAAGCTGCAATTCATTGATGCCCATCATCATTTTTGGGATTTGGAAAAGAACAACTACCCGTGGTTAAAAGACCATCCAGAACCCAACTTCTTCTTGGGAAATTACGATGGCATCAAGCGCAATTACTTATTCAAAGACTATGTGCAAGACAGCCAAGACTTTGAGGTGCTGGCCACAGTGCATTGCGAGGCGGAATGGGTCCGAGATGATCAAGTGGGCGAGACCCAGTGGCTGACCGATATCCATGCGCAAACGGGTTTGCCCACAGCCATAGTGGCGCATGCATGGTTTGATACTGACAATGCGGAAGAAGTCCTTTCAAAGCAGGCCGCCTTTCCCTTGGTGAAGGGCATCAGGTCCAAACCCAAGACCACTTTAAGACCCGATCTTCTAACCAAAAACCTGCCTGGGGGCATGCAAGACAACAGATGGTTAGAAGGTTATGCGCGCTTGGAGCAATATGGCCTGAGCTGGGACTTGAGGGTGCCGTATTGGCACCTGTATGAGGCGGCTGAAGTGGCCCGGCAATTTCCCAATACCCCCATCGTTTTGAACCACACCGGATTTCCTTGGGATCGAAGTGCAGAAGGCATTTTTGCCTGGAGCAAAGCCATGGAGGCCCTGGCCAAACACCACCATGTGCACCTCAAGGTTTCTGAATTTGGCTTGAAAGACCAAGCATGGGACTATGCCTCCAACAAAGAAATTGTGCTCCGTGCCATCGGCATTTTTGGGATTGAGCGGTGCATGTTTGCATCCAATTTTCCGGTTGCTGGACTGAGGGTTGATTTCTCAACCTTGTTAAATTCTGTTGCCAGCATGGTTTCAGACTTTACAGAAAAGCAGCAGCATGATTTTTTTGTCGGCAATGCTGCCCGGTTTTATCCGCTGGCTATCTGAAGACTCCTCGCTTTCAAAACCCAGCGCGGCTGGATGTTGAACCCAATGCCCAACGCTTGACGCACTCAGTCCTGTTTTTTCCCCTTGCCTTCGCTCACTTTCTTGCGCAAGAACGAAGGCATGACCGACTCGCTGACGTGGGTCTCATCGCCCTGGTAGGCCATCTCTTCTTTGGACACCAAGCGCCGTGACATGCGCATCATGGAGTAGCGCACTTCCTTGGCCATCATCTCGCTGTCTTGATCGGCGAGTTGGCGCAATTGTTCAATCTTGGCGTTGAGCCAAGGGTGATGACCGAAACACTTTTCCAGCACGTCCAAAGCTTGCTGTGTGGCTTGGCGGTCACCGTCTTTGGCCAATTGGCGCAAGTGCTCAGATGCTTTGGCAAAGGCCAGTTCTTCCAGCCGGGTGTAAGCCGTCTCGTTGCGGGGCAGGGCCTGCAAGGCGGCTTCGTCCAAGACCGGCAGTTGCAGCACTGGCGCATGGGTCTGCATCACCTTGCCATCCAGCGCGGTGCCGCTCACGCTGGCGGCCAACAAGTCACGCGTTTGGCCCGCCGTGCCAGGGCTCAGGTGCAGGCGCACCGCCACCCAAGCCTCGGCGCCCCAGGCCAGGTCGGTCATGCGCCAGCTGCCATCGGCCAGCTGCTGTGCAGGGCTGATCATCTCCACAATCACGCCAGCCGCGGGCAACAGCTTGAGCCCGACTTGCCGCAGGACCATGGCCTGCAGCAAAGCCAGCTCTTCGTCAAAACTGTCGTACAGGTCGGCGGCCGTTTCGCCGTAATAGTTTTGGCCGCCGCCTGCACGGGCCATACCAATCATCAAATCCTCATTAAAACCGCGCCCCAAACCCACGGTGGTGGTGCTCACGCCCCGGCCCAGCCACTCGCGGCACTGCGCTTCAATGACGGACAAATCGGTCTCGCCGTGATTGGCTTGCCCATCGGACAACAAAATCACCCGCGACACCGTTTGCGCTGAGCCGCCTTCGAGCTGCTGGGCACCGGCCAGCCAGCCGCCGTGCAGGTTGGTCATGCCGCCTGCTTGAACACCTGCCACTGCCTTGGCCACTGCATCGGCCGAACGCATGGGCTGCAAAGGCAGCAGCGTGTCTACCTTGTCGTCGTAGACCACCAGCGCCAAAGCATCTTGCGGTGTCAGGTGTCTGGCGATGTGCGTCACGCAGCGCAAAGCCTCTTCCAAAGGTTGGCCGTTCATGCTGCCCGAGCGGTCCACCACCAAAGCCAGGCGTTTGGGCAAATGAGTTGCCGCCAAATCACCAGGCCGGTCTGGCGCTTGCACCCGCACAAGCACCTCCAGCGCACCGCCCGCAGCAGGCACACCCGCTTGCGGCGGAGAAAAAACAATTGTCGGTTGGGTCATCACAGGCTCCTTGGGTTGGTCGAGGCCATGATGGTGCGGGGGGCGGGGCTCAAGGTGAGAGCCAGTGGGGCTGTTCAGGTGAACAGTGCTGCCTCTAGCTTTGTCATTGCATACTTTCACAGGGCCGGATCAATAGCGAGGCTCTCTCTTTGGGGTCTTTCAATCTGGTTTGGCTTAAGGGTGAGATTGTCTCAAGGCTGTGCGGCCATGGCAGCCCTGGCTGCATCGACCAAAAAACCGCTACGGCTTTGACGGTGGCGCTTGGCGTATTCATCAATGCGGGCCAACACGATTTGCGGCACCGTGATGTTGATCTTCTCCGCTGGGCCCAGGTACTTCTCAACCGGCACATCCACAACGGCCCACACCCAGCCAGCAAACTCAGGGTCTTGCTGGTGCAGGCTGATTGACTTGGTTGGTGTAATATCCTGATCATCTTCAATCACCGTTTCGCACCACATATCAATCGCTTCATGGGCATTGGCCATCGCCTCATCCAGCGAATCGCCCGCGCTAAAGCACCCAGGCAAGTCCGGCACCACCACACAAAAGCTGTGGTCTGCGTCACCCGGTTTGATGGCAATGATGAATTACATGGTGGTTATTGCACCCACCGCAAAAAGCTTGCAATGCAACTCAACAGACTTCACTCGGTGGTGGGCAGCCGTTTGGTTGACGCAGGCCAATATAGATGCACTTTTTCAGGCTACGCCGCAAAACATGACCCAGCATCTGAAAGCGATCAACGCGCTGGGGCATGCCGATGATTCCCACCGTGGTCAGGACAGTTGACGTCAAGCAGCCCCTGCTGTCCGCGCAGTCAATGCGGTCTTCGGGACTGGTGACGCGCTGCCACTGGGCCCTGGGGCCCAGTTGAGGGCCCAGTCAGCCGCCCAGATGCAAACCGAGTTCCCTTTTCGTGCCTTGTATCATGGGAGTAATGTTGTTATCAAAGGAGTATTGACATGCAAGCGATCGAACTCGCCACAACGATTTCTGCCCAAGGCGGCATTGCGCTGCCAGCCAATTTCAAAGCCCTTTATGGCCGTGATGCACGGATGATTTTGCTCATTGATGACGACGTGGTGCCGCCGCCTCCGTCCGCCGACCGTCTGCAGCGTCAACAAAATTTGCGTCAGGCTTTGGCTGCTGTGGCGAAGGCCGGAACATTTGCCCACATTGACGATGCGGGTGTCTGGCAACGCGAGGTTCGCGCTGAGCGCTCCCAGCCTGGCCGTGGGGATTGATAACCATGTGGCTTGCCGACAGCAACATCCTGATTCGCGCTGCATCCGCGCCTGACCATCCGTTGCAAGAGTGGCTTCAGAACCAGCTGCCTGCCATCTCCATCGTCACACGCATAGAGGTACTTGGTTTTCATCGTTTGCGCCCAGATGAAGACATGTTGCTGCGAGTGCTGATGTCCGCCTTTGACGAATATCCCATCAGATCACAAACTGCCGGGCTGGCCATTGATCTGCGACGTCAGCGAAACATGTCACTGGGCGACGCATTGATTGCCGCCACTTGTCTTGAGCATGGTTTGAAGCTGGCAACACGTAACGCGAGTGACTTTGACTGGATCGCTGGCTTGACCGTGGATGCGTTGTCTGACTTTGCAGCGTGAAGTGCGAGCGCATGCAAGCAAAATATATGTTGAGTTCAAAGTATGTGCGGAAGTGAATCGATAACGTCTATGGGCGTTGCCCTTTTTGACACGGTTCCTCCAGACCTGATGGGGTTTGGCTTGGGCTCTTCGTTCAATGCCCGTTACATGGTGCAGCCAAGCGCACGGGTTTGTCGCGTCACACGGTACGAAGCTGACCGAGAGCTCAACTTGTAAGGCTGACTTACAAATTCGCCGATTTTTCAGCGTCAGCAAAAGTCATTGCGCTGCAAAGTGAATTTGCGACAGTTTGTTGATTTGCGGATAGAAAAGCGATAAACCAAGCCATGCTTGACCGATTAAGAGGCAAATCACGACATGGTATGAGGCATGAGGTGACCGCGCAGCACACCTGAGCAAATTCGGTGTGATAAATCTGGTCAAAAGCGTTTTGGCAATGGCATAAGTGAGCAAGTCGGTGAGCAAGATTTGTGTGTTTCGAAATGCTTTGTCTGTCCTCCCGCCCCTGTTTCTACTGTCGTCCCTCCCTCGTTTCTTCTGTCATCCCGGCCTTGAGCCGGGATCCATTGCATGCTGCCGGTCGTTACAAAGGGCTGAGGTGCGTACTGGATCCCGGGATGACAAGTGTTTGATGAATGTTTCAACTTCATCGGGCCGGATCAATAGCCGACGGGTTCAGTCAAACGAAGCAGCTTTTGCCAAGCTCACCCCATGAGCCTTGGGCCACTCATGATGCCAGCCGTCACACATCATCGAATAACGCCATGAACCCCAACAGCTTCAACGTGCCAGCCCAACCCATGGTCAATCCCCTGGACGCATGGCACCGCACATTGGCCGAGCAAAGCAACAACCTGTTTGCGCAAACATTGAACCGCCAACTGGTGGACTTTGACCCGATGCATTACTTCGCGCTGCTGCCCCAAATCCAGCCGCCAGCAGGGCGCGTGTTCGATTGGTTGTATGTGGGCAACAAAAAAGCCATCCCTTGAAGGCTGTTCAAGACTTCAAAGGGCCGGATCAATAGGACGAGTGCCGAGGAGCCCAATCTCACCGATTGGCCAATTCTCTGCTGGGCTCATCCCATGAGCCTGTCATCCCCAAAAATCTGCGTTTTCGCAGGAGAGAACCCATGAAGATCGAAGTCATTGTTGGCAACATCGTCAAGCAGCACGACATGGAGGCGGTGGTCAACAGCGCCAATGCCAATTTGCGCCTGGGCTCGGGGGTGGCCGGGGCCATTCACACGGCCGCTGGCCCTGCGCTGGAGGCGCATTGCAAACCCCATGCGCCCTTGGCCTATGGTGCTTTTTTGGTCACACCGGGTTACCAGTTGCCCAATTTGTGGGTGGTCCATGTGCGGGCGGCTTCTTACGAGACGCACAAAGAAGCGCCGACCCTTTTGGCGCAGGCCTTGATGGCTGCGCTGCAGGCGGCTCACCAAAACGACATCCGTACCCTGGCCATGCCCGCCATTGGCACCGGGGTGTTTGCGTTTCCCCCTCTGTTGGCAGCGCAAATCACGGCCAAGCTGCTGGCGCGTGCGGCGGTTTTGGCACCTCACTTGCAGCATGTGCGGTTGTGCGTGGTCAGCGAGTTTTTGCGTGATCAGTACGCGGGTGCTTTGGCGGCAGCGGGCGTGCCGGTGTTCCAGCCCGAGGTGGCGCAGAGCTGACTCGGCCCTGGGGCCCAGTCAGCTTGCCTGGGCCCAGTCAGGGCGGTCCTGAGCGCAGGCTTCACAGGCTTGCTGCCTTCTTTCTGGTTTTCCGGTGTGATGTGCTTTGCCGACTTTGGCGCAAAGTCGGCAAGCCAACCCCCGCCGCATCAAACCCTCCGTCTACAGCGATGGTTTGGCCATTGATGTAACTGGCCTCACGGCTGCACAGAAAGGCCACGGCGTTGGCGATTTCTTCTGTGCTGCCGTAGCGGTTCATGGGGATGGTGTCGTGGTAGTCCTTGATGATGGCTTTGCTGTGAACCAACTTGGCCATTTCGGTGGCCACAGGACCCGGCGCGACACAGTTCACGCGAATGCCCACATCCCCCAATTCTGCGGCTTGTTGTTTGGTCAGGTGGATGATGGCCGCTTTGCTGGTGCCGTAGGCCACCCGCAAGGTGCTGGCTCGCAAGCCCGAGATCGATGCGATGTTCACGATGCTGCCGCCCCCGTTTTTGAGCATGAGCTTGGCACACGCCTGTGTGCACCAAAAGGCACCGTCCAAATTGGTGTCCATGATGGACCGCCAATCTTGCCAAGTCACTTCCAGTATTGGTTTGAAAATGGCGACACCCGCGTTGTTGACGAGTGAATCGATGCGGCCGAATTTTTTCTCGATGCGATCGATGGACCGCGTCACCTGCACGGGCTTGGACACATCACAGGCAATCGCGAGGAAATCGGGGCTGTTGAATTGGGCTTCGGTTTTGGTCAGCGTTGGCTTGTCTATGTCCAGAGCCGCCACCCGGTAGCCGCGCTTGAGGAAGGTGTTGCAAATTTCCAAGCCAATGCCGCGAGCGCCACCGGTCACCACAACAACGGGGCTGGAATTTTGGGGTGTTTTCATGTTCATGATCGATTGGATTTTTTTAAAAAAGCTTGAAGAACAAGCCACGCGCGATGGCCAAGTGGGTATCAAGCGGCCAGTCGCCTGGCCCGCTCCAAGGTGCGCAAGGCGTTCCGGTAGGTGGGGACTTCCACCCAAAGCCCATCGACCAGTGCCCGGTCCTCACCCCGTGCGCGTGCGGCCTCAAAAGCCGTGACCATGGCGCTGGCGCGGCGCACATCTTCGTCGCTGGGTGTCAAAGCGGCATTGATGGACTGGGCGTGGTCTGGGCGCACCAAGGACTTGCTGCGGTAGCCCAAGCGCCTGCTGTAGTGCGCCTCGTTGAAGGCCCCTTCGGCATCGCTAAAGGTGTAGGGGGCATCGATGGGCTCTATTTTTGCCGCGCGGCACTCCAAAATAAAGCGCCGCCTGGCGTAGTCCAGCTCATTGGCATCGGCTTGGCGCTCGGCACACAGGTCGGAGGCGAGGTCTTCTGCCCCCAGCAATGCGCAGCGGATTCTGGCGCTTCCGGTGACGATGCTGCGCACGTCCACCACGCCCAGCGCTGTTTCACAAACCGGCATGATTTCCGTTGAGCCCAGCGCGATGCCCAGGGTGTTTTCCATGGCGGTGATGGCCTCGTCCAAGGCCCTCATCTGCGCAGCGCTTGCGGCCATCGGGTAGGCGACAACGTGGGGGCGGCCAGCCATGGCGGCTTGCAGATCAATCAGCCCATCAGTGGCCAGGTCGTTGATGCGTACCACCGCCACTTTGCCCGCTGTGCGCCAGTGGGCCAACAGGGCGGAGATGTTTTCTCGGGCCTGAGGGCGGCGCTGCGGTGGGGTGAAGTCTTCAAGGTCCGCGATCAGCGCGTCTGCGGGGCAAGCCAGCATGGCCTCGTGTGCTGCAGCGTCTGCACCGGGTCCAAACAGCCAGGTGCGTCGTAGTTCAGGATCCATGGGGGTCATAGTCATCTTGATGAGTTTGTGAGGTTCAAATTGACGTGGGCATCAACTGCCCTGGGACAGGCTGCGTTGCAGGAAATCGATCAGGGCCTGATTGCGAGAGATTTTTTTTCGCTCGGGTGGGCACAGTGCAGCGATGTGGGTGCCAAACTTGGTTTTCGGGGTCCAGGGGGACAGCACTTTGACCAAGCTGCCTTGTTCGATGGCCGGGACGCACAGGTAGTCGGGCAACAGAGCGATGCCCATGCCAGCCAAGGCCGCTTCCAGCACGGCTTCTGGGTTGTCCACGCGGTACCGCCCACTCACTTTGACTTCCATATGGCGGGGCTCGCTCGGGTTGGTGGCCTGGTTGTGCTGCAAGGTCCAGTGGTCATCGGTGCTGTCGCGACGGTAATAAACACACGCGTGACCGTTCAGCTCGACAGGTTCAGAGGGCAGGCCGTGTTGGGCGATGTAAGCGGGAGATGCGGTCAAAAACCATTTGATTTCGGTCAGGGGTGTGCCGTGTCGCTCGTGCTGCGAGTGGCTGGACCAACGCAAGGCGACGTCGATGCGCTCGGTGGCCATGTCCATCATGCGGTCGGTCAACATGAGGTCAATCTCCAGGCTGGGGTGCATCTTGAGAAACTCGGGCAGGTGCTTGGCCAAAACCTGTTGCCCCCAGGACACCGGAGCGGTCAAGCGCAAATTGCCGCTCAGCTCGGTTCGAAGAGAGCGCACCCGTTCCATCCCATCGGACACTTCGGCCAGCGCCCTTTTTGCATAGTCCACATAGGTTTCTCCAGCGGGCGTCAACGCGACCTTGCGGGTGCTTCTGCTGAACAGCGTGGTTTCCAGTCGCTCTTCCAGTTGTGCGATGCGCTTGCTGATCAGGCTTTTGGCCACGTCCAAAGAAACGGCGGCCTGACTGACGCTGCGGCATTCCGCCACCTTCAGAAAGGCGGCCAGCATGTCGGTGGAGATGGGGCGTAACTGCCGTTCGGATGTGCTCATTGTTCGTGATTCATAAACAATCGATTTGCATTACAGCAGTTGTTTTGACGCGGGTCAATTTTTAAACTGGCATCGCGATTGTTCATGAAACCATACAAACCACGGAGACAACATGAAAATTCACGCAGACCCGATCACCGTCAATTGCAAAAAAGTGCTGGCAGGATTGCAGCTGATGGGTGCCCCCTACGAGTTGGTGCACGTTGACTACTTCAAGGGGGAGCAAAAACTGGAACCCTTTGTCAGTCTGAACCCCAACGCGTCTTTGCCAGCCATGGTCGACGGCGATTTGGAGCTCTGGGAGTCCAACGCCATCTTGCAGTACGCGGCAGACAAAACAGGCCACGCATCATCGTACCCCCAGGATTTGAAAACCCGTGCCGACATCAACCGCTGGTTGCTGTGGGAGTCTTCCAGCTGGTTTCCAAGCTGTTATGTCTTCCTGGTGGAAAACTGCGTCAAGCCACTGCTGGGCGGCGCGCCTGACCCGGAAGTTCTGGCGGCGCAGGAGGCTCAGTTTCACAAGCTGGCGGGTATTTTGGACCAACGCCTGGCATCCAGCCGCTGGGTGTGTGGTGACCAAGTCACCATTGCAGACATCGCCTTGGCTGCCCCCTTGCATTTGCACGGTTGGCAAAAGTTGCCTTTGGGCCCCCACAAAAACCTGTCACGCTGGCTGCTGCAAGACATCGAGGCCTTGCCTTGCTGGCAGAACACCATGGTGTACGAAGGCTTCACCACCCAAAAAACGAATTGACATCACCCATGACCGATTTGCACGCCGTCCGCGCGACTCTGAATTACTCCGAGGACAACGGCCAACCGCCGGATTATTATTTTTACGAACCCGACCCGAGCGTGAAGATCAATCCGCCGGGGACGGACGTGCATGAGGTGGCCATTCACGATGCTTGGCCTTTGCGACATGACATCCGTCTGGACAAGGAGGGCTTTGAGTTGCATGACTTTGACCCCTCCTTCAAGGACTTTGCCGACGAAGCGAAGGTCAAGCAGCTGTTCTATCAGCAGGTGGTGGATTTTGTGAAGGCCCACACCGGGGCCAAGCGGGTGGAGGTTTTTGACCACACCATCCGGCAGCGCTTGCCCGCCGATCTGAAGCAGCAAACCGAGATCCAAAGGCCCGCTGTCTTGTTGGTTCACAGCGATTACACGGTCAAGAGTGGGCCGCAAAGGGTCCACGACATACTGCCCGATGACGCCCCGCAGCTGCTGCAAGGCCGGGTGGCTTTTTACAACGTGTGGAAGCCGCTGTACCAACGGGTTGAAGAGTTGCCCTTGGCCATGTGTGATGCCTCGACACACGACGAGGGCGACATGCTGCGCATGGAGCTCAAGTACCTGGACAGAACGGGTGAAATTTACGTGATGCGGCATTCTCCCAAACACCGCTGGATGTTTTTTCCATTCATGGAGGCCCACCACGCCTTGTTGCTCAAAACCTATGACTCGGCCACCGATGGTCGCTGCCGGTTCATGGGGCATTCGGCTTTTGAGCACCCCGATACCGCGCCTGACGCCCTCAAACGCGAAAGCATCGAAGTGCGCACGATGGCGTTTTTCTGAACGGTTTTGCCTTGTGGCGGGCAAGCAAGCGCCCTACGATGCTGGCTTCTTCCTTTTTAGCAGACTTGACCCATGAGCCAGCCTGGTGCGCGTTCCGAATTCACAGCCCGGTATTTCGTTGAAAGCACGGTGCCCTCCGACAAAGTGGCCGAAATCATTGCCGGAGAGCAGTCCAGTGGCACCTTTGTCACCTTGCCGGGCGAAACCGCGCAATTGAAAGAGCGCTCGCGTGCCCGGGTCACCCGTGTGCTGCCGATGTCGGCCAGCGCGCAGCCCACGCTGCACAGTGCTGTGCTGCAGCGCCAGGGGCTGAACAGGCCTTTTGAGCGGGCCGAAATCGAGATTGCGTTTCCGGTGGACAACGTGGGGGCCAATTTGCCTTCGCTCTTGGCCACGGTGGCGGGCAATTTGTTTGAGCTCGGTGAGGTCACGGCTTTGCGCTTGCTCGATCTGGATTTGTCGCCTGCTTATGCCGCAGAGTTTCAGGGGCCTGCGTTTGGCATCGAGGGCACGCGCCAGTTGGCGGGTGTGCACGGGCGACCCTTGGTGGGCACGATCGTCAAACCCAGCATTGGCTTGAGTGCCGAGCAAACGGCGCAGTTGGTGGATTCGCTGTGCGCTGCGGGGATTGATTTCATCAAGGACGATGAATTGATGGCCAATGCGCCTTACGAGCCGTTTGCTGCGCGGCTGGCGGCGGTGATGCCGGTGCTGCACCGCCATGCCGATCGTTTGGGGCGCATGCCGATGTATGCCTTCAATGTGTCAGGCTCGATCGATGACATGCTCCGCCAAAGCGATGCTGTGGCGGTTGCCGGCGGCACCTGTGTCATGGTCAGCGTCAATTGGGTGGGTTTTGCCGGGGTGGAGCATTTGCGCAAGAACACCGCTTTGCCCATTCATGGCCACCGCAATGGTTGGGGCGCCTTGACGCGCCACCCCGGCTTGGGGTTTTCTTTTGCGGCCTACCAAAAGTTGTGGCGGCTGGCGGGGGTGGACCATTTGCATGTGAATGGCCCCAGCAGCAAATTTTGGGAGCCCGATGCGTCGGTGTTTGCCAATGCGCAGGACTGCTTGCGTCCGTTTGCAGGCTTGCTGCCTTTGATGCCTGTTTTTTCTTCTGGTCAGTGGGCCGGGTTGGCCCCGGAAATTTACCGACAGCTGGCCTCTTGCGACCTGATGCATTTGGCTGGTGGGGGCATCATTGGCCACCCCGATGGCACCGCCGCCGGTGTGCAAAGCATGCGCCAGGCTTGGGAGGCGGCCGTTGCGGGTGTGGACCTGCAGCAGGCCGCCGTCAGTCACAGCGCTTTGGCCCGGGCTTTGTCGCATTTTGGGTGAGCTGACGCATGACTGAACCCACACCCACACCAGCCAACGCCATGCGGCTGGCTTTTTATGGCGACGATTTCACAGGCTCGACCGATGCGCTGGAGGTACTGAGCTTTGCGGGGCTTCGTTGCGCCTTGTTTTTGCAGGTGCCCAGTGCGGCCTTGCTCGAGGCCTTGGGGCCGTTTGACGCCGTGGGCGTTGCCGGTCACAGCCGCGCCATGAGCCCGGAAGAAATGGACGAGCAGTTGCCGCCTGTTTTGGCCGCTTTGGCCCGGTTGCCGGTGCCCTTGGTGCATTACAAGGTGTGCTCGACTTTTGACAGCCATCCCGATGTGGGCAGCATCGGGCATGTGATGGATTTGGCGCGCCAGGCCTTTGGTCCCGGGGTGATTCCGGTGGTGGCGGCCAACCCGGCCTTGGCCCGTTATTGCGTTTTTGGGCACTTGTTTGCGCGTTCGGCAACAGATGGCCAGGTGCATCGAATTGACCGCCATCCCATCATGCGTGTGCATCCTGTGACGCCCATGACCGAGTCTGACCTGGCCAAGCATCTGTCCATGCAAACGCGCCAAACGGTGGCGGGTGTCACGCTGCCCGTTTTTGAGCGGTCTGAGGCGCAACAAGATGCCGAGGTGGACGCCTTGCTGGCGTCGTCCTGCGAGGCTTTGCTGTTCGATGGCACCCGGCCGGAACACCTGACGGCCACCGGGCGGCATTTGTCGCGTTTGTCGGCTTTGAGCCCGGGGCCGATGTTTGCAGTGGGCTCCTCGGGCCTGGAGTACGCCCTGACGCAATGGTGGCGTCAAGGTTCCCATACGCCATGGCCTGCGCAGGCCGCGTCTTTTGAAGGGTTTGCGGACGTTCCTCAGGTGTTGGTGGTGTCGGCCAGTGCTTCGGCCTTGAGCGCGCAGCAGGTCGATGTGGCCGTGCAGGCGGGCTTTGCCGAGGTGGCTTTGGATGTGTGTGCATGGCTCACGCAGCGCGAGCTGGCCTTGGCGGACATGGCCCAAGTGATCGTGTCGGCTTGGCACAGCGGGCGCAGCGTGGTGGTGCACACGGCGCGCGGCACGGGGGATGCGCGCTTCGCTCAATTGCGCGAGCGTTTGATGGCCTCGGGGCTGTCTCAGGCGCAGGCTGCGCTGCAAGGCGGGCGTTTGGTGGGCGAGTGCTTGGGTGAGTTGACCGAGCGGGTGTTGCAAACCGTGGAGGTGCGACGTTTGCTGCTGTCGGGTGGCGACACATCGAGCGCCATCATGCAGCGGCTGGGCCCGCAGGCTTTGCAGGTGCTGGCACGCTTGGCGCCGGGTGCGCCTTTGTGCAAGCTCTTGTCCGACAAGCCCCATTTGCGCCAGCTCGAGGTCGCCTTGAAAGGCGGTCAAATGGGGTCGGCTGATTTTTTTGTCCAGGCTTTAAGGGGGCGCGAGGTTTGAACGCGGTTGCCGCGGTCGAACTGGGTGTTCTGTTGGCCAATGAATAGAGGGTGTGTATGACGTTGTCAGCTTCAAATGGGCGTGTGGCCCTGGTGACCGGTGGGGCCAAAGGGATTGGCGCTGAAGTGGGTCATGCTTTGGCCGCCAAGGGGTTCAAGGTTTGGGTGGCCGACAAAGATGTACAAAGTGCACAGGCTTGGGCGGCAGCGCTGCAACAGCAAGGGGGGCAAGCCCAAGCCGTGTTGCTGGATGTGGCCGATCCGGCCTCGGTGGCGCAGGTGTTTGCGGCCGTGGAGGCGCAAGATGGGCGCTGTGATGTGCTGGTCAACAGTGCTGGCATCGCCAAGGTTTTCCCCTTCCTAGATTTCCCTTTGGACAACTTCGTAGCCACCATGGCGGTCAATGTGACGGGGACTTTGCTGTGCGCCCAACACGCCGCCCGGCTGATGTTGCCTCAGCGTTGGGGTCGCATTGTGAACATCGCTTCGGTGGCGGGTTTGCGGGCGGTGGGCAAGGGGCGAACGGCCTATGGCACCTCCAAAGGGGCGGTGGTGGCCTTGACCCGGCAAATGGCGGTGGAGTTGGCCGAGCATGGCATCACGGCCAATGCGGTGTGCCCCGGACCGGTGGACACGCCCATGACGCGCGAGTTGCACTCCGAGCAGTTTCGCGTCGAATACGCCAAGGCCATTCCCATGGCGCGGTATGGCCTGACCAGCGAGATTGCGGCGGCGGTGATGTACCTGGTGTCTGATGAAGCCAGCTATACCACGGGTGTGGCTTTGCCGGTCGATGGCGGTTTCATGTCGGCCGGTGCGCCAGGCTTGTGAGTGCGTGTTCATGCAAGGCCAGAGAGATAAGGAGTGACAGATGCCGCCTGATATGAAGTTTGTGGATACCGATGTGTTGCGCATCGGCTACCAAGAGTGGAACCCGAGCGCCCAGCGCTCGGTGATTTTGTTGCACGGTTGGCCCGACAGTGTGCGCACTTGGTCGGGGGTGACGCCTTTGCTGGCAGAACAAGGCTGGCGTGTGGTGGTGCCAGCCTTGCGTGGGTTTTCGCCCACACGGTTTTTGCACCCTGAGACGCCGCGCAGTGGGCAGATTTCTGCCTTGGGTCGCGATGTGCTCGATTTGATCGAGCGGCTGCACTTGAATCAACCGGCTTTGGTGGGCCATGACTGGGGTGCCCGTGCGGCCGCCAGCGCTTGTGCTTTGCGGCCGGGCGTGGCCAGCCACTTGGTCATGATGTCGGTGGCCTATGGCACCAATTTGCCCTCGCAAAATCTGTCGCTGACGCAGGTGCGCAACTATTGGTACCACTGGTTCATGGCCACGCCCCGGGGGCAACGTGAGGTGCGTGAGCGGGGGACTGCCTTTGCCAAAATCATGTGGGACACCTGGTCGCCAGCCGGTTGGTATGACGATCAGGAATTCGAGGCCACGGCCGAAGTGTTTGCCAACGAAGACTGGCCAGAGGTGACGCTTCACTCTTACCAGCACCGCTGGGGGCACGCCCCGGGCGATCCGCGTTATGCCGCCGAAGAAGAAGCTTTGAGCCGTGTCTTGCCCCTGGATGTGCCCACTTTGATGTTGCATGGCGGCGTGGATGGCGTGAACCCTGCGTCAACATCCGAGGGGCAAGCACCGCTTTTTCTCAACCGGTATGAACGCAAGGTGCTGCCCGCGTGTGGGCATTTTCCGCAGCGTGAAGACCCTCTACAAGTGGCCCAAGAACTGATCCGGTTTTTGTCTGCCTGAACGTTTGCAAACACCAACCGCAGCCTTTCGGTGGGCATGGCGCAGCGGGGTGTTGACTGGTGCAGGATGGTTTTGGGCGCGCAGGGCGGTACGGTCTTGGTGCGCACACTGAGAAATCAGACCCGGTACAACTGGCTCATGCGGGCAATCTCGGCCTGCACCATGGTGCGCAGGGCCAAGGGTTTGACCACTTCGACTTCACCACCAAAGCGCAAGATGTCGCCGATCAGTTCACGTTCGTCGGCGTAAGGCAGGCGC
Source organism: Comamonadaceae bacterium (assembly GCA_027486555.1). GTDB lineage: Bacteria > Pseudomonadota > Gammaproteobacteria > Burkholderiales > Burkholderiaceae_C > Limnohabitans_A. The sequence continues at coordinate 50,797 of JAIXOX010000013.1, forward strand.
AGGGTGAAGCTGCCATCGGCGTTCAGTTGGCCTTGTTGCTGGGCATGCCAGCTTTCGTGTTTCACCCTCCCCGAGCGGGCTGCGCTGAAGCGCAATTCGGCCCAGTCTTTGGGGCTGCCGGCAAAGATGCCGTAGCCACCGTCGAGCTGGTGGCGCATGGCTTGCAGGTCGATGTTCTTGGCGTCCTTGTCCAGCACGGTGGCGTTTTCGATGGCGTCGATCGAGAAGCTGCGGACTTCTTTGCGCAGGTGGCACCAGGCGTCGGCATACCAGTTGTCGCGGTAGTGGATGAGTTGTTGTGGCGAGATGTCGCGCTCGATGGTTTGGCCGCTCAGCCGGTTGTGGTGCTGGATGCGCACTTGTTTGCGCTCGAAGGTGGCTTTGGCCACATGCTCAAAAGCCGTCAGCGGCAGGTGGCGTTTGCCAGCGTGTACGGCTCGCACACGTTGGGTCAGCAGTTGCGGGTCCAGGCCTTGGTGGCTGAGCATGTCATCGAGCCGCTTGCGCAAGGGCTGAAGCTTGGGGCCAAGCAGGCCGGGGTTGAGCTGCTCGATCATGGTCTGGATGGTCATGAGCGCGAGGATTTCGTCCTGGCTGAACCAAAAACCGGGAAGTTCGGTGGCGTTGTCGGGTTTTTCAAGCCGGTAGCCGCTCAATTCGCGGTCAAACACAATGGGGGAGTTGAGCCGGTCACGCATGTCGTCCGTGTGGGAGCCCCGCCCCCGGGGCGATGCCTGCCTTATCTAGGAGCCCCGCCCTCGGGGCGATGGGTGGTGGTCTGCGAGGCATATCGCGACGAGGGCGTCGCTCCTACAGGGGAAGTGCCGGCCTTTGTGGCCATGCAGGGGAATGCCTGCCATTTGTAGGAGCCCCGCCCCCGGGGCGATGGGTCGTGGTCTGCGCGCCATATCGCTGCGGCGCGCATCCCAACAAGAAAGGACGCTTGATGCCCAAAACACGAATTAAACCCACCGCGACGGATTGGGATCGCGTCAAGCGAGAGGCTTTGCAGGATGCGCCGATTGCACATGGTGCAGCCGATGGTCCTTATGACCCCAATGATGCGGCAGCAGTGGCCGCATATTGGCAACAAGCGAACATCAAGCGGGGGCGCGGTCGGCCGACCGGAGCCGTGAAGCGTCCTGCGCTGAACATGCGGATTGACGCCGATGTCCTCGAAGCTTTCAAGGCGACGGGACAAGGCTGGCAAACCCGCATCAATGCGGCATTGCGCCAAGCCGTCGCACATGGCTTTTCTAAAGCGCAGTGCCTCTTAAAGATCGTTGCGCAAAAAAAGGGGCAGCAGACCGTGACCTGCTGACCTTTCAAAAATCAAACCTTCGCGTGGTAACTGGTCACGCGCTCAACTTCGTTTTTGGAGCCGAGCATGACGCTCACGCGTTCGTGCAGTTGGCTCGGTTGCAGGTCGAGGATGCGGGTCTTGCCGTTGGTGGCGGCACCACCGGCTTGCTCGACCAGCCAGCTCATGGGGTTGGCTTCGTACATCAGGCGCAGCTTGCCGGCTTTGTGCGGTTCGCGCTTGTCCCAGGGGTACATGAAGACGCCGCCACGGGTCAGGATGCGGTGCACATCGGCCACCATGCTGGCGACCCAGCGCATGTTGAAGTCCTTGCCGCGTGGGCCTTCTTTGCCTTGCAGGCATTCGTCGATGTAGCGGCGCACGGGCTCGTCCCAGTGGCGCATATTGCTCATGTTGATGGCGAACTCTTTGGTATCGGCAGGAATTTGCACGTCTTCATGGGTGAGCACAAAAGAGCCTTGCTCGCGGTCCAGGGTGAACATGACCACGCCGTCGCCCACGGTGAGCACCAGGGTGGTTTGCGGTCCATACACGCAATAGCCTGCGGCCACTTGCTGCTTGCCCGCTTGCAGGAAGTCCTGCTCGGTCACGCCTTGGCTGCCTTCGGGCTTTTTGAGCACGCTGAAGATGGTGCCGATGCTGACGTTGACGTCGATGTTCGAAGACCCGTCCAGAGGATCAAACAGCAGCAGGTATTCGCCTTGCGGGTAGCGGTTGGGCACCAGGTAGATGCTGTCCATTTCTTCGGATGCCATGGCCGCGAGGTGTCCGCCCCATTCGTTGGCTTCAAGCAGCACTTCGTTGGCAATAATGTCGAGCTTCTTTTGCACCTCGCCTTGCACGTTCTCGCTTTCGGCCGTGCCCAACACGCCGCCCAAAGCACCTTTGTTCACAGCGTGGCTGATGCTCTTGCAGGCTCGGGCCACCACTTCGAGCAGCAAGCGCAAGTCAGCCGGAATGTGGCCTTTGTCGCGTTGTTGCTCCACCAGGTAGCGGGAGAGGGAAATTTTGCTCATGGACTTTCCTTGAATCGGTTTGGGCAGCGTCAGTTCAAGCCGCACTCAGCGCACGGCTGATGACTTCGCGCACGTCGTTGGACAGGTCGGCTTTGGCGGCCACGCGTTCGATGGCCACTTTGGCCGCGCTGCGGTAGGGCTCGGTCAGGCGGCTCCAGCGGTCCATGGCGCGGGCCAGGCGGGCGGCCACTTGCGGGTTGATCGCATCCAGGGCCAGCACTTGTTCGCTCCAATACACATAGCCTGCGGCGTCGGCGCGGTGGAAGGCGGCCGGATTGGCGCTGCAGTAGCTGAAGATCAGGCTGCGGGCGCGGTTGGGGTTGCGCAGGCTGAAGTCGGCATGCTGCATGAGCTGGCGCACGCGGGGCAGCACGTCGCCTGCGCGGTCGGGCGCACCGGCTTGCAGGGCAAACCATTTGTCAATGACCAGGGCTTCGTGTTGAAACAGTTTGTGGAACAGCGCCAATGCGTCGTTGGCCAAAACGTGACCACTGACGACCAGGGCCGACAAGGCGTTGAAGCGGTCGGTCATGTTGCCCGCGTCCTTGAATTGCTGGTACACGCGACCGGGCGTCACATCGTCACCCGCCTGCACGGCGGCGATGCACAACATGTTCATGGCCAGGCCCGACAAGGCGCGGCGGCCGCTGGATTGGGCATCGGGCGAGTAAGCGCCATTGTTCTTGTGGGCGTCCCAGGCCCATTGCCAATCGGCTTGCAAGGCGGTGGCCAGTTGCAAACGCATGGCTTCTCGCAAGGCGTGAACGCTTTGTGGGTCCACCAAGCCCAACTGGTCGGCGATGTAGTTCTCGGAGGGCAAGGTGAGTGCCAGGTCTTTGAATGCCGCATCCAGACCGGGGTGACGCAGCACATTGCGCAGTGCCTTGACCAGTTCGTCCGACAGCACGGGGTCTGCGTTGTTGTGCGACAGCGCTTGCACCGCGCTTTGCAGCATCAGGCGCTGACCGGCTTCCCATTGGTTGAAGGGGTCGTTGTCGTGGGCCAGCAGGCTCAGCAGCTCGGCGGTGCTCAGGCCATCGTCCAGCACCACGGGGGCGCTGAAACCGCGCAACAAAGACGGCACAGGCTCGCTGCCCAAGTTGACAAAGGTGTAGCTGGCGCTGGCTTCGGTCAAGACCAAAGTTTGCTGGGTCAGGGTTTCGGCGCTGCCGGCCAGTTGCAGGGGCAGGGCTTGGCCGTCACGCGAGAGCAGGCCCAGCGTGACCGGGATCACGAAGGGTTGTTTGCTGTCCTGGCCGGGTGTGGCGGGGCAGCTTTGGACCAGTGTGAGGGTGTAGCTGCGTTCGGCCGCGTTGTAGACACCGCGTGCTTGCAGTCGCGGTGTGCCGGCTTGGCTGTACCAGCGCTTGAAGGTGTCAAGGTTTTGTGCCAGGGCGCTACCGGGGTTGGCGTCGGCAATGGCTTGCGCAAAGTCATCGCAGGTCACGGCTTGGCCGTCATGGCGCTCAAAGTAAAGCTTCATGCCCTTGGCAAAGCCGTCACGGCCTTGCAGGTCAGCGGGGCTGGCCACCAAGGTCTGCATCATGCGAACGACTTCGGAGCCTTTTTCGTAGATGGTGACGGTGTAGAAGTTGTTGATTTCCACATAGCTGTCGGGGCGGACCGGGTGGGCCATGGGGCCGGCGTCTTCGGCAAACTGCACCGTGCGCAGCACGCGCACGTCTTCGATGCGTTTGACGGCGCGTGCGCTGGCCTCGCCCGCCATGTCCTGGCTGAACTCCTGGTCACGAAAGACCGTGAGGCCTTCTTTGAGCGAGAGCTGGAACCAGTCGCGGCAGGTGATGCGGTTGCCTGTCCAGTTGTGGAAGTACTCGTGGCCAACCACGCTTTCAATGTTGCCGAAATCCATGTCGGTGGCGGTGTTCGGGTTGGCCAGCACAAACTTGGTGTTGAAGATGTTCAAGCCCTTGTTTTCCATCGCGCCCATGTTGAAGTCGCTGGTGGCGACGATCATGAAGCGTTCCAGGTCCAGCGGCAGGCCAAAGCGTGCTTCGTCCCAGGCCACGCTGGCCATGAGGGAGTTCATCGCGTGTTCGGTCTTGTCCAGGTCGCCTGGGCGCACAAACACTTGCAGCAAGTGATCTTTGCCGCTGCGGCTGCGGATGCGTTGCTCGCGTGCGACCAGCTGACCGGCCACCAGGGCAAACAGGTAACAAGGTTTTTTGTGCGGGTCGACCCACTTGGCAAAATGACGCCCGTCGTCCAGTGCGCCTTGCTCCACCAGGTTGCCGTTACTCAGCAGCACCGGGTATTTGGTTTTGTCAGCACGCAGCGTGACGGTGTAGCTGGCCATCACGTCCGGGCGGTCCAGGAAATAGGTGATGCGTCTAAAACCCTCGGCCTCGCATTGCGTGAAGAAGGTGCCCTGGCTGACGTACAGGCCCATCAGCTGGGTGTTCTTTTCGGGGTTGCAGGTGGTGAAGATTTCCAGATCGAAAGACTCAATGCCTTCGGGCAAGTTCTCCAGCACCAGCTGATGGCCGTCCATCTTGAACGAGGTGCCACCGCCGTTGACCAGCACACGCGCCAGGTTCAGGTCTTCGCCATCCAGACGCAGCGGCTGGGCCGCCACGTCGGGGTTGCGGCGCAGGCGCATCTTGTTCAAGACGCGGGTTTTGGCCGGGTCCAGATCAAAGGTCAGATCGACGGTATCGATCCAAAAAGCCGGGGCGGTGTACGCCTCGCGCAAGATCGCGGTGGGTTGTCCTTCACGCATCACTAACTCCGTTTTCGTTGAGGTCTGAGCAGCTCAGAGGCCTTGTTTCAGTGAGGCTTCGATGAACGCATCGAGGTCGCCATCAAGCACTTTTTGGGTGGCCGAAATTTCGACGTTGGTGCGCAAGTCCTTGATGCGGCTGTTGTCCAGCACATAGCTGCGGATCTGGTGACCCCAGCCCACATCGGTCTTGGTGTCTTCCAGCTTTTGCTGCTCTTCCATGCGTTTTCGCATTTCAAAGTCGTACAGGCGTGAGCGCAGGCGTTGCCAGGCGACATCGCGGTTGCTGTGCTGGCTTCGGCCGTCTTGGCACTGCACCACGATGCCTGTGGGGATGTGCGTCAGTCGCACGGCCGAGTCGGTTTTGTTGATGTGCTGACCGCCCGCGCCGCTGGCCCGGAAGGTGTCGGTGCGCACGTCAGACGGGTTGATGTTGATCTCGATCGAGTCGTCGATCTCGGGGTACACAAACAAGGAGGCAAAAGACGTGTGACGGCCGCCCGACGAGTCAAACGGGCTCTTGCGCACCAAGCGGTGCACGCCGGTTTCGGTCCGCAGCAAACCAAACGCGTATTCGCCTTCGATCTTGATGGTGGCACCCTTGATGCCTGCGGTGTCGCCCGGGGTTTCATCTTCAACGGTGGCCTTGAAGCCCTTGCGTTCGGCGTATTTGATGTACTGGCGCAGCAGCATGCTGGCCCAGTCGCAAGCTTCGGTGCCACCTGCACCGGCCTGAATGTCAACAAAGCAATTGAGCGGATCGGCCTCATGGCGGAACATGCGGCGGAATTCAAGGTCTTGCACCAGCGCGGTCAGTTTGGCGGCTTCGGTTTCGATGGTCAGCAGGCCATCGTCGTCGCCTTCTTCCTTGCTCATTTCAAAGAGTTCAAGGTTGTCGGCCAACTCGCTGGTCAGGTTGGTGATGGTGACCACCACGCCGTCGAGGGCTTTTTTTTCTTTGCCCAGTTCCTGGGCTTTTTTGGGGTCATTCCAGACCGTGGGATCTTCGAGGGATGCGTTGACGGTTCTCAGCCGTTCAGATTTGGCATCGTAGTCAAAGATACCCCCGTAACTCTTGGGTCCGGGCGCTCAGGTCGGTGAGGGTGGTGCCAATCTGGTTGATGCGTTCTGCGTCCATGGGGAAATGCTCCGGTTCGGTAAACCGGGCATTTTCTCATGACTTCGACCTTGTGCCTGTCGCAAGTTCTTGTGGGTCTGGGCAGGCCAGGTATCCCCTTTTTTGGGGACTGGTTTTGTTAAAAAAGTCTGCCGTAAGAAAACATCAAACCAGCAGTTCCCAACACTTTCATTTGTACGGAATCGTGCGCATTCAATTTGTAGCCCAATGCAGGAATCACAGCAGGCGAGAAACCGTTCCGGTTCAGCGGAACTTTGTTTTGGTAAGGTGCCACATAACCGTACATCAAGCCTGCTGTCAATTTGACAAAAAGGTCTTGCACGCCAAAGACATTGTTGATTTGACGGCCGCCATAAAGGTAGACCGTAGGCTGTCCAAATGAGTTGCTGAAAAAGCTGACGCCGCAAAAGCGATCACCTGGCAATTGTTCATCCATTGCAAACAGCGCCACATTTTTATGTTCCGGGCTTCGACTCCAATGGTGGGTATAAGGTGAAAAGGTGAATTCACCCTGCTGAGTCGGCTCTGGTGCTCCTTGCACACTCAAGAAAGAGGGGCAATGGTATTCTTTTGCGACGGCTTGACTTGTGATGGAGAAAAAAAATGGTGAAGTTATTAAAACAAAAAATTTTCTTAATTTAATTTTCATGCGTATCCCTGAACTTTGTTAATTGAATAATTTTATTTCGATGTTTTTATGGCCTCCGTTTCATGAAATAAATACCGAACGGCCATGCCTGCAGCGATGGCAAAAAAACCACTCTCAACCACATTGGCCGTGATCCCATAGACCAGAGTGGCCAGCAAAAGACAATAAGCGACGGCTTCAACCGGGTCTCGCCAAGGATTGAGTCTGAGAGATCTCAACAATAAAAGTAAAAAACCAGGAAGTGCGATCCATCCAAAAATAACGAACCAATAAACAAATATATTGTCTGCAGCGTTGAATCGGTTGAATTCGAAATAAGTTTGAGGGGTGCCTATGCCGCCTAATCCACGACCCCAAAATAAATTGCCTTGGTTTTCCAGTAATTTCCAAGCGTTTGGCCACATGTCATTCAGGCGGTCCCAAAACGAAAACGTCAAATTGGCCAATTCTTGGTCTCTGATGTAAAAATTGACATCCATGAACAAGGGTGTCATGGGCAAAAGCAAAGCTACCAAACCCAGCGCCAAAGGCCACCACCGAATGGCGGAGGACGGTATTTTTTGACCCAAAATAAGCACGGGTGTCAATATTGCAAATATGTTGTAAACCCCTTTGCTGGTGGTCATGTAAATGGTCAAAAATGTGATGCTCCAAAATAAAAGACGCAGCCAAACTGAGCGTGTACCCAGCACCACAATGACGCCTAACAACAAGGCCTGCAAGGCGGCATCAAATGAAGCTCTTGAAAATCCTGCCAAGCGTTTACCTCCGCCAACGTTTTCCCATTCGCGGGAGCTGACGACATCGAGGTCTCCCACCGAATAGCCAAAACCCTCCCAAGGGTAAGCAACCCAGTAGTTCAAAATAACACCACTGACAACCACCAACCAAAGCCAAACAGACATTTTCAAAACAAGATGCCAGTGTCTGAAAATAATTTCAGAGCACGACAATCCAAACCAAAATGGCAGCAAGGTGTAAATACCGAAAAGGACCTGATAAACCGGTGTATGAAAAAAACCAACCAAAATAGAATATGCAATGACCAACAGTGTCATGGCTCGAAGCGGTTGTAAACCATGGCGTGATTCCCACACCACCACGGCCAAGGTGGAGGCCAGCATCAAGACTTGTGGAAAGTAAATGATGGGCGTCAACCCGACAAGTCCAGCTGCCCATCTGAATGGCCCGGTGATGGCAGCTGTTGCGCAATAACTCAACAGTGAAATCAGGGCCAAGGCCTGAACGCCATCGTTGGTAGACCCGTGGTGCCTGTTCATGTCTTGAACGGGCGAGGCAAAGGCCGTGTTTTTCATCACAGGGTCAAGCTTGGCTTTGCGAGCCAGCATGCGGTCAGCCGAAGTCATGGCTTACCAGTGATGTCTGGACAGCAGACCACTGCGATGGGCCAGCAACAAGGTCATGAATGCTTCGCAAATGACCCAGGCCCACAAGGCTGATTCTGTGTTGACGGTATTGAGTGCCAATACAAAAATACTGGCTTGAATCACAGCACCGGGCAACACCCTTTTGACCAGTTTTTTTTCTCTGCCTGAGGCCACCCACCACCACGCGCTGAGCATGGCGTTTGCAACGTTAAAGGGCAACCAAAATGACAAAATTTTCGCCCAATCAGCGTGCAGGGCAGTCGCCTCATTGAACAACAGGGCCAAACCCCATTCGGCCAAAGTATGCGCACTCAATGCGCCCAATAACGCCAGTGAAAAAAATACCAGAGTCCATGTGTGCAATCGCCGAGGCTGAAAGACTTGTTCTTGTCGATGCCAAGCTTGAACCCAACGCGGTTGCGCAGCTTGAATCAAGGGGGAAAACATATTGGCTGCAGCGCGTATTGTTTTTTCTATGGCGGCATACATGCCCACCACTTCTTTTGAATACACCGTACCCATTAAAAAAACAGTGCTGTTGGCCAAAGCCGTCAAGGTGTAATCGGTGATGGCCATGTGGCGACTTTTTCGTGCCACTTCACAGATGCCTGTCCAATGGGGCCTGGACCATGCCAGGCAAGGGAGGGTCACAATCGTGGGCAAGGCTAGGAGGCCTGACATGAAGGTGGCACTGCTTTGCAGTGCAGCGGCCCACAGCAGGTCTTGGGGCCCATCCACGAACATAAAAATGCCCCAAGTTGCCAACACACGACCCGCCAGACCAAAAATCAGGGTGTTGTGCATGATTTGCAAACCCTGAAAAAGCCATGTGGGAAAAACGGCAGAACCCACCACGGTCATGAAGCACCAGGCAAACAGGGGCCACTGGGCATGCCAGGAAGTGATCAAGTTGGTGCAGGTCAGCATGACCAAGGCGCTTGCAAAAAGCAAAAGCCATTTCAGGGCTGTGACATGAACCACCAAGGCACCGGCAGCTTGTCTGTTTTCTGTTTTGCGTTGAGGGTCCAGTTTGGCAAGTTCTTTCGCGGCATGGGTGTTCATGCCCGCATCAATCAACAAAACAAAGTAAAAATTGACAGCGGCACTCCAGGCGAGCCAACCAAATGACTCGGCCCCTAAAGACCGAACCAAAAAAGGCAGCGTCAGCAGTGGAATGATGTAATTGGCCAGCTGAAGGGCATATAAAGCATAAGCATTGCGCAGCAAAGTGGAGGGCATGGACGATGTCCTCAATGGGGGCGCTTCAAGGGGTTTTTCAAGAGTTCATTTTTTAGGATGAACAGTTGTTCGGCGAATTTGGAGCTCGCCGTTCTGCGTTGTCTGACGTAGGCGCGAGCCCAAATGAACATGATCGTCAGCATGGTGGAGCCCACCCCGGAAAGGATGACGTTGACTTTGATGCGCGGTCGCGATTTGTTTTGGGGGCTGATGGCGATGTCGAGGATCTGAAACAGTGAAAAATCCCTGGTTTCATCCATCTTGCCCAGCTCGGTGTATTGCCCCAGGATGGTCACTATATTTTCCCAATATTCGACATCGCGCTTGCGTTGACTGTGCTCCATCAAGGCATCGGGGGCCTTGGACAGTGGGACAAACGCCCCTTGGTTGTTGGCTTTAGATCCTGAGCCTGGTATTTCACTGGTGGCTTCTTGGACTTTTTGTTTCAGGTTGCTCAATTCACTGCGCAAGAGTCGCACGTCGGGGTTGTCGTCAGTGGCATAACTGAGCAAGGTTCTCAGTTGAACTTCTTTGTTGGCAATTTGATTTTTCAAATCTCGTGCGGTGCTCAAGATGGCTTCATCTTGGCCCCGAAGACGCGTAAAGCCTGTTCGCTTTTCGGTTCTTCGCAGTTGTTCATCCGCTTCGTTGAGGCTTTGTCGGGCTTTGCTCAGTGCGTTGTTGAAAAAGTCACTTCGCCTGCCGCCCTCTTTTTTGGCCAGATCACTGGAAAAGGTTTGAAGTTCCTGGACGTAGGCATTGGCCAGTTGGGCTGCGCGAACCGGGTCTGAATCTTCCACCGAAATTTCAACAATGCCATCTTTGCCGGAATTGATGTCGGTGCGTGACTCAAGCAATTGCCGGGCCGTGTCCATGTCCTTGGCATCGTAGTGTTTGAGCAAGTCATGGTTTTGAATCACACCATCGAGGATGGTTCGACTGCGCAAAATGCCCACAAAAAGATCGGTTGGGTTTTTCAGGTTGAGCGCTGAATTGCCCAAGGCACTCTCCCCACCCATGGCAATCAGGCCGCGACTGATGGTGTTTTGGTTGTATTGAGGTGGCAGAACCCGGGTCGATGCTTTGAAATACGGGGTCGAAAAAATGCCGTGCAACAGGACGAGTACCGAGACCACCAAGGGCACCCCAATCACCCACCATTTCGCTTGGACCAGCGGCAAGAGCACGGGCATGAGGCTGTAGGTGTCCGAGCTTGCAGAGGGCGATCTTGAAGAGATATCTCTGTGTTTGGGCAGGGGGCGGCTGGGTTTCATTTACAGCCCTTTGACAATGCGTATGCCTGCAATGCCCATGCCCAGTTGGTAGACGATTTGTGAGATGTCCTTGACGCGCCGAATCCAGCTGACTGCTTCGGTGTTTTCTTCGACCCAAATCGTGTCACCCGGGGCAATGTCTTCAGCCCCGAGCTGATCGGCGGCAATCAGGGTGCCATCTGGACGAATCACGATGGCGGTTGTGCTTCTGGCTGAACTGCGACGACCACCGGCCATTTGGATGTAGTCTTCGGCGTCTCTGTTTTTTTGCCAAAGGAAGGAACGCTCCGCCATGACGGAGCCCATGACTTCCACGGTTTCAGGAACGGCCGGGATGTAAAAACTGTCGTTGTTTTCGAGCCGAATTTTTGGCAACTGATCAGGATGTCGCGTTTGGCTGTTGAGCTCCAGAATCATCCGGCCTTCGGGTTTGAGTTTGCGCAGGTTATCCAAGAAGGACTGCACCGCATTTTTTTCTGCCGAAACGGTTTCGGCTTCACCTGTTGCGACTGTTTCGCGGCTGCGTTCAATCAGGAATTTGGCAAAATCACGCTCCATGGCGTTGAGGGCATCATCCGTGCGGCGTTGCTGTTGTTGTCGCACAGATTCTCGAAACAACTGTGCGCCATAAAGATAAGCTAGGCGTGTCACGCCGCCTGCTTTTTCCAACAGCGATGACAGCGTGTCACCCGCTTGGACGGTGTACATGCCAGGCCTGCGAACTTCACCTTCGATCTTCACAACGCGAGTGCTTTGTTCGATGGGGCCGCGAAAGTCGTTGCGAGAGAACACGGTGATGGTGTCACCCGGTTGCAGCACCCAATTGTGTTGAGGGTCTCGGTTAAAGACGACCTTGCCCAGTTCAAAGGGAATCAGCGTCATTTGCAGTGACGGGTTCATCACCCTTTCAATGACGGCATATTCCCAATTGATCTCGGGAAATCTGGGTTCAATTTTGATGTTGGCGGGATCTGTTAAAAAAGATGCAATTTTGTTTTGGCTGTTCTTTTCTATCCAATAGGCGGGGGAAATCAGCGCGTTCACATCCGGGAGAATGTCCGAGATGCGCAAGCCCTCTTTCCATGCATATCGCAAAGGCAGGGCCACTTGTCCTTTGAGGGTCACGGCATTGTTGAATTGTGGTGAGATCGGCACCAGCACCACCAAATCACCATCACGCAAAACAGTCTGCATGGCCTCTTTGCCAAAGTTCAATTCTTCAATCAAGCGGCTGGCCTTTTGTGTCGGGGTCTTCTTGTCTGCAGGTTTGGCAATGCGTTCGAGTTTGATGCGCAAACCATCTGCTGTTGATGTTGTTCCCCCACTGATGCTGAGCAGCTGAGCCAGCGTCATCCCCGCTTGGTATTGGTAAATGGCCGAATTGCGCACGCTGCCTGCAATCGCCACTTGTCCCTGCATGGGGGGGATGTGGATGACGTCTTCGTTTTGCAGGCGCATGTCGGCACTGCGGTTGCCGTTGAGTAAAAAATCATACAAATCAATTTCGGCAATTTTTTCATTGCCACGGCGCAGCTCGATGTTTCGCAGGTTGCCGTTGGCTGCAGGTCCGCCGGTGATGAACAGTGCACTGATGAGCGAGGACAGTGAATTGACTTGGTAGGTGCCAGGTTTGCGTGCAAATCCGGTCACGTAAAGACGGATGCTGCGCAAGCTGCCCATGGTCACAGACAATTCAAAGCTTTTGTAAACCCGCGCCATCGCTTGATTCAAGACGGGTTGCAGTTCTTTGTATGTCAGACCAGACAACTGAATGCTGCCCACTTTGGGAATGAAGACGCTGCCCCTGCGATCGACAGTGACGGCGTATTCCAGTTCAACCGAGCCCCAGGCCCGAACGATGATGTCATCGCCTGGACCGATCACAAAGTCAGCGGGGACATTCACCTGGTCGCCGATGTTGAAAGAAGCGTTTGGGCCTTGAAAAAGATGGTCTGCAAAGACAGGCAGAGCAATGCCCAGACTTTGTTGAACGAGTATTTCAAAATCGGACATGTCCGATTTCAGGGGGGGTGTTTTTTCTGGGGGGCGTGATTGGGTGGGGGATTCGACCACCACCCTTGTGGACAGGTTGTTGGCACGCAAACTCGGATAAAGACTGTTGGGCCTTTCTTGCCGTTGCGTGGTGTTGTCCTGCGGGGCTTCGGTGCTTGTATTGGCGTTTTGTGGCTTGGGGCTGCCATAAAGCTCAGTGATGGAAGGGGCCTTGTATTCCTGGGCAAAAGAATTCAGAACACACAGCAGCATGCATAAAAAAAAGCAGACAAGGATCGACTTGCGCCATCGCTTGTGAACTTTATTTTCAGCGCTTGATGGATGGGCCATTGGGTTTAAAAAAAACGGTGTCATGTGCTCACCCCTGTGGGATGAAGGGGATTGGATTTTTCCAAGGGCCAAGGTTTGTAGGTCACTATGGATTGGCCGTGAGGGATGCTGGTGAAATAGTGGACGTGTTCAAAAACCGCATCAATGATGGACAGTCCATAACCCGATTGCGCCAGCAAGTCGGGTTCTGGCGGCGTGCGCGATGCGCGTTCGGGTGGTTTGAATGCCTTGCCCTGGTAATGCCACTCAAGCCACAGCCCATTGCGGTCCAAGATGACCAGCAATCGGATGGGCTCGGCGTTGGTCTGTGTTGCCAGACAGGCATGTCCGATGACATTGCTGGCTGTCTCTGACAGTCCCAATGTCATGTGCTGTTTCCAGTGCACGCGGCTTGTTTCTTCGGCTTGGGTCAGGCATGGGGAAACGATGTTTTCAACCCAGGCGCGGATGTCCGGTAAAACCTGAATTTGTGCTTGAAATTGCTTTGAATGGACGACTCTTGAAGGTGGGTTGGGGGCGGTGTAGTGCAAGGCAATGCATGAGCGGTCGTCAGCGACCCCTGTTGATGCACAGAGTTGCTTGACCAGAGCATTGACCAATGGGGCTTCTTGACCCCGTGGATGAAGGGCCATGATGTGGGCTATTTTTTGGTAGGCCTCTTGGGCCAAGGGCAGTCCCCAAGCGTCAAGAATGCCATCTGAGACCAGCAGCAAGCGGTCTTCTTGCAACAAGGGCACCAAGCAACTGGTGATGGTTTCTGTCTCAATGCCCAGTGGCATCATGTGGCCCGAAATGAACAAAATGTGCCCATCGCAGGCTCTTTGCAGCAACAGATGAGGTGCGCCGCAATCGACCCATTCGACCATGCCTTGCTGGGTATCAATGTCCGCCAAGCTCAAAGTCAACAGACTTTCACTTTCCTTGAGCATGGGCGTGACTTTTTCCCTGAGCTGTTTGAGCACCTGCCTGGGGTTGGCCATGTATTGCAGGGGCCTTAATTGAGAAAGGCTGATTTTGATTCCAGCAGAAACAATGGCTGCACCCAAACCTTTGCCCATCACATCACCGCTGACCAGACAAACACCGCGCTGTGTTGCCACCACATCGACCAAGTCGCCACTGGCGCCGTCTTGCGCTTGCGATGCTGCGTGAATCTTTAGCCCTGGAAAATTTTCTTGGGGCAAAGGAAAAAGAAGGTATTTTTGGGCCAGTGTGGCCAGTTTTTGCTCGTGTAAACGGCGTGTTTGCAATTCTTCGTTTTGCTGCTCCAACAAAATGCGAGCGGCCTTCAAAGCTTCCCGCGTTTGTTGAATGTCCTGCAGTCTTTTCAGCGTGGCGAAGAAATTTTGTTTCAAAAAGGGTTTGATCAGGATTTGATCGACACCGAGATTGACGGCGCTTGAAAACTCTTCTTGTTTTCCGTGTGCGGTCATCAAGACACAAGCAACTTGAGGGTGCAGGCGGTGAGCGACCTCAACCAAACTCAATCCCCCCCCATCCGGATGGTGGCTGCCTAAATTCAGGTCTACAAAAAAAATATCCCAGTGCGTGTTGTGCAGGGCTTCAAGGGCCAAGTTGGGGGTGCTCACTGCCAGGCAGTGCGCACGGCCCTTGAGCCATGTCTTGACCAGATGACGCATGACAGCGTCATCGTCAACCATCAGCACATTCACGGGCGATAACGTTTCTGTCACTTTGATGGGCTTTTGAATTTAGATATGATTAATTTATTCTTTATTATCCACATTTAAACTAAAAGATTTGAAATGAATGGAGAAATGTTATCGGCTGAGAAGGCTGTCTGGATCAACGCGCGTTTTCTGACACGGCCTGTGACGGGGGTCGAACGCGTGGCTCGCGAAGTCATTTCTGCTTGGGTGCGCCATCATCTGGACTCACAGGGATGCTGGCGGGGTTCGGGGCAGGTGGTTCGTTTTGGCTTGATTGCCCCATGTACGGCAGAAGCACTGCCCAACCCTTGGCCAGAACTGCGTTTGTGGCAAACCGGTGTTTTTCAGGGGCATGCTTGGGAGCAGTGGGATTTGCCACGGTGCACTGCGGGTCATCTTTTGCTCAATCTTTGCAATACCGCCCCACTGTTCAAGCGGCGTCAATGGACGTTTTTGCACGATGCACAGACATTTGCTATTCCGCAAAATTTCACGTTTGCGCTGCGTCTTTGGTATCGCTTGATGTTTCGGACGGTGGCCCGTTTGGGCTTGGGGGTGTTGACCAATTCAGCGTTTTCAGCAAACGAGTTGGTCAAATTTCTGGGTGTGAACCGATCTCGATTGACTGTGGCCCATTTGGGGGCTGATCACATGGCGCGTGTGACGCCCGATTTGACCCCAAGACTCAAAACCTTGATGGACGCGTTGGCCGATCGACCCTTTGTGCTGGCAGTGTCGAGTGACAACCCGAATAAGAATTTTTTGAGCGTGATCAAGGCCTTGGAGTTGATGGGGTCGAACGCGCCCGCTTGCGTCATTGTGGGAAAAGAAAATAACCGGGTTTTCTCTCGCAGCACGCTCAGCACCGAAAAAATTCACCATTTGGGATATGTCAGTGATGCGGAATTGGTGACCCTTTACCGACGCGCCACTGCCATGGCCTACCCCTCTTTTTATGAAGGTTTTGGCTTGCCACCCTTGGAGGCCATGTGGAACGGTTGCCCTGTTGTGGTCTCTCACACATCGGCATTGCCCGAGATCAATGCAGATTCGGCGCTTTACTGTGATCCGGATGACCCCGCCTCCTTGGCAAAGGCTCTGATTTCCTTGGTGAACGACCCTGTTCTTCGTCGGCTAATGAGTCAGCGCGGCCAAGACAGGGCAAGGACTTTTGTCTGGCGACAGACGGCCAAAGTCATTTTGGAGGCCGTCACCGCGCCATGCCGATGACCCTTTGAATTCATGTGGTTCTGTTTGAGATTTCAAAGGCGGGTGTTTGGCTTGCCTTGAGGGCCTCATTGACGGCCCGTGCAAAGCTGGCTTTGAAGGCGGGGACAGAAAAAATTTGGGCATGCTGACAAATTTTTTCCGGATCAAGTTCCGCGCTAATCCTTTCAAATTGCCACACTGCATCTGACAAACTGTCTGGCGTTTGTTCATGAAAAAAAACACCCGTGGGGTAAATACCTTGTTGTGGGTTGCCAGGCCAAGGAATGACGGTTTCCAGCGCGCCACCCCGACCGTATGCAATCACTGGCGTCCCACAAGCCTGGGCCTCGACGGGGACGATGCCAAAGTCTTCTTCGGAGGGGAAAATAAATGCCCGCGCCTTGGACAAATAGGCCCGAACTTGTTCGGGCGGCAAAAAGCCTGTGAAGGTGACATTGGGTCCCGCTTTGCTCCGAATTTTGGCCATTTCAGGACCATCACCCATGAGGATCAGCCGCTTGTCAGGCATGCTGGTGAACGCTTGGGCAACCAGATCAATGCGTTTGAAGGGCACAAATCGGCCTGCACAAACGTAAAAATCTTCGCGTTCAGTCTCCAAACAGAACAAGTCGGTGTCCACAGGCGGTGGGATCACGATGGGGGTGCGTCGGTAGTATTTGGCAATGCGCTTGGCCACAAATTTGGAGTTGGCGATGAACTGGTCAACGCCATTGGCACTTTGTATGTCCCAGCCTCGGATGCGGTGAAGTTGCCAGCGGGCAAACCAAGATTTCAGCCCCCGCTCCAGGTTCATCTCGCGCAGGTATTCGTGGTAGTGGTCCCATGCATAACGCATGGGGGAATGACAATAACAGACATGGGTTTGATTGGGGCCTGTCAACACACCTTTGGCAACGCTGTAGTGGCTGGAGATGATCAAGTCATAACTGCTGAGGTCAAGTTGTTCAATGGCCAGTGGCATCAGAGGCAACATTTTTCGGTAATGGATGCGGGCACCTGGAATTTTTTGCAGAAAACTGGTGATGGGTGTTTTGCCGCGCAAAAAATGCCGCTGGTCGTCTTTTACAAAATCAATCAACGAAAAGACATCGGCATCAGGGTAAAGGTCAATGATGTGCTCGAGCACACGCTCGGCCCCACCGTAGATCACCAACCAGTCATGAACGATGGCCACTTTAAGGGGCGGTGCACTCAGCGTTTTCAATTCATGAGCGGTGTGCATGCACAGCCTCGAATAAATCGGTGAATTGCTTCAAACGGCGTTGTGCTGTGAAGGCTTGTGCTTTTTGACGTGCTTGCAGACCCATGGCGTGCCAGCGACCGTGTTCTTGATCCAGCTCAAAGATGACGCGGGCCAAGTCGTGTGCATTGCCTGGCTCGAAGAAGGCACCACTGACACCCTCTTCAATCAATTCAACACTGCCGCCATGTCGACTGGCAACGCAAGCTTTGGCTGCAGATGCGGCCTCCAAGATGACGTTGCCAAGTGCTTCGTATGAATTGCTTGGAAATACCAAGGCATCCACGTCTGGCCACAAGGTGTCAGGCTCAATGTATCCACGCCATTGAAGGTCGAGCATGGGGTATTGCGTTTGCCAACGTTCAATGTCTTGGCTTGGTCCTTTGCCAGCCAGCACCCATTGAACAGGGAAGCCTTTCAAGCGCAAAATATCTGCGGCTGCCAGCAGCACATCCAAGCCTTTGGCTTGGTCGAGTCTGCCCAAAAATCCCAATGTGAGCGGGCCGGTGCGTTCCCATTTTGTCGTGTGTGGAGGGTTTTTTTGCGGGTTGAGGGCGTTGTAGATGACTTGCCCGCGGGCTTGCCTGAACAAGCCGTGTTCAAGGTGAAGTTGCAAAATGAATTGGCTGACCCCCACCACGGCGCAGACCGAGTCGGTGTGCTTGGCGCGTGGTGCGGTCAGCCAACGGCATTCGCTGCACCTGCGTTCATGCTGGCCACAAACGCGCCCGTTCTTGTAGAGCACAGTACGGGGGCATAAAAGTGAAAAATCATGCAAAACATGCACGATGGGCAAATTCAATGTCTGCAATGCAGGCCAAATACCGGAGGAAAACCCCTGCAGGTTGTGCGTGTTGATGATGTCCAGATTTTTTTCGCGTGCCCATTGCCCAACCTGTTGAACCATCCAGGGATTGGACGTGTCCAAAGCATGCCAAACCAGCCGTCGAAGTAAAGAGGGTGGTTTTTGGCCACGCTCATAAGGCCAGTACATGTTTTGAAGGGGAACGCGATGGATGTGGGCTTCATCGGCCACGGGCGCTTGAGGTGCCCGCAGTGTCAAAACAAAGACATCCAAGCCTTGATCGCGCAAACCATCCACCAATTGTTTTGCCATGGTCTCTGCGCCACCGATGGCCGTTGGCGGATAAAGGGCTGAGATCACTCCTATGCGCACGGTCAGGGGGCCACTGTTCGCTGGTGCCGTGACAGAGATTCAAGGGTAGTCATCCAAATTTTCTGGACCATCGGGCTCAATCGCCTGCACGCCAATTCGTCCGACATGACAACAGCTGATTCAAAAGCTTCGAACACTTTGGCTTGTTGATCAAAACCCAGAATTTTCAAACTGGGCAGTTGCGAGTGAGTCAGTCGCCTCAGGCTGTTGAAGTCATTTGAATTGGCTCGCATGTTCACATCAGAGACGTGTTCACGCAAAGCAGTTTCAAGCAATGCAATGATTTCGCCCATGAGGACTTCATCGTGATCCAGTCTTGACAGGCCCAAGGCCGGCTGCCAGGCCATGGTGTCATGCACCTTGGAGCTTGCGTTGAATGAAAGGATCATTTTTCCCATGATTTCAAGGCCTCAGATTTGTCGTTGTAAATGTCAAAGACGCGGTGCATGCGCACCACCTCTAAAAGCATGACCACTGGCTTTTGAAGGTTGCAGAGCTTGATTTGTCCTGCTTGCCCTTCCATTTCACGCAGCATCCAGACCAATGCCCCCAGGCCCGAACTGTCTAGGAATTCGATGTGCTCAAGATTCATCAAAAGACAAGGGCTGTCTTTGATGCGTTCGCGCAGCATGTCTTTGAATACCGCCACGTTGGATGCATCCAGCGACTTGATTCTGGGGGTCAGTTCATTGATGCCATCGTGCAGGACTTGGCTAAATTCGATCATGTCAGGTCTTTATGGCTTGAAGTTTGACGGGGTTGGAAGGGGCAAGGATTTTGTTTAAATACCGCCAGATCAATCCCCATTGGTAGGTCCATTCATGGGAGCGGGTTTCCTGGTATCGATCAAGAACCATGCTTTGAAGTGGATCGTTTTCTTGGATACCCACAACCCATTCTTCTTGCAGCAATCCGCAGTTTTTTTGAGCCAACCACCGTTGGTGTGCATGGGGCAACTGCGACCATTGGTCAAGGCTTCTAGGTCGGGGCCCGATGAGCTGGCATTTGCCCATCAAGACGCCCGGTAAATTGGGCAGTACAAAACCCACCAAGTGTTTCCAGCCAAGGGTGCAAGGGTGTGCCCCTAGCCAGCTGATGAATGCCACCGTCGGTATGGCCATGTGGCTGATGTCTGGCCCAACCAAAAGAATGATTTTTGGGCCTGCTCGAACCGTGGCCGACGCGGTGGCCGCCAACAGAAAAATGGGGGCGAGCAGGAGCACCACCATGAGCGCCAATGTGCGTTCAGTGAAGGTGTTGACGACGCTGCGCCATTTCAAAGTGGCGTTGCCGTGCGCCAAAATGAGCGCATCGAAGATGGTCATGCGCGCTTGGTGTTTGCGGCTCCAGATCACGCCTCTGAACACCACGCATTCATGCAAGTCCAGTGAATCACCAATCCAGCTGTCAGGTCCAATTTGGGTTTCAGACATGCGGCAACTGTGACCAACGTAGGTGCGCCCACTGAGGGCAACAGCCGGTCCGATTTGGCAATTTTTTTCGATTTCAACATCGGGCCCGGCGTAGAACGGGGCGATGATTTCAGCTGTTGGGTGAATGATGACGTTTCTGGACACGAAAATGCCAGGCTCTACTTCGCTGGCATCCAAAACCACTGGAAATGACCTGTTGAGCATGCGCGGTATGGCGTTCAAGATGGCATGGCCATCCATCAGGCTGAGCGCTTGCACGGGCAATCGTGAATTGCAAGTCGCCGCCAAAGCTTGGGACCAGTCATACCATTGGTGTGCTGCACTCATGTGTTGGCAAAGTCGGCGGTCCAGCCAAGCCCAGCACCAAAGATCGTTGAAATCGGAGGTGTTTGTCTCTCGTGGTTCCAGCAGTGTGCCCGGCTGTGCCGTGTGCGTTGAAGGCATCCGCATCAAGGAGCAAGTGGTGGCCAACAAAAAAGGCTCATGTGGCGGTGCAAGGTCCACCAAACGAGCAAAGGCTTGGTGCGGTCCAGACAAGGAGTGCCATGTGATGTGGCATCCCCACTGAAGTCCCGATTGCAGTTGTGCTTTGCATTGTTCGGGCTCATCCCAACCTATGCAGGTGATGTGTGTGATGCCCGCCTCGACCAAAGCTTGTACAGCAAAGACGAGCGGTGTTTTGCCCAGTAAGGGGGTCAGGTGCAGCGGGAATTCCTGGGCCAGTGGTGTTCGCTCTGTGTCATCTGCAGGGGAACCAGCGATCAAGATGGCGCACAGTTTGTGTGCGGCGCTCATCAATAGGCCCCTTTGCCTTGAATGACCGCAGGAATGGTTTTGATCAGCAGCCAAATGTCGACCCAGACGCTTTGGCTGTCCACGTAATGGATGTCCATTTCGACCTGTTTTGCAAATGGAATGTCGCCACGCCCTTCAACCTGCCAATAGCAGGTGAGACCAGGTTTGACGTCCAGTCGTCTGCGATCAGCGAGCTTGTATTTCAGGACTTCTTCGGGAATGGGTGGTCTCGGTCCCACCAGTGACATATCCCCCTTGAGAACGGACCACAACTGTGGCAATTCGTCGATGCTTGTTTTTCGCAACCAGCGCCCGATCGGGGTGATGCGTGGATCACCATTGATTTTGAAGGTGACACCATCCTTGTGGTGGTTTTGTGAACGCAATCGTTCTTTCAGCGCTTCTGCGTTGCAAACCATGGATCGGAACTTGGGAAAGTCAAATTCTCGACCCCATTGGCCCACGCGTTTTTGTACAAAAAAGATGGGGCCACGATCATGCCATCCAATGGCGCAGGCCACCATTAAAAAAACCGGTGACAAAACCAAGAGGCCAGCGGATGCTCCTGAAATATCAATGGAACGCTTAAGTATTCTCGCCAGAGCCATCGTGCCATACCAGGCATTTCGTTTCCACAGGCCACGCCAATGAAGCCAACTCCTTGGACCTGCGGCAGAGTAACGGTCTTCAAGGGCCTTGAGTAAATGGGGTCTGTTGACTGCAACGGTTGATTTCATCGTGCGATGCATTTAAATTTTGGTATTAGTGTCCTTTTAATAATACTACAAAAGAGAGTTTTTTTGAAAATTTTGATACCGGATTCCGGGGGTGTTCAACCCGATCTGAGCACCCACGACGGGCGAGTCAAGGCCGTTAGATAAGACGGGTGCGTCTTGTCCTTGTCAGCTCGTCGGCTGGTTCAGATGGTTTTCAATGTGACGGGCCAAAATTTCAGGCTGGTCGTGGTGGAGCATGTGGCCTGCATCTTCAATAACAGCCATTTGAAATTTCGGCACAGACTGCAATCTTTCGTGGTACTCGGCCAATGTGTATTTGCCTTTCCACCATTGTTCAAGCGAGTTGTCGCTGGCTTCAACAGCGAGCAGCGGTGCTGAAATTTTTTTGTAAAGTTCCAGTGATTCTTGCTTTTGAAAAAGATAAGGATTGACCACTTTGTGAGCTGAATCGCCCAGAATGTGCCAATGACCCTCTTGGTCGGGTCGTGCCCAGTGATGGGCCAACCAGAGTGCTTTGTCCATCGGCAAACGTCGGTTGGTTTTGACCAAGCGCGCGGCGACACCTTCGGCGTTGGGATAGGGTTTGAGCTTTTTTTCAATCAAGCTGGCGGGTTGAATGTCGTCCAACCACTGCGCCAGACGGCCGGGTGCTTGCGAGGGTTGGGTCTGGGCCATGCCAAAACCCTCAAGGTTGACCAATTTTCGGATGCGATGTGGTCGTGCGCCTGCGTACATCATCACCACATTGCCGCCCATGCTGTGCCCCACCAGATCCACCTGCTGTCCGGGGTAGAGGGCATCGAGAAGGGCATCAAGGTCGGCCAGGTAGTCGGGAAACCAATAGCTGTCGGTGACTGGCGATTCGGTCAGGCCATAGCCCCGCCAATCCATGGCGATGATGGGACGTTGGCTGACAAAATCCTCGCTGAATGCGTCGACCATGAATTGGTAGGAAGCGGCCACGTCCATCCACCCGTGTGCCAGTACCAGCGGGGTGGCTTGGGGTGTCAAACTGCCCCAATGACGGACGTGATAGCGGCAGCCGCGCAGCGGCACCCACTGACTTTGTGATGGTCGTTGAACTTGGTACATACTTTGAATCATAAGGAGACACACGATGAGCGTCAGTCGCAGCCAAGACCGTTCAGGGTCAACATTGGGCCTGAAGGCCATCACCAAGGCCCGCAATCCAGCAAACCCCCCAGCTCATGTCAAGCCGAAGGCCCATCCCGAGCCGACGGACCGCTATGAAGCCATTCACCTGGGTTTTGGCTGGAAAGTGCCCAAGCGTTTCAATATGGCCCATGCTTGCTGCGGTCAATGGGCAGCCCAAGCCACTGCGGCCCGGCGCGTGGCCATTCGCGAGCATGTCGCGGGGGCGGGTTTGGGTCAAAGCTGGACCTTCAAGCAACTGCAAACGGCGGCCAATCGTTTGAGTGGGGCACTTCAGCGTCAAGGCGTCAAGCGGGGCGACCGGGTTGCGATCGTGTTGCCCCAGCGCTACGAGACAGCCGTGGCTTACATCGCGGTGCTGCAAATGGGCGCGGTGGCCATGCCATTGTCCATGTTGTTTGGCCCTGAGGCGCTGTCGTTTCGCATCAGCGACAGTCAAGCGAAAGTGGCGGTTTGTGATGAGTCCACCGTGCAAGCGCTGCTGCAGGCCAGGTCAGATTGCCCTGGGCTGCAAACCTTGATGGGCATGGGGCCTGCGGGCCCCTTGTCAGACCTTGATTTTGCGCAGGCCATGGCCACTGAGGCCGATTCATTCAAACCTGTGAGCACGCTGGCCGAAGACCCGGCTGTGTTGATCTACACCAGCGGCACCACCGGCAATCCCAAGGGGGCTTTGATCCCGCACCGCGCTTTGATCGGCAACCTCACGGGCTTTGTTTGCAGCCAGAACTGGTTTGGCTTTGACCCTTTCAAGGCGGATCGCCCCTCCAAAGCGGTGTTCTGGTCGCCCGCCGATTGGGCCTGGACCGGGGGGCTGATGGACGCCCTGCTGCCCAGCTTGTACTTTGGCCGGCCCATCGTGGCGTTCAATGGGCGGTTTTCGCCCGAGGTAGCTTTCGAGATTTTGCACAGCCACGGGGTGACGCACACCTTTTTGTTCCCCACTGCGCTCAAGGCCATGATGAAGGCCGTGCCCGACGCGAAATCGCGTTACCGCCTCAAGTTACAAGCCATCATGAGTGCGGGCGAGGCGGTGGGCGATGCGGTGTTTGCCTACTGCCAGCAGCAGATGGGTGTGACGGTGAACGAGATGTTTGGCCAGACCGAGATCAACTACGTGGTGGGCAACTGCACGCGCCTGTGGCCCGCCAAACCCGGCAGCATGGGCAAGGGTTACCCCGGTCACCGCGTGGCATTGATCGACGAGGCGGGCCAGCTGTGCCCTGCAGGCGCCCCAGGCGAGGTGGCGGTTAATCGTTTCGATGTGCACGGCCATCCCGACCCGGTGTTTTTTCTGGGTTACTGGAACAACGACAAAGCCACCACCGCCAAATACACGGGCGACTGGTGCCGCACGGGCGACATGGCCGTGGCCGATGCGGACGGCTACCTTTGGTACCAGGGCCGCACCGACGACATGTTCAAGGCAGCGGGTTACCGCATTGGGCCGGGCGAGATTGAAAACTGCTTGGTCAAGCACCCGGCCGTGGCCAACGCCGCCGTCGTGCCCATGCCCGACAAAGACCGGGGGGCGCTGGTCAAGGCCTACGTGGTGCTGTCGCCCGACGCGCTGGTGCAGCGGGCCAACGCGGCCAGCAGCGCGGGGTTCGAGGGCGAGGTTCGCCTGTCGCTGCAGGCCCATGTGCGCGGACTGCTGGCGCCCTACGAGTACCCCAAAGAGATCGAGTTCATAGACCAGCTGCCCATGACCACCACCGGCAAGGTGCAGCGTCGCGTGCTGCGTCTGCAGGAAGAAGCAAGGGCAAGAGGTGAATTGGAGCCAAGCGCATGATGTGTGACAGCCCTTGCCATATCCATTCGACCCTCTCGTAGTGATTGACCCTGGCAGACCCCCACCGTTTGTCTCTGTGCCATGGCTGACGTCGGGCGTGACAAAATACAGTGCGCCGCATCAGGGCCCACCCGATGCGCCTGGCCGCCAGACAGCTCGACCGGGCAAACCATGTGCCCGCATTAACCGTCCCCAACTTCACAGGAAACACCATGAAACTGGTCCAACTTGGCCAAACCGATTTGCAGGTAACCCCCATTTGTTTGGGCACCATGACCTTTGGCCAGCAAGTGAGCGAAGACCTGGCCCATGCCATCCTTGACCGTTCCTTGGCTGCTGGCATCAATTTCATTGACACCGCCGAGATGTACGCCGTGCCCGCCTCAGCCGACACTTGTGGGTTGACCGAAACCTACATCGGCAACTGGTTTGCCAAAAACCCCGGCGCCCGCCAGAAACTGGTGCTGGCCACCAAGGTGGCGGGCCCCTCGCGTGGCATGCCCTGGATCCGCGAGGGTTCAGGCATGACCGGGCAAGACATCCACAACGCCTGTGACGCCAGCCTGCGCCGCCTGCAAACCGACGTGATTGACCTGTACCAAATCCACTGGCCCGAGCGCCATGTGCCGGTGTTTGGCATGACCTACTTTGACCCGGCCAAGGACAAGTCCACCACCTCCATCCATGAGCAGCTCGAAGCCTTGTCCAAGCTGGTGCAGGCGGGCAAGGTGCGTTACATCGGCTTGTCCAATGAAACGCCGTATGGTGTGCACGAATTTGTGCGCCTGGCCGAGCAGCACGGCTTGCCCCGTGTGGCCACCGTGCAAAACCCCTATGCGCTGGTGAGCCGCACCTACGACAACGGGCTGGACGAAACCTGTTACCGCTTGAACGTGTCGATGTTGGCTTATTCGCCACTGGGCTTTGGACTGCTCACGGGCAAGTACGACCACGACGATTTGCAAGGCCCGCTGGTGCCCGATGGCGGCCGCATTGCCCGCTTTGAATCGATGCGCAAACAGCGCTGGGGCCGCCCCGAGGCGCTGGCCGCCGCCCGCCGCTACAACCAGTTGGCACGCGACAACTGCATGACGCCGACCCAGATGGCACTGGCGTTTTGTTATCACCGTTGGAGCGTGACCAGCACCATCATCGGCGTCACATCGCTGGCGCAGCTGGACGAAGACTTGGCGGCTTGGAGCACCCAGCTGACGCCCGAAGTGCTCAAGGCGATTGACGAGATTCGTTGGGAAATGCGCGACCCGGCTTTGTGATCTGAGGCGATGGCCAAGAAAGACAAGGTCAGTGAAACCCCAGCCACGGCGCTCTTGCGCCAGCACGGGGTGAGCTTCACAGAGCACCCCTACGAGTACCTGGAGCACGGCGGGGCCCAGCACAGCGCGCAGGTGTTGGGCATGGACCCCTTCAGCGTGGTCAAGACCTTGATCATGCAAGACCAGGACGCCAAGCCGCTGGTGGTGCTGATGCACGGCAACCGCAAGGTCTCGACCAAGAACTTGGCGCGGCAAGTGGGCCTCAAATCCATTGAGCCGTGTGCGCCCGAGGTGGCCAACCGGCACAGCGGTTATTTGGTGGGCGGTACCTCGCCCTTTGCCACGCGCAGGCAGATGCCGGTGTTCATCGAGGAAACCGTCCTGGCTTTGCCGCGCATCTGCATCAATGGCGGCAGGCGGGGTTATCTGGTGGGCATCGACCCACAGGTGTGTGTGCGGTTGCTCGGTGCCCAGCCGGTGAACTGCGCACTGGCAGAGTGATGTCCGAGCAAAAAGGAGATGTTGATGGATGTTTTGATTTTGATGGCGGTGGTGATGGCCAGTTATGTGTTGGGCTCGCTCAGCTTCGCGGTCATTGTGAGCCGCCTCATGGGCCTGAATGACCCGCGCAGTTACGGCAGCAAAAACCCGGGTGCCACCAATGTGCTGCGTTCGGGCAGCAAGAAAGCCGCCATTTTGACCCTGTTGCTGGACGCGCTGAAGGGCTGGCTGCCCGTGGCCATGGTGCTGGCGTATGGCCCCGAATTCGGTTTGGGTCCGCAGGTCGCGGCTTTGGCGGGGCTGGCGGCTTTTCTGGGGCACCTGTACCCGGTGTTTTTCGGTTTTGCAGGCGGCAAAGGTGTGGCCACCGCCGTGGGCGTGGTCATGGGCGTGCATGGCCTGCTGGCGCTGGCCACGGTGCTGACTTTTGCCATCGTGGTCTTTTTCAGCCGCTACGTGTCCCTGGCCTCCATGGTCGCCGCCGTGTTTGCGCCCGTGTTTTATCTTTTTGGCGATGGCGTGGCCTGGCAGGCCTCTGCAACCGAGGTTTTGAGTTTGGCCATCATGGCCTTGCTTTTGGTCTGGCGGCATCGCGAGAACATCAACCGCCTGTTGGCTGGGACCGAGTCCCAACTGGGAAAGAAAAAAGCATGAGCCAGGACATTCAACGACTGCATGTGGCAGCCCGATACAGCGAAGCCGCCGTCTTCAAGGGTGTGGTTTATTTGGCGGGCATGGTGCCCGAATGCGAAGCCAAAGACATCCGCAGCCAGACGGCCGATGTCCTGCGCCAGATCGACTTGCGCCTGATGGAGGCGGGCAGTGACAAAACCCGCATCCTGCGCACCCAAATTTACCTTCAAGAGATCGGCGACATTGTGGCCATGAACGAGGTTTGGGACGCCTGGGTGGTGGCGGGCAGCGCACCACCCCGTGCCACGGTGCAGGCCGCTTTGGCCAACCCGGATTACAAGATTGAAGTGGTGGTGACGGCGGCCGTCAGAGGGTAAGGCGCGGGGGCAGGCCCTCGCTGCAATCAATCGCGGAAATTGTCGAAGGACAGCGGCAACTCGGTCATGTCTTTGCGCAAAAGCGCCATGGCCTCTTGCAGATCGTCGCGCTTGGCACCGGTCACACGCACCGCGTCGCCCTGGATGGACGCTTGCACCTTGATCTTGCTGTCTTTGATGAGGCGGGTGATCTTCTTGGCGTCTTCGGTCTCGATGCCGTTTTTGACCTTGATGACTTGCTTGACCTTGTCGCCACCGATTTTTTCGACTTTGCCAATGTCCAAAAAGCGCACGTCCACACTGCGCTTGGTCAGCTTGTTGCGCAAGATGTCTTCGACCTGCGTGAGTTGAAACTCGGCATCGCCGAACATCGTGATCTCTTTGTCTTTGAGTTCGATCTTGGCCGATGTGCCTTTGAAGTCAAAGCGGGTACCGATTTCTTTGGCGGAAGTGTCAACGGCGTTGCGCACTTCGGCCATATTGGGTTCACAAACGGTATCAAACGAGGGCATGGTGGGAAAAATCCGAGGTTGAGAATGCGACAATTCTCCCATGAACTTGGAGAAAAACGTCCCTTTGCAGCCCTACAACACCTTTGGCATCGCAGCCAAGGCGTTGGCGATGGTGCGTGTGCGCTCCGAAGCCGACCTGCTGGACGTGCTGGCCGATCCCGCTTTGGCCACTTTGCCCCGTCAAGTGCTGGGCGGCGGCAGCAACATTGTGCTCACTGGCGACGTCAAGGCGCTGGTGCTCAAGATGGAGGTGCCTGGCATTCGCTTGTCGGTTGAGACCGACAAGCACTGGGTGATCGAAGCAGGAGCGGGCGTCGACTGGCATGCGCTGGTGGCTTGGACCCTGGACAACCATTACCCGGGTCTTGAGAACATGGCCCTGATTCCCGGCACGGTGGGCGCATCGCCCGTGCAAAACATCGGGGCTTATGGGGTGGAGTTGCAAGACCGCTTTGAGTCTTTGGACGCCATGGACCTGTTCACCGGCGAGCTGTTCAGCCTGAATGCCGCGCAGTGCGGTTTCAGCTACCGCGACTCGGTGTTCAAGCACGCATCGGGCGGACCCGAAGGCTTGGGCCTAGCGGGCCGTGCGGTCATCCTCAGGGTGCGCTTTGCGCTGCCCAAACGCTGGAAGCCCGAGCTGGGTTATCTGGACTTGGAGCGCAAGATGGCCGAGACTGGCATCCATAACCCCGATGCACGGCAGATTTTTGACTGGGTGGTGGCCATTCGCCGCGCCAAACTGCCCGACCCGGCGGTGATCGGCAATGCGGGAAGCTTCTTCAAGAACCCGACGGTCACCCCCGAGCAATGCGCCGACATCATCGCCCGTGACCCGAAAGTGGTGCACTATCCCATGCCCGACGGCAGCATCAAGCTGGCTGCGGGCTGGCTGATCGACGCATGTGGTTGGAAAGGCAAGACCGTCGGCCACGCCGGGGTTTACGAAAAGCAGGCGCTGGTGCTGGTCAACCGCGGCGGACGCGAGAACCCCTGCACAGGTGGTGAGGTGATGACGCTGGCCAAGGCCATTCAGACCAGTGTGTACGAGCGGTTTGGGATTCGGCTGGAACCTGAGCCTGTGGTTATTTGAGGCTTTCTGTTCCTGGCTTTGTTCCGCACCGGGATGGGGCCTGAGCGGTCGGCCTCATAACTCGCTTCGCTCGCCAAATCGGCAGATCCGCTCAGGCCCCAACCCGGTGCTGCGTTGCCAAAGACCCCCAAAGACCTCAATACCCGCTTGTGTTTCAACGGACGTAGCCTTGGTGAGGGTGCCTGTCGGACCCGCCGATTTGGCGAGCGAAGCGAGTTATGAGGCGGGCCGGCAGGCACCCTCACCAAGGCGGAAAACACCCACAAAACCAAGCACACAACAAAAAACGGCCCGAAGGCCGTTGTTCATTGAAGCATTGCAAAAATCACTTCTTGCCGCTGCCATCCAGCTTGTAGATGTGCGGACCTTCACCTACTGACAACAACCCGGTGTGGGCGTAAATACCCAGTTTGGCGCGGGTGTCGGTGATGTCCAGATTGCGCATGGTCAGCTGGCCGATGCGGTCGAGCGGGCTGAACGGCGCGTCTTCCACTTTTTCCATCGACAAACGCTCAGGTGCGTAAGTCAAGTTGGCCGACTCGGTGTTCAGGATGCTGTAGTCGTTGCCACGGCGCAGTTCCAGCGTCACCGTGCCGGTCACGGCGCGGGCCACCCAGCGCTGGGCGGTTTCGCGCAGCATGATGGCTTGAGGGTCGAACCAACGGCCTTGGTACAACAAACGGCCCAATCGCAAGCCGTTGATGCGGTACTGCTCGATCGTGTCTTCGTTGTGGATGCCGGTGACCAGGCGCTCGTAAGCGATGTGCAGCAGTGCCATGCCGGGAGCTTCGTAGATGCCGCGGCTCTTGGCTTCGATGATTCGGTTTTCGATCTGGTCGCTCATGCCCAGGCCGTGGCGGCCGCCGATTTCGTTGGCTTTGAGGAACAGCTCCACCGGGTCGGTGTATTCCACGCCATTCAAGGCCACGGGCATGCCTTCTTCGAAGCGTATGTTCACTTCTTCGGCATCAACCTGAACTTCAGGCTTCCAGAACGCCACGCCCATGATGGGGTTGACGATCTTCATGCCGCTTTGCAGGCTTTCCAGGTCTTTGGCTTCGTGGGTCGCGCCCAGCATGTTGCTGTCGGTGGAGTAGGCCTTTTCGGCGCTCATCTTGTAGCCAAAGCCATTGGCGGTCATGAAGGCGCTCATTTCGGCGCGGCCGCCCAGCTCGTCGATGAACAGCTGGTCGAGCCAAGGCTTGTAGATCTTCAGGCTCGGGTTGGTAAGCAGGCCGTAGCGGTAAAAACGCTCGATGTCGTTGCCCTTGAAGGTGCTGCCATCGCCCCAGATGTTGACGTCGTCTTGCTTCATGGCGGCCACCAGCATGGTGCCGGTCACGGCACGGCCCAGCGGCGTGGTGTTGAAGTAAGTGATACCTCCGGTGGAGATGTGGAAAGCGCCGCTCTGGATGGCAGCAATGCCTTCGTGTGCCAGCTGCGTGCGGCAGTCGACCAGGCGGGCTTTTTCAGCGCCGTATTCCATCGCCTTGCGGGGAATCTCGTTGTAGTCGGCTTCGTCAGGCTGGCCCAGGTTGGCGGTGTAGGCATAGGGCAGGGCACCCTTTTGCTTCATCCACAGCAGGGCAGCAGATGTGTCCAGGCCGCCCGAGAAGGCGATGCCGACTTTTTGCCCTTTGGGCAGGTTTTGCAAGATGGTGCTCATGTCGTCTCGATCAATCGCTTTAACCAAAATGGCAGATGTAGTGGTAGGCCTCGGTCACACGGATCTCGAACTTGGAGTTTCCGGGCACGCTGAACTCTTCGCCTGCGCTGGATTTGACCCACTCGTTGCTGCCGTCGAGCTTGTATTCGCAAGAGCCACCCACGCACTCCATGATTTCAGGGGCACCGGTGTTGAAGGTCAAGGTAGCGGGCAAGATCACGCCCACCGACAGCTTGGTGCCGTCGGCCAGGGTCAGGCCGTGGCTGACGCATTTGCCGTCAAAGTAAACATTGGCTTGGGTGTTGACGGACACGCCGTCGATGGTTTGGGTGGTCATGGTGGGTGCTTCAAGAGGGCGGGGCAGTCCCGCATCAATGGAAAAGGGCGTCTTTGGACGCCCTTGACGGTCAATCGAATCAACATTTTAGGCGCTTTGGTGGGCGGCCCGATCATGTTTGCTCGGGTCTTTCAACGCCAGCGGCCATCTCTTCGGCTGTAGCCGTGGCCATGGCCAGATCGCCAACCCCAGCCCAGATCAACATGGGTGTAAATCGGGGCATAGCTTCTGTAAACAGGTGTCGGGACATACACCACGCGTGACTCCTGGATCACGGTCGGTGTTGTGCTGGTCACCATGGGCACGCTGGGCATTGTGGCCAAGGCTGTCGGATTCAATTCAGCATTGCTGGGCGCTTCTGAACGTGGGGCCATCAAGGGCGTGACCTGCAGTTGCAGCGTTGGCCCGGGGTCCTGGGGCAAGACCACGTTGTATTGTTTGCCGGCAAATTCGTAGACAACGTTGAAACCCGTCAGCCGGTTTTCATAAATGTTTTGCGTGGTGCAAGTGGTCTGATTTTGTATTTGGGAACCGGGGTTTTCGATTTTGTCCCCCATGATGGCCCCGCCCATCACGCCTGCGATGGTGGCCAAGGCGCGTCCCGATCCGCCGCCTATTTGGTTGCCAACCACTCCCCCTGCAATGGCCCCCATCACCGCGCCAGCGCCCGAGCTGGGGTTGGAGACGGCCACAGGGGACTGGCTGCAGGTTTGACGGGGCACAAGCACTTGTTGGTATACCGCTGTGCGTGAAATCACTTGGCCAACTTCTTGGGCATGCGCTGCGCATGTGGCCGACATCAAGAGGGCAATTGCCAAATTTTTCATGTGGTTTTCACCTTTCAATTGAATTTATCAAGTGTAGCGCGGGCAAGCCCCGATGCCTATGAAGGGCAGGTAAAGTTGCGTTCAACTTGTTGCAGCGGGTTCTCGAATGCGCTTCAAGCGGGCCAATTGTCAGGTGAAAAGCCGACCGTCCATCGTCCAGAAGGCCAGGCGATCACGGGGCGTTTGATCGTGCTGGCGTGCTCCAGCATGACGGCCTTGGCACCTGCACGGTCGGTCACGCCCGCTTGTGTGGCGGGATCAAGCTTTCGCCAAGTGCTGCCTTTGCGGTTCAGCACTGTTTCCCAGCCCAATGCATCGATCCATTGGTCGATTTCTGCAACGGGCACGCCTTGTTTTTTGAAGTCGTGAAATGTGGCGCTCAAGTTTTGGGCGGCCAGCCAGGTGCGGGCTTTTTTCACGCTGTCGCAGTTGGGAATGCCATAAACGATCAGGTCCATGCTGTTTTTCTCTCATGAAAGCGGATGGGAGTCGGCGACAATCGCGCCCATGAAGACTCTACAACAATGGCTCGACTGGTGCGAGCAGTTACACCCCGTGGCCATTGACATGGGGCTCGACCGTGTCAAAACCGTTGCCGACCGCATGGCACTGCATTTTGACTGTCCGGTGATCACCGTGGCCGGCACCAATGGCAAGGGTTCTACCTGCGCCATGCTCGAGGCCGTTTTGTTGCAAGCGGGTTACAAAACCGGGGTTTATACCTCGCCCCATTTGGTTCATTTTGAAGAGCGTTGCCGTTTGCACGGCGAGTCCGCTTCGTCAGCAGCCTTTGCGCAAGCCTTTGCTTTTGTCGAGTCTGTTCGGGGTGATGTCAGCCTCACTTACTTTGAATTCAGCACACTGGCCATTCTTCACCTGATGTCCAGCGCCCATCTGGATGTGGCTATTTTGGAGGTGGGTTTGGGTGGCCGCTTGGATGCGGTCAACATCATCGACACCGATTGCGCAGTGATCACCAGCATCGATATCGACCACACGGCCATCTTGGGCCTGGACCGTGAAAGCATCGGATTTGAGAAGGCCGGCATCATGCGCGCGGCACGGCCGGTGATCGTGAGCGATCCGGTGCCGCCGCAAAGCGTGATCGACCATGCGCATGCCTTGGGTGCCCAGCTTTGGCAATTTGGGCGGGATTTCAATTTTTCGGGTGATCCCCAGCAGTGGGCCTGGGCCGGGCGTGATCGACGGTACAGCGGAATGGCCTACCCCGCGTTGCGTGGGGCCAATCAATTGATCAACGCATCGGGGGTGTTGGCGGCCTTGGAGGCTTTGCGCCAACGGATACCCGTGACGGCTCAGGCTATCCGCAATGGTTTGGCCATGGTGGAGTTGCCCGGACGGTTCCAGATCGTGCCCGGTCAACCCGTGTTGGTGTTGGACGTTGCGCACAACCCCCATTCTGTGGCCGCCCTGGCGGTCAATCTCGATGCCATGGGTTTCTACCCGACCACCCATGCGGTGTTGGGGGCCATGGCTGACAAAGACCTTTTGCCCATGTTCAAGCATGTCAATCCCATGGTGGACAAGTGGTATTTCACGGATTTGCCCCTGAGCCGGGCAGCGACAGCTGCACAACTTCAATTGCTTTGGCAGTCGCAAAACACCCGCAAAGATGTGTCAAGCAGCGTTCACGTCAGCCCCATGGATGCTTTCCAAGCGGCCATCAAGAGCGCAGACCCGGCTGATAGAATCGTCGCCTTTGGTTCCTTCCATACAGTGGGTGGTGTTTTGCAAGAGGGCATTCCTCGTCTTCAGGCCAAACACCTCAGCCCCTGAACATCGCCATGGCGTTTTTCAAGTTCCGTGTTCCCGGTCAGGCTGACCCCGATGCCCCCGTTTCAGAAGTGGCCGTGCTGAGTGCGAGTGAAAACATCGACGTCGTCAGAAGGCGTGCCAGGCACCGCTTGATTGGCTCTGTGGTGTTGGTTCTGCTGGCCGTGCTCGGTTTTCCCTTGTTGTTTGACACCCAGCCGCGTCCTGTCGCGGTGGACACGCCGATTGTCATTCCCGACAGACATGCAACGCCTGCCCTTGTTCCGGCAGTTCCCTCGCCTGTATCGGCTGTGGCGCCAACGGCCTCGGTGCCCGTCAAACCTTTGGTCAATGCGGCCAAACCTCTGCCTGTTCAGTCTGGACTCGATGAGGGCGAAGAAGTGGTGGTTCGATCAGCGCCTGTGCTGAGCCCCAAACCGAATCCAGCGCCTGTCCCTGCGCAAGCCAAGCCTGCGGAGCCCAGGTCAACACCCGACAAAGCCGAACTGGCTCCACCCATCAAGCCCAAGTCAATAGACGATGGAAGCAAAGCCAAGTCTTTGCTTGATGGCAGGGACAATGATGCAGTTGTGGAGCGCCATGTCATCCAAGTGGGCGCATTTGCTGATGCAACCAGGGTTCGAGAAGTCCGAAAAAAACTGGAACAAGGGGGGCTGTCCACTTACACCCAATCGGTGGAAGACAAAGAGGGCAAAACGTCCACCCGTGTCCGGGTGGGGCCATTTGGTTCGCGAGAGGAGGCAGACAAAGTTGCCGCGCGGATCCGCGCCCTGGGTTTTTCTCCTGCTGTGCTGAGGATATGACGTGGCCGTGTCCCTGACAGACTGGATTTTGCTGGGTGTCCTGTTCGTCTCCATGGTGGTCGGTTTTTGGCGAGGACTGGTCTACGAAGTGCTGTCTTTGGCGGGTTGGGTGGCTGCATTCATCTTGGCACAGTGGTTCGCTTCCGATGTCATCGTTTGGCTCCCATTTCTGAAAGGTGCCGCTGAGCCTGTGCAGTACGCCGTGGCTTTTGTTGTGGTGTTTATCGCCTCCTTGTTTGCAGCGGGCATGGTTTCTTGGCTGATCAAAATGCTGGTGGAAACCGTGGGCTTGCGTCCCGTTGACCGCAGCTTGGGGGCTTTGTTTGGCTTGGCCCGTGGCCTGGTGTTGTTGCTCGCCCTCACGGTGGTCGTCCAGTTGACTGGGTTTTCCACCGAGGTCTGGTGGAAAAACGCCCATGGACCCATCTGGTTGAATGCAAGTTTGGACCGGTTGAAGCCCTTGTTGCCAGAGAGTTTTGCAGAGGTATTGCCCTGATATTTTGGTGCGTATCGCTTTTTGAACGGATTAAAAGTATGTGTGGAATTGTTGGCGTTGTCAGTAACGCGCCGGTCAACCAATTGATTTATGACGCCTTGTTGCTGTTGCAACACCGGGGCCAAGACGCGGCAGGCATCGTCACGCAGCTGGACCGAAAATTTTTCATGCACAAGGCCAAAGGCATGGTGCGTGATGTGTTTCGCACCCGCAACATGCGCAGTTTGCCGGGCAACTGCGGATTGGGACAAGTGCGTTACCCCACGGCGGGTAACGCATTCAGCGAAGAAGAGGCCCAGCCCTTTTATGTGAACGCACCTTTTGGCTTGGTGCTCGTGCACAACGGCAACCTGACCAATGCCCATGCTTTGAAATCGGAGTTGTTTTCAGTGGACCACCGCCACATCAACACCGACAGTGACTCCGAGGTCTTGCTCAATGTGTTGGCCCACGAGCTGGAAAAAACCACGCGCGGCTTGCCACTCAAACCCATGGACGTGTTCGAGGCCGTGCGCGGTGTGAATCGCCGTGTCAAAGGCTCTTACGCGGTGATTGCCTTGATCGCAGGGCATGGCCTGGTTGCCTTTCGTGACCCGCATGGCATTCGGCCTTTGTGCATGGGCCGCAGCGAAGATGGCTCCATCATGTTGGCCAGCGAGTCGGTGGCTTTGGATGGCACATCACACCAATTTGAGCGCGACGTGGCTCCTGGAGAAGCCATCTTTGTGGACCTGGAGGGCAAGATGCACACGCAGGCATGCGCCGACAAAACGCAATTGAGCCCGTGTATCTTTGAATACGTGTACTTGGCCCGCCCCGACTCGACCATGGACGGCATTTCGGTGTACCAAGCCCGTTTGAATTTGGGCGAGACATTGGCCAAGCGGGTTGTTTCCAATGTGCCGCCCAGTGACATCGATGTGGTGATCCCGATCCCCGAGTCCAGCCGTCCCAGTGCCACCCAATTGGCCCATTTGCTGGGCATTCCTTACCGTGAAGGTTTTGTCAAAAACCGCTACGTGGGCCGCACCTTCATCATGCCCGGACAAGCGGTGCGCAAAAAGTCGGTGCGCCAAAAACTCAACACCATCGTGAGCGAATTCAAGGGCCGCAATGTGTTGTTGGTGGATGACTCCATCGTGCGCGGCACCACCAGCCGCGAGATCGTGCAAATGGCGCGAGACGCCGGGGCCCGCAAGGTGTACATGGCCAGCGCTGCGCCACCGGTGCGCTTTCCCAATGTTTACGGCATCGACATGCCGACCAAAGAAGAGCTGGTGGCCCATGGCCGCAGCATCGAAGAAATTCGCCAAATCATTGGCTGCGATGCCCTGATTTACCAAGACGTGGATGCCATGAAGTCGGCCGTGGCCCAAGCGCGTGTCAACGCAGCGGGCGCGCTGTCTGATTTTGACGCGTCTTGCTTTGATGGCGTGTACGTGACGGGCGATATTTCTGCCGACGACATCAGCCGTTTGAACCAAACCCGCCCTCAAACCGAAGAGGGCGATGACGACAATTCGCGTTTGGCTTTGCCCAACGCCAGCGAGTGAGCCCACAGCATGACAGCATCTTCACGATTTGACGATTTGCACATTGAAACCTTGGCCGTGCGTGCAGCCGTTGAGCGCAGCCAGTACGGCGAAAACTCTGAAGCCTTGTACCTGACCAGCGGCTACGTGCAGCCCACAGCCGAATCTGCCGCTAGGCGTTTCGCAGGCGACGAAGAAGGCTTCACCTATGGCCGCTACGGCAACCCCACGGTCAGCAGCATGGAAATGCGCTTGGCGGCCTTGGAGGGCACAGAAGCCGCCATGGGAACATCCTCTGGCATGTCCGCCATCTTGATGATGTGCATGGGTCTGCTCAAATCGGGCGACCATGTGGTGTGCTCGCGCTCCATGTTTGGCTCCACCATCAAACTCATCGGTTCAGACTTGGCCAAGTTCGGCGTTGAATCGAGTTTTGTCTCGCAAACCGATTTGCAAGAGTGGCAAGCGGCCGTCCGTCCAAACACGCGCTTGTTGTTTGCCGAAACCCCCACCAACCCCCTGACCGAGGTGTGCGACATTCAGGCGCTGGCCGACATCGCACACAACGCAGGTGCTTTGTTTGCCGTGGACAACTGCTTTGCCACGCCATCCTTGCAGCGCCCTGTGGCCATGGGTGCCGACATCATCATGCATTCGGGCACCAAGTACCTGGACGGCCAGGGCCGCGTGATGGCGGGTGCCTTGTGCGCGCCGCAGCAGATGGTCACCGAAAAGTTTTTGCCGGTGCTCAAAAGCGGGGGCATGACGCTCGCGCCCTTCAACGCATGGGTTGTGCTCAAGGGTCTGGAAACCCTGGACCTTCGCATGCGTGCGCAGAGCGCCCGTGCGCAAATTTTGGCCGAATGGCTGGAAAAGCACCCCGCCGTAGCGCGGGTGCATTACCCCGCTTTGGCCAGTCACCCGCAGCACGAATTGGCCATGCGCCAGATGTCGGGCCTGGGCGGCGCGGTCTTGTCATTTGATGTGAAAGCCGACGGTCCCGAGCAATCGCGTCAACGTGCATTCCATGTGATGGACCAGATGAAAATGTTGTCCTTGGCGACCAACTTGGGCGACACCAAAACCATGGTGGCGCACCCCGCCAGCACCTCGCACGGTCGACTGACCGAGGTGCAGCGCCAAGCCGCAGGCATTGGCCAAGGTTTGATTCGTGTCGCCGTTGGCCTCGAATACCCACAAGATGTTCAAAACGACCTGTCCCGTGGTCTCGATACCCTCTGATATGACCAAAACACGCACCCGCTTTGCCCCATCGCCCACCGGCTTCATCCATTTGGGCAACATCCGCTCGGCTTTGTACCCTTGGGCGTTTGCCCGTGCGACTGGTGGTGATTTCATTTTGCGCATCGAAGATACAGACCTCGATCGCTCCACCCAAGCCTCTGTCGATGTGATCATCGAAGGCATGGCCTGGTTAGAGCTCAACCATGACGAGGGCCCTTTCTACCAAATGCAGCGCATGGAGCGGTACAAAGCCGTGCTGGCCGAGTTGATCGCTGCAGGGCATGTTTACCCCTGTTACATGAGCATGCAAGATTTGGATGCTCTGCGTGAGCGCCAAATGGCCAACAAGGAAAAACCACGTTACGACGGCACATGGCGTCCCGCAGAAGGCAAAACCCTCCCTGACATCCCGGAGGGTGTGAAGCCTGTGCTGCGTTTCAAGAACCCCATCGGTGGTCTGGTGGCTTGGGATGACAAGGTCAAAGGCCTGATTGAAATCAGCAATGACGAGTTGGATGACCTGGTCATTGCTCGCCCTGATGGCACGCCCACTTATAACTTTTGCGTGGTGGTGGATGACATCGAGATGCAGATCACCCACGTTATCCGTGGCGATGACCATGTGAACAACACGCCACGCCAGATCAACATCTTCAAAGCCCTTGGCAAAGAGCCACCGGTTTACGCCCATCTGCCCACCGTGCTCAACGAACAAGGCGAGAAGATGAGCAAACGCAATGGCGCCAAAGCCGTGACGGCCTACCGCGATGAAGGCTATCTGCCCGATGCCATGGTCAATTACTTGGCACGACTGGGCTGGAGTCATGGCGATGACGAAATTTTCAGCCGCGCGCAGTTCTTGGAGTGGTTCAGTTTGGATCACTTGGGTCGAAGCGCGGCGCAATTCGACGAAGCCAAGCTCAAGTGGGTCAACGCGCAGCACCTCAAGGCCATGAGCGATGACGCCCTGGCTGAGTGCGTGCAACCCTTCTTGGCCAAACTGGGTGTGTCGGCTGACGTGCGCTTGGCCAACATTTGCGGCTTGTTCAAAGACCGATGCGACACTTTGGTTGCTTTAGCGCAATGGATTTCAGCTTTTTACCTGGATGTGGTGCCCAATCCGCAAGAGAAAGCCTTGCATGTGACCGATGCCGTTAAGCCAGCGCTGAGTGTGTTGGCTGACAAGTTGGCGATATGCGCTTGGGACAAGATTTCGATTGCTGCGGCCATCAAAGAAACCTTGGGCGAAGTTGGGCTGAAAATGCCTCAGCTGGCCATGCCCGTACGTGTATTGGTCATGGGCACCGCGCAGACGCCATCACTGGATGCCGTTCTTTTTTTGAGTAAAAGAGAAAAAATTGTTGGCACCCTAAAAAACGCCTAGAAACCTGTCTATAATTCAAGTCTCGACACCATCGAGGCATAACAAGAAAGCTAACAGCGGCAACGATGTTTGTATCAGAAGATGCCAAAGGGGGTATAGCTCAGCTGGGAGAGCGCTTGCATGGCATGCAAGAGGTCAGCGGTTCGATCCCGCTTACCTCCACCAAAGTGTCGAGATGATTCGCAAGAATCCGTCCAGGTTATGACCCTATCGTCTAGAGGCCTAGGACATCACCCTTTCACGGTGAGTACCGGGGTTCGAATCCCCGTAGGGTCGCCAAGTTTTGTAGCACTTGTTGAGTTGCCAAGTCAACCTGTTAAAAGCTACAGCTATCAGGAGTGGTAGTTCAGTTGGTTAGAATACCGGCCTGTCACGCCGGGGGTCGCGGGTTCGAGTCCCGTCCACTCCGCCAGATCAAAGCCTAAGTAGTCATCTACTTGGGCTTTTTTCATTTGTGGATCAAATGTTCAGTGGATGGGGTTTCGGTGTCCGCCATTGTGGACACCATGCCGTCTTGATCGCCCGGTGATCAATTTGTTGAATTCATCGGGTCTTGTTGGGCTTTTGCAGGCAAACCGCTGCTCAACACGGCTGGACGAAGGTTGCACAGTTGCAGTAAGCTACTAGGTTTTCCAAGTAAATCGTTGTCAAACATGGACAGTTTGCTCCCACCCATTCCGGCCAAGCGCTACTTCACCATTGGTGAAGTCGGCGAGCTGTGTGGTGTCAAACCCCATGTTCTTCGTTACTGGGAGCAAGAATTTACCCAACTTCGCCCCGTCAAGCGCAGAGGCAATAGACGCTACTACCAGCGTCACGAAGTGATGATGATCCGGCGCATCCGTGGTCTTCTGTACGACCAAGGGTTCACGATCAGCGGCGCTCGCAACAAGTTGCAAGAGCTGGTCCAAACTGAACGCCAACTTTCTCGTTTGTCGCAAAACGAAGTCGACACCGCTGAAGAAGATTTTTTGGTGGACCTGCAAGAGGACATCAACGCAGACATGGGTGCATGGCCGACTTCATCGACCTCTGCTTTGCCTTTGCCCTTGATGGCCCCTGTGTC
This sequence comes from Comamonadaceae bacterium, assembly GCA_027486555.1. Classification (GTDB taxonomy): domain Bacteria; phylum Pseudomonadota; class Gammaproteobacteria; order Burkholderiales; family Burkholderiaceae_C; genus Limnohabitans_A. Next base: position 90,689 of record JAIXOX010000013.1, read on the forward strand.
TATTCATGAAGAGCTTTTGCAAATCAGAGCCCTTTTGACACTTTAAGGCCATGGAACAGGCTATAATTTAAAGCTTGTCGGCGTGTAGCGCAGCCTGGTAGCGCACTTGCATGGGGTGCAAGGGGTCGCGAGTTCGAATCCCGCCACGCCGACCAATTATTCCTAATAAAATCAACGGGTTACAGCTCACAAGGCTGTGACCCGTTTTTCTTTGCGGGTCTGGCCTCTCAAATGGCTCCTCCACCCGTTGAAGGTCGAGGGTTTTCACCCGTTACAGAGCGTGTTTTGCAGACAAAAATCGGTGCATTCAAGCACACACGGAACATCACATGCGCAAAACCATCGCCTTGGCTCTGGCCTTCAGTTTTTCAATTTGGGGCAGCGTGTTGGCCCAAGACAAATACCCCAACAAGCCGGTGACCATCATCGTCCCTCAGGCTGCAGGTGGGGCCAATGACGCCATTGCGCGCGTGGTGGCCCAAAAACTGACCGAGCAGACAGGGCAGTCTTTTGTGGTCGAAAACAGGGCGGGTGCAGGCGGTAACGTCGGCACTGCAGCTGCGGCCAAGGCCAAGCCCGATGGCTACACGCTCATGATCACGGCCGACAGTGCGCAGGTCATCAACCCGTTTTTGTACCAGCGCACAGGTTTTGACCCGGTCAAGGACTTTGAACCGGTGGCCCCTTTGGCCCGTGCAGGTTATGTGCTGGTGGCCAACCCCACGTTTCCGGCCAACAACATGTCCGAGTTCATTGCGCTGGCCAAGGCCAATCCCGGCAAATTTTCCATCGCCTCCGCCGGCAATGGCACGCTCAACCACCTGATTGGTGAAATGCTGCAAAAAGCCACCGACATCAAGCTCCAGCACATTCCCTACAAAGGCGCTGCTGCGGCGGCCACCGATGTGGTCAGTGGGCAAGTGCCTTTGTCGGTCCAAAGCATGCCGTCGTCCATCGCTTTTGTGCGCGCAGGCAAACTCAAGGTCTTGGGTGTGGTGAACGAAAAACGGGTTGCTGCGTTGCCCGATGCGCCCACCATCGGCGAAACGGTCAAGGGCTTCGGTGCCACCCCCTGGTATGGCATGTTTGCGCCTGCTGGCACACCCAAAGAACTCTTGCAGTTTGTGCAAAACGAAGTTTCCAAAGCCCTGGACAGTGCCGATGCCCGTGAGCGCTTGGCCACCTTGGGTTGTGAGCCCTTCAAAGGCACTTCTGAGCAATTGGCTGCGATCGTGCGCGATGATCTGGTGCGCTGGTCACGCATCGTCAAGGAATCGGGTGCCAAGGTGGATTGATCCGCAGTCTTCTTTGATAAAAAGAGAACTTGGCCACGGCAGTTGTGGCCTGGAATGACTATGATGGCACTCCACTAAGGACCTTCATGACCCGACCTTTCCTCAATGAATCGGCCATTCACCCGGCCATTCGCCAACACATTGCAGAACTCCACCTGCCCGTGATTCAGCGGGTTCAAACCGCCATGTCTCTGCATCCTGTGGTGGTGGTTGGCTTGTCAGGCAACCCCTTTGTGGGCAAAGCCCGCAAGGCCTTACAAGCCGCGGGACTGGCCCACGAGTACATCGAGTTCGGCAGCTACTTTTCGCATTGGCGCATGCGTAATGCCTTGAAGATGTGGACCGGTTGGCCCACTTTCCCGATGGTTTTTGTGCGTGGAACCTTGGTTGGCGGGGCCGATGACCTGCGCCGCCTGATCGACAGTGGCGAAATGCAAACCTTGCTCAAAGCCTGAAACCCATGGCGTCCCCTGCTCAACCCGAGTTGTGGCGTACCGAGGTGGGCGATGCGGTGGCTGTGCTGCACATTCCCGGCGCACTCCAACGTGCACGTACTTTTGACATCGATGTGAGCTTGATGGTGCGTGTGCCCGAGGACAACGCTGAGGCTTGGCATGCCTTGACGCTGGACATTGACGGCAAGCAGCAATGGAGTCGGCGCATTGCCAGCAGTTGCCCGGGACAGACCGATGGTCTGGATTACCACTGCCGCGTGGCGCTCGAAGCCGGTCCGGCGCTGCGTATCCGTGCAGTGGCAGGCACCCGCGGTGCCGTGGTCCAGCGCTTGCAAATCGAGGCCCGTGAAGACAAGCCTTGATGAAGGCTCAGTGCCTGTGCATGGACGCGCCTTGTTGGGGTGGCGTCCTTGCGCGATGAAAGGCCGTTGACCACCACCGCCCCGCGGCGGGTTTCCCGCAAATACAGCAGCAGGCCTGCTTAGCCAATCACCTGCAACTCGCGCAGCGGTCTGTTGTGAAGCAGGCGCTCAAAACCCAGTTCATCCACCGCGATGGTTTGCGCTTGTCCGTGCAGCATCCACTCGGCCAGCGCCAGACCAGCCCCCGCAGCGTGTTGCATGCCGTGGCCAGAAAAACCATTGATGAAATACAGGTTGCGCAAATCTGGGTGCGGGCCGATCACGGCGTTGTGATCGAAGGTGTTCATCTCGTAATAACCCGCCCACGCCCGCTCGACCCGCAGCTCAGACAGCGCCGGTATGCGGTGGGCCAGCGAAGCCCATTGCTCGTCGTTCCATTCGGACCAGTCGGGCTCCAGCGGCAAGTTGGGTTCGGTGTGCAGGGGCTCTGAGCCGCTGATCAAAAACCGTCCTTCCGGGCGCAGCCACCAACCCGTGGGGTCGATCAACAAAGGGCACAGCGGCAAGGGCTTGGGGCAAGACAGCACAAACACCGTGCGCCTGGCCCCCACCACCGGCAGCTGCACCCCGGCCATGGCCGCCACTTCGCCGCCCCAAGCACCCGCAGCGTTGACCAGCTGAGCGCAGTCCAACGTGCCACCACTGGCCAGGCGTACCCCCGTGATGTGTGTGGCCGTGTGGTCCATGCCCACCACGCGGTCGTGCAGCCGCTGCACACCTTGCGCCATGGCTTTTTTCAAGAACGCTTGGTGCAGGGCAGGGCCGTCAAACCAGCCCTCGCCACTCAGGCCCAAGCTGCCCAGCGCCACATCGTCCACATTCAGCCAGGGGTAGCGTTGGCGAAGGGCTTCGGGCGACAGCAAAGCCACATCGGCACCGGCTTGCTTTTGAATCTGGTGCGCGGTTTGCAAGGTGTCCACTTGTTCCGGCTGGGCCAGGTACAGGTAACCGGGTTCTTGCAAACCCAGCGCCACCGGGTGATCGGGCAAGCCCAAGTGCTGTTCGGCCTCGCGCAAAAACGCAATGCCGTATTGGCTCAGGCGGATGTTGACGGGGCAGGTGAACTGCTGGCGGATGGAGCTGGCCGAGAGCGATGACGACGCTTTTTCGTAGCGCGTGTCTGACTCGACCAGCGTCACCTTCAAACCCGGTTGCAAGCGCGTCAACCAATAGGCCGTGGCCGCGCCCATCACGCCACTGCCCACCACCACCACATCGGCGTTGCTCATGCTGACTTTTCCTCGGCCAAGGCCGCTCGGTACACCAGCCGCGCCGCCACCGTGTCCTCGACCGCCTGGCCCAGCGATTTGAAAATCACTGTGGTGCCTGCAGGCGGCGCGGGCACACGACCGCACAAAATCTCGCCAATTTCCGCCGCCACTTTTGCACCCGACAGCAGCACATCGCCGGATTCTTTTTCGGCGGCTTCGCGTTGATCGGCCACCACCCAGTGGCGCATGGCCACATCGTCCAGCTCGCGCCAGGTGGGGCGGGGTGCGCCCACAGCCGCGACAAAAGCGCCGGGCTTGAGCCAAGCGCCTTGCAGCACCGGCTCGCTGGCATTGGTCACAGTGCACACGATGTCGGCGCCGCGCACCGCTGCTTCGGCGCTGGTACAGGCCACACCGCCAATGTCGCGTGCGCACTGCTGCGCGTTGGCGGCCGTGGGGCTCCACACACGGATTTCGGACACTTGGCGCACGGCCCGCAGCATTTGCGCGTGGCTGCGCGCCAGCACGCCGCTGCCCAGCATGGCCACCACCTGGGGCGTGCGCGGCACCAGCGCATCGGCCGCCACGGCAGACGCGGCTGCCGTGCGCATGGCGGTGATGGTGTTGCCCTCCATCACGGCCAGCGTTTGGCCTGTGGCCGGGTCCATCAACACAATGGTGCTGAGCAGCGTGGGCAAGCCCTTTTGCGCGTTGCCGGGCACCAGCGTGATGAGCTTGGTGCTCAGCGCATCGCCCAGCTGGGCGGGCTTCAAAAACAGCAGGCCATCTGCAGAAGCCTCGCCAATCGGCATGACCATGCGCAGCGGCTGCACCACTTGGCCCAGCGTCAGCGCCACCAAGGCTTCGCGCACGCCTTGCAGCAAATCGGGCACGCTCAGCAGTTGCTGAACACGGGCTTCGTCAAAGTAATGGACCATGTCGATTTTCTTGTGGAGTTATTTACAGAGGGGGCATTTCCTGAGGCGGCAGCACCCAAGGGTTGGCCTGCAAATACCGGGTTTCAAAGGCGTGGATGTCCGGCGCATGGGTCAAGCTCATGCCCACCGCATCCAGGCCGCGCAACAGCATTTCTTGGTGCAGCGGGTCGATGTCAAAGCGCAAGGTCTGGCCATCGGCCGGGGTGTGCAGCGTTTGGGCTGCCAAGTCCAGCGCCATTTGGCAGCGCTGCGGGTCTTGGGCCAGGGCCATCAGGCGGTCCACTTCAAATGCAGGCAACACCAGCGCAGGCACGCCGTTGCGCATGCAGTTGTCGCTGAAAATGCCACCAAAGCTGGTGCCCAGCACGCAGCGGATGCCCAGCTCGCGCATGCCCCACACCGCGTGTTCGCGGCTGGAGCCACAACCAAAATTGGCACCTGTGATCAAAAACTTTGCCTCATTCCAAGGGGCCTGGTTCAGCACAAAATCGCGGCGCGCTTGGCCCAATGCGTCAAAACGCATGTCGTGTAAAAAGCCTTGTGCCAAGCCTTGTCGGTCGATGCCCTTGAGGAACTGCTTGGGCATGATCTGGTCGGTGTCCACATGCGGCAAGGGCAGGGCACAGGCGGTGCCCGAGAGGGTGGTGATGGCTTGGAATGCGGCAGTCATCACTTCGCTTTTAATGACAGGGCAGGGTGCGCAAGTCGGTCAGCGCGCCTGTGACCGCCGCCGCCGCCACCATGGCGGGGCTCATCAGGTGGGTGCGTGCGCCCAGGCCCTGGCGGCCTTCAAAATTGCGGTTGGTGCTGGAGGCGCAGCGGTCCCCGGCGTTCAGGTGGTCTTCGTTCATGGCCACGCACATCGAGCAACCCGCTTGCCGCCATTCAAAACCCGCTTCTTCAAAAATGCGTCCCAGGCCTTCCGCCTCGGCCTGCGCACGCACCATCGACGAGCCGGGCACCACCAAGGCGCGCACACCGGTTGCAACACGTCGGCCTTTCAAAAAACGCGCCGCATCGCGCAGGTCGTCAATGCGGCTGTTGGTGCACGAGCCAATGAAGGCGTGGCTGATGGGCAAGCCTTGCAAGGCCTGACCGGATTGCAGGTCCATGTAGGCCAAGGCGCGTTCCATGCCACGTCGGCGCTCTGGGTCGCTTTCATGGGCTGGGTCAGGCACCACGCCGTCGATGGGCACGCCTTGGTCCGGGCTGGTGCCCCAGGTCACGCGCGGGGCCAGCGTGCTGGCGTTCAGGCTGATCTCGCGGTCAAACACGGCGTCGTCGTCGCTGCGCAGCCAGCGCCACTGCGCCACGGCCGCGTCCCACTGTGCGCCTTGTGGCACGCGCGGGCGACCGTGCAAATAATCAAACAGCCGGTCATCGGGCGCTACGATGGCGCCCCGCGCCGCAGCTTCCACGCTCATGTTGCACAGCGTCAAGCGGCCCTCTACGCCCATGGCCCGAATCGCTTCTCCGGCGTACTCGATCACATGGCCCGAGGCCCCGTCGGCCCCGATCTGCGCGATCAGGCTCAGCACCAGGTCTTTGGCCGTCACCCCGGCAGGCATCTGGCCGTGCACCGTGACGCGCATGTTTTTTTGAGGGCGGTAAATCAGCGTTTGGGTGGCCAGCAGGTGTTCGATCTCGCTGCTGCCAATGCCAAAACCCAAAGCCCCCATGGCCCCGTGGGTGGTGGTGTGGCTGTCGCCCGCCGCCATCACCATACCCGGCAGCACCCAGCCTTGTTCACTGGCCACCACATGCTCAATGCCCTGGCGCGTGTCCAGCATGTCAAACAGCTCAATGCCGTGCCGCGCGCAGTTCTCGGCCAGCGTGCTGACTTGCCGCGCCCGGTCGGCATCGACCAGCACCATGGTGCGTGCATTGCGCACGGGTGTGGTGGCGTTCACATGGTCTACCACCGCAAAAGTGGAGGAGGGTCGCCACACCTTGCGCCCTTGCGCGTGCAAGGCGGCAAAGGCCTGTGGGCTGGTGTATTCGTTCAGCACCTGGCGGTCCACGTACAGCAAAATTTGCCCGCTGTTGCCCAGCGGCCTGACCGTGTGCGCATCCACGATGCGCTGGTACAGGGTGCGAGGGCTCATGGCTTGGGTGTTGCCGCCGGGCCTGCTGCATAGGCCGCGGTGGCCGCCACCACATCCTGAACGGCAATGTCGGCCGCTGTCAAACCCGTGGGCAGCACGATCACACCATCGGCATCGACCACCACATGGTCACCGGGCATGAAGGTCACGCCGCCAAAGTGCACAGGCACATCGCGCTCGCCCGCACCGGTGCGGCTGCCGCGCTTGGGCACCGTGCCCAAGGCCTTCACGCCAATGTCGATGGTGTTCAGCTCATCGGCATCGCGAACCACACCGTGAATGACCAAGCCCGCCCAGCCATTGCGCGAGGCCAGCTCGGCCATCACGTCGCCAAACAAGGCCCGCGAAATCGAGCCACCGCCGTCAATCACCAGCACTTGGCCAAGGCCTGGCTGGCTCACGGTGTCGCGCATCAGGGCAATGTCTTCGTGGATGCGCAGGGTGCGAATGGGGCCGGTGAAGGCCCGTCGCAAGCCGAAACTTTGAAACAACACAGCGCAGGCCTGCGCGTCATCGCAGGCGTCGCACAGGTCAGTGGTTTTGGGTATGGCTTTCACACATCAGTCCATGCGCACATTGGCGTCCTTGACCAGCTTGGCCCAGGACGCGCTGTCTTCGGGGATGAAGGCCGCAAACGACTCGGGCGTGCCGCCAATGATTTCACCGCCTTGCGAAGCGATTTTTTCGGCCACATCGGGCAGCTTCAAAATCGCGGCAATCTCGGTGTTCAAGCGCCGGGTGATGTCGGCGGGCAACTTGGCGGGTCCCAGCACGGCAAACCACTGCAGCATCTCGGCATTGGGCACGCCGGCTTCGGCCAGGGTGGGCACATTGGGCATCAAGGGCGAGCGTTTTTCGCTGGTGATGGCCAGCACCCTCAGCTTGCCCGCCTGGTAATGCGGCAGCACATTGGGTGGGCTTTCAAAGTTCAGGTTCACTTGGCCCGACAACAAATCCACAATCGCCTGGCCGCTGCCCTTGTAAGGAATGTGGTTCATCTGCGTCTGGGTGGCCAGCATGAAGCGGGCTGCTGCCAGGTGTTGTGCGCTGCCGCTGCCCGAGGACGCAAAGCTCAGGCCCATGGGCTTTTGTTTGGCCAGTGCCACAAACGATTTCACATCGGTGGCGGGCACGCCAGGGTTGACCGTCAACAGCAAAGGCGTGGACGCCACACGGATGATGGGCGTGAAATCCTTCACCACGTCGTAGGGCAGCTTGGGGTAAAGCGCCGGGGCCACCGAGTTGGAGTTGCTGTGGCCCAGCAGCAGCGTGTAGCCGTCAGGCCGGGCCTTGGCCACGATGTCAGCGCCCACGGTGCCCGCAGCACCGGCCTTGTTGTCCACCACCACCGACTGCCCCAGCCGCTCTTGCAGCTTTTGGCCAATGGTGCGGGCCAGCACATCGGTGAAACCACCGGGCGCAAAACCCACCACAATGCGGATGGGTTTGTCAGGCCAGTTCTGTGCAAAAGCGCCGGTGCTCAGGCACAGCGCCAAGGCCACAGCGGTGCGGCGAGAAATTTTGATCAAGTTCATGGGTTTTCTCTTTGTTGTCGCGGTCAGTCAATCTGTGCGCCAGAAGCTTTGACCACCACGGCCCACTTGGCCAGGTCTTTTTTCAGCATGCCGGCAAACTCAGCAGGTTGGGTAATCAGCACATCAGCGCCTTGCGCATTGAAGCGCTCGATCACGTCCTTGTTTTTCAGCACTTCTTGCACATCCTGGTTGATGCGGCGAATCACGGCAGCCGGGGTTTTGGCGGGGGCAAACAAACCAAACCAGGGCGACACATCAAACTCTTTGAAGCCCCCCTCGGCGATGGTGGGGATGTTCGGGAAGTTGCCCGAACGCGCGCCGCTGGTCACCGCCACCGGGCGCAAGGTGCCGCTCTTGATGGCCCCGGACACCGAAGGCAAGCTGGTGAACACCATATTGATCTGGCCGCCCATCAGGTCCTGCATGGCGGGCGCTGCGCCACGGTAGGGAATGTGTTCGAGCTTGGTGTTGGCGGCGGCATTGAACATGACGCCCAGCAAATGGTTCACCGAACCGTTGCCTGCCGAGCCAAACGTCAAAGGCGAGCGCTGACCTTGGTCTACCAGGTCCTTGATGCTTTTGACGGGGGAGTCGGGGCGCACCACCAACACAAAGGGCAGGGTTGCCAGCGTGGCCACTGGCTCAAAGTCTTTTTCGGGATCGAAAGGCAGTTTCTTGTACAAAGCCGCGTTGATGGCGTGTGAACCGGCATAGCTCATTAGCAAGGTGTGGCCATCGCCTGTGGCCTGCGCCACATGCTCCATGCCCACGTTGCCACCCGCGCCTGCGCGGTTTTCGATCACCACCGCCTGGCCCCATTTCTCGCTCAGTTTTTGGCCCACGATGCGGGCCAGCGCATCCGACGCACCGCCAGGGGTTTGCGGCACCACAATGCGCACCGGTTTGGACAAAAATTCTTGCGCCAGCACAGCGCTTTGGCCCATGCACAGACCCAAAGCCAAGGCCAGTAAATTCAATCGACGGTTCAGCATGTCTGCTCCAGAAAATGATCTGACAAGAATGACACGAAGCCCCTCCCGCGCTTGTCTCGCGGCGGACAAAATCGATGGGGGTTTACCCAAGGCCCGTGACACAATCAAAAAATGATCATTCGCCAAATTGCAGGTGCCATGGGCGCCGAGCTGCACGGGGTCGATTTGACCCAGCCCCTGTCTGCCGATCTGCAACATGGCATCCGCGACGCCTTGCTGCAGCACCAGGTCATTTTTTTCCGCGACCAGGACCTCGCGCCCGATCAATTCATGCGCTTTGCCCACACCTTGGGTCAGCCGGTCGAATACCCTTTTGTCAAAGGCCTTGACGGCTTTCCCTGCGTCATCGAAGTCAAAAAGCTCGAACACGAAAAAGTGAACTTTGGTGGCATTTGGCATTCGGACACCACCTACCTGGAGCAGCCGCCCATGGGCTCGATGCTGCTGGCCAAAGAGGTGCCGCCTTATGGGGGTGACACCTTGTTTGCCAACCAGTACACGGCCTGGGACACGCTGTCTGACACCATGAAATCGTTGCTTGATGGCCTGGTGGGCATCAGCAGTTCGGCCAAAGCCGATGTGTCCAAAACCCGCGAAGACCGCATCAAAAGTGATGGCAAAGACAACGCCCCACAAGCGTATTTGGCCCACCACCCACTGGTGCGCACCCACCCCGAAACCGGGCGCAAAGCCCTTTATGTGAATGTGGCCCACACTTCGGGCATCGTCGGCATGACCGAGGCCGAAAGCACGCCTATCCTGAACTTTCTGTTTCAGCACCAAGTCAAGCCCGAGTTCACCTGCCGCTTTGTGTGGCAGCCCCACTCGCTGGCCGTGTGGGACAACCGTTGCACCCAGCACAACCCCGTCAACGATTACCACGGTTTTCGCCGGGTGATGCACCGCATCACCTTGGCTGGTGACACACCCGTTTGATAATGTTCGCCACGGCCATGCAGGCTACTTTTTTGATCGACAGGGAGCGTGTGTGAAATTCAAGATGTCCGAGAAATCGCTGTTCGCGGTGCTGCTGCGCTCGCCATGGTGGATCAGTTTTGTGTTGGTGGCTGTGATCGCCTTGGTGGCCGGGGCCTTGTTGCCCCCGCAGTACGCGGGTGTGGGCATGTTGGGGGGATTTCCCTTCTTTGTGATCGGTTGCATGGCCCTTTGGCGTCAGCGCAATTTGCCCAGCGCAGCCAAGACCGAACAGGTTTTGCAAACCCTGGCGACCATGAATTGGCGCGACTTTTCTGCCCTGCTGGAGACTGCATTCACCCGACAGGGCTACAGCGTGATGCTGCTGAAAGGCAACGCCGACATGCAGCTCGAAAAAAAGGGCGTGCTCACCGTGGTCAGCGCCAAACGTTGGAAGGCCGCAGCCTTGGGCATTGAGCCCTTGCGCGAACTGGTGGCTGAGCGCGACCGCCTGCAAGCGCCCAACAGCGTGTGCATCACCCTCGGGCAAGTCAGTGCCAAAGCCAGTGACTTTGCAGCGCAAAACCGCATCACGCTCATCTCGGATGCCGATTTGGTGGTCTTGACCGCAGGCGCCTTCAAAACCTTGTGAAGCCATGACCGCTGAACATCCAATCTTCGATGCCCGAGCCCTCAAGGCTTTGGGCGAAGCTTCAGCCCCCAGGGCCTGCACCTGCGCTGTGGGGGCCTGCACCGGATGGGAAAGCGTCACCGAAGACCGCTGGCCTGCAGCGCAAATGAACCGCCTGGGCACTTTGCGTGCAGCGCCTGCCGACCCCTATGCGGGGGCAGACGCGGAGCCCACCTTTGAAGAATTTCACCCAAATGGCACGCGCTACGAGTCTCCCAACGCACCGATTGCGCCACGGTTTTTTCCGTACAACCGCTGCGACGTGCTGGCCTGCAGCCAATGCCAACAGGTGTTGCTCAGGTACACCGAATTTGGCGGCTACTACGTGGACCACCGCGTGCGTGCGCTGCAGCCCCAACTGGTGGTCGAGACCCCCAAGTTGTAGGCCGGGCAATTCAATCGGCCTTGATGCCGTTGTCGCGCACCACCTTGGCCCAGGTGTCGATCTGCCCGTCGATGAAAGTTTTGGCTTTTTCAACGCTGCCGCCTGAAATTTCAATGCCTTGCGCCACCAGGCGTTTGGACACATCGGGGTTGGCCAAGGCCTTGTTGAGCTCTTCGTTCATGCGCTTGACAATCTCGGGCGGTGTTTTGGCCGAGGCCAACACAGCCCACCAAGCCGGTGCCTCAAAGCCGGCAAAGCCCGCCTCGGCAATGGTGGGCACATCCGGAAAATCAGCCACCCGCTTGGCCGAAGTGACAGCCAGCGGCCGCAAGCGCTTGCTGTCGATGTGCGGCTTGTTCAGGAAAACCGTGCTCATGGTCAGGGGAATGTGCCCGGCAATGGCATCGTTCATCAAGGGGCCGCCGCCTTTGAACGGCACATGGTTGAACTCCATGCCCCCGTTTTTGGCCATCAAAGCCATGGCCAGGTGGCCCAGGCTGCCGTTGCCAATGGTGCCAAACGAAACGTTCTTTTTGGCCTTGGCGGCGGCCACCACATCGGCAAATGTTTTGTATTCGGTGCCCACATGGGTCGACAGCATCATGGCCGAAGTGCCCACCAGCACCAGCGGCACCAAGTCTTTTTTGCTGTCATAGGGCATGCTGGCCATCAAGCTCTGGTTGACGCCGTGCGTGTCAAACACCACAGCAAAGGTGTAGCCATCGGCCGGTGCACTGAGCACGCTGGCCGTGCCAATCACGCCCGAGGCACCGCCCTTGTTTTCCACCACCACGCTTTGGCCCAACTGCTGGGAAAGCGGACCCGACAAAATGCGCGCCACCTGGTCCACCGAGCCACCCGGTGGAAACACCGCCACCAGTTTGATGGGCTGCTTGCCAGGCCAAGCCTGTGCCCACGATGCCAGTGGCAAGCAAGCCAACAGGGCCGCGCAGGCCCAACGTGAGATCTTTGTTTTCATGAGCAACACCTTCAAAAATTCAACAACAAACAGTATCGGCGCTGAAGCTGTTTTGGCCTTGAGCGTATTCCCTTATGGATCCTGCTCTGCGAGAGTTTGACGTGAAAGGTTTGTTTTGGGTTGAGCGATCAGTCATGCCCTCGCTTTGTGGTGGCCCCGCCCTCGGGGCGATTGTGTGTGGTCTGCGAGGGTTTTCGCGACGGGGGCGTCGCTCCTACAGGGGGGATGTCCTGTCTTTGTGGGAGCCCCGCCCCCGGGGCGATTGTGGGTGGTCTGCGGGGGGTTTCGCGACGGGGGCGTCGCTCCTACAGGGGGGGCTCACAGACTTGGCTTGGGCGTTTAAACCGTGGCAATCGGGGTGGCGGGTGAGCCGATGGCACCCGGCAGCCGCAGGGGCGGCGCTGTCAATAAAAAGCGCGAACGGCCAGCCTGGCGCAAGTGTTCTGCCAAGGGTGTCAGGTGCCAAATTTCACCCAAATGAACCCCCAGCTTGAACAAACAATGCTCGTGCAAAGGCAAAGAAGCGCAGCTGCCCGCCTGGGGTGTCGAGGGCAAGCCTTCGACCGCGTAGTTGTCCGCAATCAATGCCACCAAACCCGAATCGGTGATCCATTGCAACAACTTCTCGTCGCGTCCCTCCAGCACCGCGCACGAATGCTCCACGGCGTGCGGGTCGGGGTTCTTGTTCATCTCGAGCAGCATCTGCGCAAAGCCCGTGTGCAGGCACACCATGTCGCCGTGCTCCACCACCACCTGGTCTTTGCGCATGATGTCCATCAACATGTCGTAACCCACACACACCCGCTCGCGCCCCAAGTGGGCGTGCAGGTCAATCATCACGGCACGCCCCTGCACACAGCGCTCGGACATTTTTTCGATGCCCAGCGCCTTGGCCTGTGAGGTCGATTCGCGGGCAATGTCGGGAAAGCCAAAAATACCCGCCCCTTCGGCGCTGCGCGGTCCCACCACATCGGTGCCCGCCCGAAACCCGTTGTAATAAACCGGCTCGGGCACACCATCGCCATTGGCGTCAAACATCGAACCCACATGGGCCAAACCATCCCACTGGGTGCTGTATTGCAAATGCATGATCACCAAATCATCACAAATCACATCGGTGCAATCGGGGCTGTTGCACCACAGCTGGTAGTTCATGTTCGGCTGGCCCTCGCGCAAAGTAGGGCGCAAGACGGGAGGCTGGCGGCGTGGGTTCAGCACATTGCCCCCCGGAAAATCCAGCGGCAGGCTCAGGTTGAAACTTTGACCCGTGCGCACCTCGGCCATGCCCTGCAGCACCTTTTCAGGCGTCAGCCAATTCATGCGACCGCATTGGTCATCGGGGCCAAAGTCGCCCCAATTGGAGCCGGGTGGGCGTTGTTTCCAGCGAGGTGAAGTGGACATGGCGGTCTCCTTGAAATGGGGTTGAGTTTCCATCATCGCAAAATCCAGCACCAACCGTTGTCCGGCTCATGACCCGGCAGTGCTTGAGGCAAGCGGTCCAAAACCGTCGCCGACCTGGCCCTGCCGACCGACCTCTTTCCACTGTTTGCCATCCATCACCCAATAACTGTGCAGGCGTTTAGGCGCTCGACCTGTGGCCTGCAGTTCGTGACTCAATACCGCCACATTGTGTTGCTTGTCCGTCCACTCAAAGGCCGACACCAGTTGCCAGTCGCCGGGTGTTTTGCGAATGTGTTTGGGTTTGGGCCAGGCTTTGCTGCGGGCATTCAGGTACGGGGCATTGGCCGCATCGTGCCAGCTCAGTTGCTCGGCAATGATGACGGGGGTGTCCGCCTTGAGCCCCAGCTTGACGAGGCGCGTCATGTCGTCGTTGGCTAGCACCACGCAGCCGTCGGTGGAGGTGGGCGCACGCGCATATTGCTCACTGGGCGAACCATGCAGCCAAATGCCCGAGCCGGTTCTTCTTTGCTCTTTGTCGAGGGGGCTGGGGTAGTCCAAGGTCAAGGCCCCCGAGCCATACAGGTCGGGCAGCATCGGATCGGTCAAGTGTTTTTGAACAAAGTACACCCCTGCAGGCGTTTTGCCATCGCCCTCGCGCCATTTGCCCATGCCATTGTTGCCAATGGACACATAGGCATCAAAGACCACATTGAAGGACCTTTTTCCCGCCTCATCCCAATGGTTGGCCAACACATAAAGGCGCGATTTTTGGGCATCCACCACCACCACCTGTGCCACGTTGGGAGACAAAAAACGCACAGGTTCGGGGTATTTGCCTGCAAAAAATGCCTTGTCCTGGTGTTGTGTGCGCTGCAATGCCTCGGCTTTGAGTTGGCTCAGACGGCGGCGCACGTCCGGGTGCTGCAACAAAGACGCGCGTTCTGGGATGCCGCCAGCAAGGCCAGCCATCAAGTCCGCATACAGCAGCTGGCCGAGTTGAAAGTTCGGGAACCGTTCCACCATGCTTTGCGCCACCTGCAAGGCTTGCACATGCTCACCCGCATTCAACAGTTGGTAAGTTTGCAAAAACAGTGTTTCGCCGTTTTCGCTGGGTTTTTCGCGGGCTGGCTTGCTCGGGATTTTGACGCCTGCGTTGGTCTTCGACCTCGGGCTCACACTGAGCGGCTTGTCCATGACCGGGCTGTTGGGTTCGTACACCGTGTGCCACGGGACGCTGGGCGCAGTGGGGCCATGGCTTGTCGGCTGAGAAGCCACTTCATTGTTGGATTTGGCAAGCGCATCCACGCTGATCATGCGAAAAAAAACCCACAGCACAAGCAAGGTCAGCAGCACCATCCACAAGACCCGCAAGCCCGTCTTGCCCCATGTCCGTCTTAAAAAAGTCCAATGAACCTGTTGCCACATGGCCATGTCACTCATTCCGTGGTTTCGCTTTGAATCAACCATTGACCCCCACGTTTTTGCCACACCATGGTTTTTTGGTCGTGTCTGCGCAAGCGCTCGTCCTGATAAACCTGTGTGAACTTGACGGTGGCCCATGTGCCGTTGATCTGCAGCCTGAGTTTTTCAAACGAAATATCGATGCGCTGCTTGCTCGAAATTCGCTCACCGCGCAACCTGGCCCAAGTCTTTTTGCTCAGACCTCTGGGCGGCACAAAATCTGGACTGTAAAAACCGAGATAGGCCGCCACATCCTTGGCACTCCAAGTCTCAATCCAGCTGCTCAAGGCTGAATGCAGCGCACGCTCGTCATTGACTGGCGTGACATTGGCATTGGGCATGTCGACTGTTGACGTGCTGGGCGTAACCTGGACGTTTTCGCTCAGCTCAATGGGCGGCAACCAAGCGCTTGGCGTGGGGTTTTCGGGACCTTTTGGATCAGACCAAAACGTCAGCATCAGCCACAAAGGCATGCCCAGGAAGACCAGCCGACGAGGCCACAGGGTGCTTGCTCTGAAAAGAGGTCTCAAACGCATGCTCACTTGGCGATGACGTTTTCTCGCTCAATCCTCCAGTCGCCCTCGTGGCGCACCAAATCCAGGCGTTTGCGGTGGGTTGAAGAAATGTTGTCAGACTCGTAAAACTGGCTGAAACGGGCCACCACCTTGGCGCCTACTTTCTCAAAGCTCAATTGACGCACTGACACACGAACAAACCGTCGGCCCGCAATGCGCGAGGTGCGCTCGGCTTCCCACGCGGCCCGTCCAAGCCCTTTGGGCGATGAAAAATCAGGGGTGTAAGCCGCAAAATACGCCGGCATGTTTTGTGCGCTCCAGGCCCCTGCCCAAGCTTCGATGGCCGCTTGCACCTGCAGGCGCGTTTCCTCGTCCAAGGGCGCTTGCTCCGCCATCTCGGCAGTTGCAGGCTTTGGCTTCAAGGCCTGGACAGGGGGGGCAGGCGCAGCGCTGGCCACCGCTTCAACCTTGTCTGCAGCGGTGGGCGGAACCTTGTCTTGAGCAGTGGGCGGAACCTTATCTTCAGTAGTGGGCGGAAAAGTGATGTTCGCCATGTTGCTCAACGAAGTCGAGGCCAACAAAGTCAGCTTGGGTGCGGCAGCCTTCAAGGGCAATTCGGACTGCAGTGCACCGGCATAGGCCTTGAGTGAGACCTCGACCTGCAGGTTTTGTATGTTTTGGTGCACCGTCCACAAGACTGGCACACGTTGCAAGGCCAGATTCAGCCATCGCCTGGCTTCGTCGTGTTGTCCCAAACTGGCGTACAGCACACCCAGATTGTTGTAGGCCTCCAGCATGTAAGGCTGGGCTTTGACCAAGGCGTTCAGACAAGTGATGGCTTTGGCCGTTTGGTTTTGGTTGGCCAGGACCACGCATTGCAGCAATTGAAATTGCGGGTCCGGTGAAGGCTTTTGCAACTGGAGTGCAATTTCCTGTCCCGCCTCGGCCAGGCGACCAGCTTGCATCAAATCGCGCACCAGCAACAAGGATGCGGGCTCACCCAAGAGTGAAGTGGGGGTCGAAGAGGAATTGGGTGTGCCGGTCAAAGGCCACAGCAACAGCCCCATACAAAGCCAGCCACGCGGCAAAAAATTCATGTTCACAAAAATCACCTTAACTAAATAATTTGGCAGGGTCATTCAAGCGCTCCAAACTCATGCCGCAACCGCGTGCGACACAGGACAGAGGCTCGGGTGCAATGAACACCGGCACCCCGGTCTCATCGCTCAACAATTTGTCCAAATCACGCAGCAATGCGCCTCCACCGACCAGCACCATGCCCTTGTTGGCAATGTCTGCGCCCAGCTCCGGGGGCGTGCTTTCCAGGGCGTTTCTGACCGCTTCAATGATTTGCCCAAGCGGATCCGTCAGGGCTTCCATCACTTCATTGCTGTTGATGGTGAAGCTGTGGGGCACACCCATGGCCATGTGGCGGCCATTGACCTCCATTTGCAGGACTTGCTTGGACGGCAAAGCCGAGCCCACCGTGATCTTGATGTTTTCGGCCGTGTGTTCACCAATCAACACGCCTTGGTTGCGGCGCACATGGGCAATGATGGCGTCGTCAAATTTGTCACCCCCCACTCGGATGCTGGATTTGTGAACCATGCCCCCCAAAGAGATCACGCCCACCTCGGTGCTGCCACCGCCAATGACCACCACCATCGAGCCAGTGGCCTCGGTCACCGGCAGGCCCGCGCCAAAGGCCGCAGCCATGGGCTCTTCGAGCAAAAAAACCTCTTGGATGCCCGTGGCCATGGCCGATTCCCGAATGGCACGCCTTTCAACCTGAGTAGACCCGCAAGGCACACAAATCACCATGCGAGGCGGCGACCTGAAAAACCCCTTTTTGGGCTGCACCCTGCGAATGAACTCTTTCAACATGAGTTCGGTCAAGGCGAAATCAGCGATCACGCCCCCGCGCATCGGGCGAATGGCCAGTAAATTGCCAGGCACCCTGCCGAGCATGGCCTTGGCGTCGCGCCCCACGGCCTGAAGTGATTTTTTCCCCAAAGGGCCACCCTCAGACCGAATGGCCACCACCGAAGGCTCATCCAAAACAATGCCTTGTCCGCGGATGTAGACCAAAGTGTTGCAGGTGCCCAGATCAATGGCAATGTCTTTGGGTTTAAAAAGTCCGGAAAACATTGAGTGAAGCAGCTAAATTGATTAATTTGATAAAAATCACAACTTTATTGTATCCCTAACGGCGTGGACAGCAAACCAATGGTGTGAAGTGCAGGTGTCTCTGTGTGCTTTCCAAGCTGGGGTCCGTGCACAAGTGGGTTCAAACGGCGTCAAAAGCAATGGTTAGTCAAGCAAATCGGGCGTGATCTGCCCC
>JAIXOX010000067.1 GCA_027486555.1 Comamonadaceae bacterium
AAGGAGATGTCCCCCTGTAGGAGCGACGCCCTCGTCGCGATATCCCACGCAGACCACTACCCATCGCCCCGAGGGCGGGGCTCCCACAAAAGCCAGACATTTACCCTTGGGCGGTGCTCCCACAAAAGACACCGGGCTCCACCTCAAAGGGCGATGGCGCGTGGTTTACGGGCTTGTACGCATCCAGGACATCGCTTCTGCATCGAACACGCCACACACTCCAGATAAATTGGAAAATTTGTGAATATTGATACAAGTTTACAAAAATCAAACCCTCAATTTCATACTTGATTGACCTGAAATTGAAATCTGACCGATCGGCCCCCACTTCCTTCAGCTCCCCAATTTGAGCGCCGGTTGGGGTGACCGGCATGGCCGATCACATGGCTCTGAAATACCGAACAACGGCTTAAGGCCTCACGGCCCAATACCCCACGAACTCTTTGATCGCCCGGGCGCTGCCGTCCAAACTGTTGGCGTCTGGCAGCCAAGGCAGACGGCCATTGCGGGAGCCAACCTCGTGGTCGGTGGCCACAGCGTGCACTTCAAGGCCTTGCTGCTCAAACAACTTCACGGCTCTGCGCATGTGCAAGGCGGACGTGACCAACAAAACCTTTTGAATGCCACGTTCGCGCAAAAGCTTGGCCGACATCTCGGCGTTTTGGCGCGTGTTGCGGCTGAGTTCTTCAGTGAGCAAAGCGGCAGCGGGCACGCCCAAATCGAGCATGAACTGCCGCATGGCCAAGGCTTCAGGCTGGGCGACTTCGGTCAAATCACTGCCACCGCTGAGCAGCACCACAGGGGCCTTTCCCGCCAAGAAAAGGCGCGATGCATGCCACACCCTGTCTGCGCCCTGGCCCAAATTGGGCCAAGGACGCATGCCGTCAGGCGGCTCCATGGCGCCACCCAACACCACCACGGCCTGCGCAGTCGGCACACCGGCCAATGGCAGCGGAGGATATTGGGCTTCAAGCTGACCTCGAACCCAATGGCTGGCCAGCGGTGTCGACCAACACCACAACCACACAAACGCCCATACACCCAGCACGCGAGCAAGGCGCTTGTGCCCTTTCAGACTCAAGACCCCAGCCACCGCCCAAGCCAACAAGGCCGTGCCCAGCGGGGCGATCAAAAAAGTGATGAATGCGTTGATCAAGAGCACGGGTGATGGGTTCAGTGATGGTTGGTGTGTAATTGGGATCTGACCCCAATTTACAACAATAATCTTATCAATTTAATCGGGGTCAGATCCCAATTAATTGCTCCCCACAAAATGTAGGAGCCCCGCCCCGGGGCGATGGGTGATGGTCTGCGAGGCTTTTCGCGACGAGGGCGTCGCTCCTAGAGAAACGCTGCACATTTAATCCAGATCCGCCGATAGTTGTCCCGCCTGTTGACCCATCAAACCCCACAAACGATCAAGGAGCCCAAAGGCCCCTTGATCAAGCAAAAGAATCGGGATTGACCCCAAGTCACACTCAAACTGACCTTGCCCTCGAAAAACGTATCCCTTGCTGAGTGTTTAAATTCACGCAAGGAGAACGGAAATGACGAAGACAGCAAGAGCGCGCTACACGCTCGAATTCAAGCAAGAAGCAGTGCGGCTGGTCGAAGGTGGTCAGAGCATTGCAGCTGCAGCGCGCACACTGGGTGTGGTCGACCAGACGCTGTTCAATTGGGTCAAGGCGCATCGCCAGGGCCAGCTCATGGGAGCAGATAGCAAGGTGAATGTCAGCGCCGAGCAGATGGAAATCAGTCGACTGCGGGCCGAGCTGGCGCGTGTGAAGATGGAGCGCGACATTTTGGGAAAAGCGACGGCGTACTTCGCAAAGGGATTGACTTGAAGTACGCCTTCATCCAGCTCCACCGCAGCACCTGGCCAATCTCGGTGCAGTGCCGCGTACTGGGGGTGAGCATCGCCGGGTACCACGAACACTTTGTGCGACTGGCCAGCCCGGCCCATCGCCGCCACCTAAGCGATGACGCCTTGCTGGTGCACATCAAGGCCATCCATGCCCAGACGCGAGGAGGCTATGGCTGGCCACGCACTTGGAAGGAACTGCTTGGCCGCGGCATCCGTGTGGGCAAAGAGCGCGTGCAAAAGCTCATGCAGTTGCACGGCATCCGTGCCAAGGGAAAGCGGCGCTTCAAGGTCACCACCGACAGCAATCACGATCTGCCGATCTCTGCCAACCTGCTCAACCGGGAGTTTGATGTGGCAGCGCCCGACAGGGTCTGGGTCGGGGATATTACGTACATCGCTACGGACGAAGGCTGGCTGTTTCTGGCCGTGGTGATTGACCTGTTCAGTCGCCAGGTGGTGGGCTGGTCGTTGCGAGAGGAAATGACACGGGACATCGTCATTGATGCGCTGCGCATGGCATGGTTCAAGCGGCATCCAGGCACGCACGCTGGCCTGATGTTCCATAGCGACCGCGGCAGTCAGTACGCCAGCAAGGACTTCCGGGAAGAGCTCAAGGAATACAACATCACCAGTTCAATGAGCCGACGCGGCAACTGTTGGGACAATGCCTGCAGCGAGACGCTGTTTGGGTCATTGAAGGTGGATCGGTTATACGGACAGAAGTTCAAGACTCGGCGGGAGGCAAAGGATGAAACGATTGCCTGGCTGCTTTGGTATAAGGGGACTCGACTGCATTCGACACTGGCCTACGTCAGCCCGATGAAGTTCGAGCAGAACTGGCTTGCCAATCAGCCCAAACAAGCCAACTCATGATCTCGGTTAAGGGATACGGATTCCAGGGGCAAGGTCAAACAGGTGAATGTGTTTTCAACCAATCTTTGAGAGCATTGTCAATTCGCGTCTGCCAGCCAGCGCCTGTTGCCTTGAAAGCCGCCATGACATCCGGCGACAGGCGTATGGTGGTTGGCAACTTGGTGGGCGCTTTCTGACGTCCGCGACGCGCTTGTGCATTCAGATCAAGCAACCCCTCATAAAGCGTTGGGCTTAGCACCTGTGCAGCAGGTTTAAAACGACGCAAATCGGCGGATGTCAGCTCACGGACATCACCCGACGCATCAGTCAACGGAACGCGCTTGCTCGTCATAAATCTTGACCTCTCTGGAGTTGGCTTTTCGAAAGCTGATGACACGAATGCCATCAAGCACCGGCGTGAAACACAACACATGCAAACGTTCGGCCAAATAGCCCAAAGCCACATACCGTAGTTCGGGATAGACCTTGCGGATGTCTTGATCAATCAACGCGGTAGCAAAGTCAAACTGTGCAGCCATTTCAAAGCTTAAACCTCGATGAGCGACATTGCGTTCATTTTTGGTGGCATCAAATTCGATATGCATGTGCGCAGATTGTACTTACAATTTAGATGGATCAAAGTCTCACATCTACACGGTGCTAGTCCCCTTTAGAAAGTGTCGCGGCTTTTCCCTGTGGGAACCTCGCCCCGGGGTGATGGGTCGTGGTCTGCAAGGCTTCTCCCTGTGGGAGCCCCGCCCCCGGGGCGATGGTTGGTGGCTTGCATGGCTTCTCCCTGTAGGAGCCCCGCCCCCGGGGCGATGGGTCGTGGTCTGCAAGGCTTCATCGCGACGAAGGCGTCGCTCCCACAAGGAAATGCCTGTTTTTGCCCATGCCGGGGTTGCCTTGCATTTTGTAGGAGCCTCGCCCCCGGGGCGATAGGTGGTGGTCTGCAAGGCTTCATCGCGACGAGGGCGTCGCTCCCACAAAGCAAAACAAACCAAACAAAAAACAATCGGGATCTGACCCCAATTAACACTGACCCCAATTAATTCAAGCACTGCGCGCCGCGCCCCCTCATGCAGCAGCCAACATGAGATGACCAATTTCCGCACTGGCAGGGCGTATCGTGATTTCAATGTCGTAACCAAGGCGAGTTAGACAGTCCATCAACTTGCGCTCAGACAGATTGGTGAAGTCTCCACGCATCATGTCAGAAACTTTAGGCTGTGTGATGCCCATCCGCTTAGCCGCTTCTTGCTGAGTCAGTCCACGGCTTTTAATCGCTTTCCTTATTTCGATCACCAAGCCAGTTTTGATTTTGAGTTTTTCGGCATCCGCTAGACCCAGATCAGCAAAAACATTGCCTGAACCGCGGTGTACTTCAATACCTTCAACAAGTAGGGTTTTCATTTCCTCAACTCCTTTACATACGCTTCGGCAATTTTCAGCCTGGCGTAAATGATGTCCATATCCTCCTTCGGCGTGGCGATACCGCGCTTGCTTTTCTTCTGGAAGCAGTGAAGGACAAACACTGCCTCGGCAAACTTAACGGTGTACACGGCTCGGTAGTTGCCGCCAACATCGTCCTCCACCACTTCAAGCACACCTGCACCACCAAAGCCCTTCAGCACTTTTGCGGCATCATGTTTGTCGCCCGACTGTGCCAGCGACAGAGCAAAGCCGAATAGACGCCGAACGTTGACAGGTAAGGCCATCAAGTCTTTGTGGCTGCTACCAATCCATTCAAGCGATTTTTCGTTTGCGAGCATGGCTGGAATATATATGAAATGGTATAGCATGCCACTGCGTTAGTCCCCCCTCTGTCACGATAGATGTTCGGCCTCTAGACAAAACAAACCCCAGAAACAGACAAGGAGCCCTTGGGCTCCCCTGAACATCAAAAACAATTGGGATCTGACCCCAATTTATGACCCCAATTTACACCACCCCCGGGGCGATGGGTCGTGGTCTGCGAGGCTTCATCGCGACGAGGGCGTCGCTCCTACAGAAACGCCACCCTTTAAATTGGGATCTGACCCCAATTTATCCCCCAATTTATCTCTCGTAGCTCAGTGGCTGCATTGGCGCTAGCCCAATCAACTCAAAAACGGTGTGATAAACCAGCTTGCTTCATGATGGCATTTGCCATCGCCCTAGAAGGCATATTTTTTGAAACTGTCTGATTTCGCAAGCCATTGCTCCATATTTCATGCGCACCTTTGCCTTGTCGAAGAAAGGCATACCCATTTTGGCGCAGGATTTCTATGACCAGCTTGTAATAACCGTTCATGTTGACAAAACAGCCATTTCACGAAAGCGGAATTCTGTCTGTGCTTTGGCCCGTGGAGCATGCAAAGCCAATGCCAATAAGTCACCTACAGCGATCTTGACCTCGTTATGCAAGCCATCAAGATCTTCACCCGCTACAGCCAAACCATCTAAATCAGGGCTATCAGCCCAATAGGAGCGAGACTCTTCATCAAAATGAACATCCACACGCAAACGCACAGGTACACCCCATCGCGCCAATGTTCTCCATCCAGGTAGTCCTACTCGGTACATGCAGATTCCTTGAAGATTCGTTTTAAGTGAGTAGTTTGCATCATTTAGCAGTATCCAAGATTTTACTTTTTTTAGACAAAAGCATATTGCTTATTCACCCAGTCTTCGTAAGCGCCACTTTGCACATTGTCCACCCACTCATAGTTAGCCAGATACCACTCGACGGTTTTGCGGATGCCGGTCTCAAAGCTCTCGGCAGGCTTCCAGCCGAGTTCCGCTTAGAGCTTGCGCGCATCGATCGCATAACGGCGGTCGTGGTCTTCGAGGCTTTCATCGCGACGAGGCCGTCGCTCCCACATTTTGTAGGAGGCCCGCCCCCGGGGCGATGGGTGGTGGTCTGCAAGGCTTCTCCCTGTAGGAGCCCCGCCCCCGGGGCGATGGGTGGTGGTCTGCGAGGCTTCATCGCGACGAGGGCGTCGCTCCCACAAAGCAAACAAAACAAACCAAACCAAACCAAAAATAATCGGGATCTGACCCCAATTAATTAATTGTAGGAGCCCACCCCGTGGGCGATGGTTTGCACGCTCAAAGCGAAATACCGTATTCGCGACGCCACAGCTCGAACATCACCAGGCCAAAGAGGCGTTCGCCGTTGAAGCGGCCTTTGTCTTGGTCGCGCATCAGCTTGTTCACTGTTTGTGC
>JAIXOX010000059.1 GCA_027486555.1 Comamonadaceae bacterium
GGCCAGCCGTGCAGCATGAGAATGACTTCGTCTCCCTGCCCTTGCAGCCACACTTCAGTGCCGTTGACCTCGATACACAGCTCGGTCTGCATTTCGGAGCCAGTCGCCATGGCTCAGAGCGCCCTGGCCAGTCGCGCCACACCTTCCAAAATTTTGTCTTCACCCACCGTGGCAAAGCTCACGCGGAAGGTGGCGTGGTCGGGGTTGGCGCAGAAGAAGGGCGTGCCCGGGACAAAGGCCACGCCGTTGTCGATGGCGCGTTTGGCGAACACGTTGCCGTCATTGACCTTGCCGCCCGCACCCGTGAGCCGTGCCCAGACGAACAATCCGCCCTGGGGTTGCACAAAGTCGACCGCATCGCCCAATTCGCGGCGCAGCGCGTCGCCCATGGTTTGGGCCCGTTGGGCATAGACGGCACGGACTTTGTCCAGCGTGGCGGGCATGCGTCCGGCCTGGAGGTACTGCGCCGCGGTCGCCTGGGCAAAGGTGCTGGTGTGCGCGTCGCTGAACTGCTTGCACATGGTGGCGCGGGCCAGCAGTTCGGCCGGCGCAATCATCCAGCCCACGCGCAAACCAGGCGACAGCACTTTAGAAAGCGACCCGCAATGCACCAGCAGCTCGCGGCTGCCGGGCACGGTGCTGCTCAAGGCCAACAGGCTGGGCGGTGGCGCTTCGCAAAAATACAAATCGCCATAAGGGTCGTCCTCGACGATCAGGGTCTGGTGTTTGACCGCCATCTCCAGCACCTGTTTACGGCGCTCGGCGCTCAGCAAAGCACCGCTCGGGTTGCCAAAGGTGGGAATCAAGTACACAAACTTGGGTTTGTGCTCGGCGATCAGCTCTTCCAGCTCGTCGGTCTTGACGCCATGGCCATCCACCGGGGCGCTGATGAGTTCAGCCCCATACAAACGGAAGCACTGGATGGTGGCCAGAAAGGTCGGGCCTTCCACGATCACCTTGTCGCCAGGGCTGATCATGGTTTTGCCGATCAAATCCAGCCCTTGCTGGCTGCCGGTGGTCACGATCAGCTGGTCTGCGGTCACGTCTTGGGCACCCTTTTGGCCCATGAAGTGGGCCAGTTGCTCGCGCAGCGGGCCAAAGCCTTCGGTCGCGCCGTATTGCAGAGCCGCGCCCGGGTCTTGTGTCAGCGCGGCGTTGCTGGCTTCGCGAATGCCGTCCACATCAAACATGGCGCTGTCGGGAAAGCCACCCGCAAAGCTGATGATGCCCGGCTTGCCCAAGAGCTTGAACAGCTCACGGATGGCGGAGGTTTCGACGTTGTTCAGTCGGTCGGCAAATTGCAAAGGCATGGTGGTGTATCTTTCAGGTGGTCTTGGCCGATATTTTGCCAACATCTGAACACCTATTTTTTAGCCCCATGAAATCCGCACAGATCGAATCCTTCTTCGCCACCTTGCAAGCGGCCAACCCCATGCCCGTGACCGAGCTGGAATACACCAGTGTGTTTGAGCTGCTGGCCGCCGTGCTGTTGTCGGCCCAGGCCACCGACGTGGGGGTGAACAAGGCCACCCGCAAGTTGTTTCCCGTAGCAGGCACGCCGCAAAAAATTCTGGACCTCGGGCTGGAAGGGCTGGAGGGTTACATCAAAACCATTGGCCTGTTCCGCAGCAAAGCCAAGCACCTGATGGAAACCTGCCGCATTTTGGTGGAGCAGCACGGCGGTCAAGTGCCCCGCAACCGCGAAGCCCTTGAAGCCCTGCCCGGTGTGGGCCGCAAAACAGCCAATGTGGTGCTCAACTCGGCCTTTGGCGAAGCGACCATGGCGGTGGACACGCACATTTTTCGCATGGGCAACCGCACGGGTTTGGCCCCGGGCAAAACACCTTTGGCGGTAGAGCTCAAGCTTCTCAAACGCATACCCGCCAAGTATTTGGTGGATGCGCACCACTGGCTGATCCTGCACGGGCGCTATGTGTGCCAAGCCCGCAAACCACTGTGTGGGCAGTGCGCCGTGGCGGCGTTTTGCGATTTCAAGCCCAAAACCAGCGCGGCTCAGTAACGCTCAGTGCGCCCGCCCAGCGACTGCAGCACCCCCAGCCAAAAAGCAGCGCGTTCGGCATAGGGTTCGGGGTCTTGGTGACCGCTGGCTTGGGCATAAACAGCGGTTTGCACCATCACGATGCCGGTGGCTGGCTGCACAAACAGCGACTGACCATACACACCTTGAAAGGCAAAGGTGCGTTCTTTCAAAGGGTGCAACCAAAACTGGTAGCCATACCCAAAGTAAGGCGTGGCCTTGTAAGGCGCAAACGCGGGGGGCTGCAGCGCCGCATCGGTCGCCTCGCGCAAATAGTCTGCAGGCAATATTTGTTGCTCGCCCAGCTTGCCGTCCTTGGCCATCAAGACGCCCAGCCGCCCCCAGTCGCGCAAGCTGGCGTTGAAACAAAAATACGCCCCGGCCTGTCGGTCCCGGCCCTTGCACCAAAAGGCATCTCGCTCAGCACCCATGGGTTTCCAGAGCCACTCACTGGTCAAGTCGGCCATGCTGAGGCCCGTGGCACCGGTCAGCACACGCCCCAACACTTCGGTTTCGGCGCTGGCATAGACAAATTTTTGCCCCGATGGGCTGTGGCGGTCTGAAAACGAGCGCAGCACGCTGGTGACCGAGGGGTTGCCCGTGGCAAAGCTGCGCGAGAGTTTTGAGACATCGTCCTGCCCGTCGTAGCGTTCGGTGAAGGTCAGACCAGAACTCATGCGCAGCAAATGCCGGATCGAGGTCTGTCCATAGGCGCTGCCTTGCAGGTCTTTGACATATTGCCCAGCCGGGTCATCCAGCGAGGTGATCAGCCCCCGCTGCAAGGCGGCCCCGATCAGCATGGAGGTCACGCTTTTGGCCATGGAAAACGACAAAAACCGGGCATCTTCGGTGCGTCCATAACGGTAACGCTCGGCCACGATTTCGCCATTTTTAAGGATCAACAAGCCGGTGATGCGGCGGCGCTCCAGGTACTCGTCCAGGGTATAGCCCAAGTTGCGGTAGCGGTATTTCACTTCAACCGGCACGCTGACCGGTGGCAAAGGCAAGACCGTGTTGCCTCGGGCCACGGTGTCAGACAAAACACCCGGCACGCGGTCAAGGGCTGACCAGGCACCGACCCGGTTTTCCATGGCCGACCAGCGCGCTCCGTTGGGGTAGCCGAGCGATTTGCCCAGCGCCTCTTCGTCCGGCTCAGCCAGGGCGCTTGCACATGCCGCCCCAAAACCGACCAGAACGCACAAATTTTTGATGGACATGAACATCAGATGGCCACGTTGAGAGGGCTTGGAAATCCATTGCGCCCCGGGAACTCGGGGGCCAGTGTCCGTGCATTGGGCATCTTGACCCACAGGCGCAGCATCTTGCGGTTGAGATCGTGCACGCCGTGGTCTTCAAACTCGTTGCGCGAGTGCAGCACGGCGTAGTTGTTGGCAAACTGCAAATCACCGGGCTCCAGCATCATGCTCAGGCGGAAATCGTCACGGTGCATGATCTCGTCAAACAAATCGAGCGCCTCGACCTCGACCTTGGACAGCGGCAAGTTGCGAATTTCGTGGCCCAGCTCGATGTACTGGCGCAAATAACGGCAGCTGAGCTTGCCTTCGTGGTGGCTGAAGATGGGTGACAGGCTGGGCAGGTCTTCGCACAGGTGCGAAAAATACCAAGTGCGGTAATACAGACCCAGGTACTCGGGGTGCTTTTGCAAAATCTCGTTGTAGATCGCCGCCACGCTCACCAAGCTGCTCAAGCCGCCCTGCTTGGCCTTGCGGATGCACAACAGGCCCACCACGTCTGACGGGTCTGAGTGGTAGGGCAAATACAGGTTGGTTTCGTAAACGCGCGTGGTTTTTTTCGTCGCATCGCCCACGTTCATCACCAAGCCGAGCAAGTCGCCCTTGGGGTTTTGCCGCACGGGCATGCCCATGTGCAGGCCGATGCCGTAGTAGATGATTTGGATGTCTTCTTCGCTGTAGCGCTCAATGGGCAAGCCACGCAGCACCAAAAAACCACGACCGTTTTCCAGTTCGTCACTGTGCTTTTTCAAGTCGAGCACATCGCCCGCCAAGGGAAAGTCGTCTTGACCAAAATTCGGAAAGCTCAGTCCCCGCGACTTGACATGCGCCAGCGCCGCATCGAGGCTGTCGATGGCCTCGCAAGACAACACATGCAACCAGGACACATCGCCCACCATGTCAGCGCCCTTCCAGGCCGCCGGTCCCGTGATGGGTTTTTTCATCATCAAGCTCATGCACAGACTCCCATTCAACATGTGGATCAAATCAAAGACATCGGCCATGACCTTGGATCGCGAAGCGTACAGCAGATGGGAACCGGCCAAGAAGCTTACAAACAGATCTGTTTGTCATGGCCCAGACCCAGCCAAGTCACCGCAGGCAGTTCAGCGCCCCAACTGCGCCAAAGCCGCCTGCAAGCCGGCCAAACCACCCACGCGCTGGTCGTTGATGAAGATTTGGGGCATTTGGCGCACCGAGGGGCCGCATTTTTCGTAAAACGCCATGCGCTCGGCTTCGCCTTCGATCTTGATTTCTTCAAAATCAAGCGAACGGGTTTTGAGCAGCATCTTGGCGGACTCGCATTGGGGGCATGCGGACTTGGAGTAAACGACGATTTTGAGTTCCATGGCTTGGATTCTAGCCATGGCCACGCCCTCAGGCGGCATCAGGCGGCATCAGGCCACGCGCGGCAAGACCACCCACTGCCCTTCGAGCGCATGGATGCGGATGCGCCGGTCAAACACCGACTCGATGGCGGTGTGCGTGGCCGCATCGCGGCCTGCGCCGTGGTGCACCAACTGGCCTTCGCGCATGACGACGATGTCGTCGGCATGCAAAGCCATGCCGATTTCGTGCAGCACACTGACCACCGTGGTGCCCTGGGCCAACAGGCAGTGCACCTGTTCCAGCCAGTCCACTTGGTGCGGCGGGTCCAGGTTGGCCAGCGGTTCGTCCATCAGCATGAGGGGCGCATTGACCGCCAGGGCGCGGGCCAGCAACACGCGCTGGCGCTCCCCGCCCGACAACTGACCCAAAGTGCGTTCGCGCCAATCCCAGGCTTGTGTGGCTTTCAGGGCCGACGCGACCATTTGTTGGTCCAGCGCGCTTGGCGGCGACAACCAATCCTGAAATGGCAAGCGGCCCAGCATGACCACATCGGACACCCGCAAATCGTCGCTGGCCCCTTCGCCTTGTCCCAGCCACGACAGCTGCCGCCCGCGTTCTCGTCGGCCGATGCTGGCCAAGGGCTGGTCAAACCAATGCACTTGGCCTTGCATGGGCAGCAAGCCCGACAAGGCCTTGAGCAAGGTGGATTTGCCCGCCCCGTTGGGGCCCACAACGCTGGTCCAGCGGCCAGCGGCCATGCGCAGGCTCACCCCGTGCAGCACCTCGCGCCCACCCAGAGCAACGCGCACATCCTGCGCCTGCAAAGCGGCGCTCATGACCGCCCCCCGGCCAACGACATGCGGGACATGCGCCAAAGCAAATAACCGCCGCCCAGCACCGCCGTGAGCACGCCCACCGGCATTTCCTGCGGGGCGATCAGGCCGCGGGCCAACAGGTCCGCTAGCAACAGCAGCAAGCCACCGGCCAGAGCGGCCAGGACCACCGTCCAGCGGTGCGTGGCGCGCACCATCGCCCGCACCACATGGGGTGCTGCCAAGCCCACAAAAGCGATCAAACCCATTTGCGCCACCGCCGTGCCCGTGGCCAAAGCGATCACACCGATGAGCCACACGCGCGCTTGCGACAGCGGCACACCCAGGCTGAGCGCAGTGTTTTCCCCCAGCGTGAGGGCATCCAG
Organism: Comamonadaceae bacterium; assembly: GCA_027486555.1. GTDB lineage: Bacteria > Pseudomonadota > Gammaproteobacteria > Burkholderiales > Burkholderiaceae_C > Limnohabitans_A. The sequence continues at coordinate 5,819 of JAIXOX010000059.1, forward strand.
CACACGCGCCATCAACACCGCCAAAGCGCTGCACAGCAGCAACACGCCGCACATCAACAGACACGCGGTCCAGCCGATGAAGCCCGTCGAACCCAGCATGAAGCCCTGCATGCCCTGCCAGACCTCGGGCCGCCACAAATTCAAAAACGAGGTGATGGCCCCCAGCACCACGCCCACCACCACGCCCGCCAACAACAAACGCAAAGTCTGTTGCACACCACGGGCCAAGACCAAGGTCAGCATCACGGCCAATACCGCGCCCACAAATGCCGCGCCGGTCATGCCCAATTTCACGAGCCAGCCCATCGCCATGACACTGCCGCCAAACAGGCTCAGGTAAATGGCCACGCCCAGCGACGCGCCCGAAGCGCTGCCCAGCAAATAAGGATCGGCCAGCGGGTTGCGGAACAAGCCTTGCGCCAAGGCTCCTGCCAGCCCCAGCAAAGCGCCCCCCGCCCAAGCGCCCAGCGAACGGGGCAAGCGGATGTCCCACACGATTTGCCAAGTGACCGGGTCGTGCCCGGCCTGCCACCAAGGCTCCCAGCCCGTGCTGCCCATGGCGCTGCCCAAAGCCATGCCCACCACCCCCAACACCATGAGGGCCAGGCTGAGCTGCCAGGGCTTGGGCGAAGGGTTCAAGGTTGGCCCCTGGCCGTGCGTTGCAAACACTGCACCATGAGGCGCGCCCCTTCGGCCATGCGCGGGCCTGCGCGCACCAACATGTCGGACTCTTCGGGCGAGAAGGCGCACACCTTGCCCGACTGCATGGCTTTGAGCTGGGCCCAGCCCGGTCTTTGCAGCATGCTGGCACGGCTGCTGTCGCCCGCGATGATCACATCGGGTTGGGCGCGCACCACGAACTCGGGGTTGATTTTGGGAAACGGCCCCAGGCTGGCGGGCAAGATGTTGCGCAGACCCAAACGCGTGAGTGTTTCGCCAATGAAGGACGCCTCACTCGCACCGTAAGGTGCAGGGCTGACTTCCACATAGATTTTTTGGCCTTTGGCTTGGGGGGGCAAAGACAGCGCGGCGGCCATCACGCCCGCATCGATCTGCCGCCAAACGGCTTCGCTTTGGGCTTTGGGCACACCCAAAACTTGTGCCAACGTGTGCAGCACCCGCTGCACATCGGCGTGCGTGCGCGGCTCCAGCACCAACACGGTCAATCCCAGGGCCTGAAAGCGCTCGGCACCTCGGGCCGAGGTGGCCATCAAAACCAAGTCGGGGCGCTGGGCCAGCACCGCTTCGATGCTCGGGTCCAAGCCACCGCCCATGCGCGGCAGTTGGCGCACCGATTCAGGCCAGTTGGAATACCGGTCCAGCCCCACCAACTTGTGGCATTGACCCAAAGCGCACACCGTTTCGGTGAGCGATGGCAACAGGCTCACGATGCGTTGCGGCGGCTTGGCGATCTCAACAGATTGCTGGCGGTCGTCTTGCACCGTCACGGCTTGTGCCCAAGCCGCGCACAGCCACAAGCCCAACAGCCAAAGAAAGCGCCGATCACGCATGCCGGTCCACCCATTGGCTGACGATGCGGTGCATCTGGGCCACGCCGTCGGTCAAGGCCGCAGGTCCCGGCTGCAAAATGTCGGCCGATTTGATTTCAAACAACTGGCCATTGCGCACGGCAGGCACGTCTTGCCAACCCGGACGCGACGCCACTTTTTCGGGGCGAAACTTCTTGCCGCACCACGAACCGATGATGATGTCGGGCGCGCGGTCGATGATGGTCTGGCTGTTGGCAATGATGCGGTCTTTGCCCATCGACTGCAGCGCCAACTCGGGGAACACATCGTCGCCCCCAGCAATGCCCAGCAACTCGGACACCCAGCGGATGCCGCTGATGTGCGGCTCGTCCCATTCTTCAAAAAACACCTTGGGGCGGCGCTTGAAGCGCGCTGCTTTTTGTCGGATCGCATCCAGCTCGGCACGCATGGACGCAATTCGGGCCAGACCCTGCTCGGCTTCTCCCACCATGGCCGCCACTTGGTAGAGCATGGCAAAAATCTCGTCCACGCTGCGCTGGTTGAACACCGTCACTTGCACGCCCGCGCGGATGAGCAAAGCGGCGATGTCTGCCTGCAAATCCGAAAACCCAAAAACGCAATCGGGTTGGAGCGCCAAAATCTTGTCGATCTTGGCGCTCAAAAAAGCACTGACCTTGGGCTTTTCATCCCGGGCTCGGCGCGGCCGTACCGTGTAGCCCGAGATGCCCACAATGCGCGCCTCTTGCCCCAAAAGGTAAAGCCACTCCGTGGTTTCTTCGGTGAGGCAGACGATGCGTTGGGGTAAAAGGTTTTGCATGGGCCATTGTCCCCAGTTCAGGGCTTCATTTTCCAACTCAAACCCACAAAGACCGAACGGGGCAACTGGTTGTAGCCATAGGCGGTCTGGTAGTGGCTGTCGGTGGCGTTCTCCACACGGCCCAAGAGGGTCCAGTCACGGGTCAGGGCGTACCGAGCCGTCAAATCCAGCACGGCATTGCTGGGCAAAGATGGCTTGCCCTCAACATCTGGGCGTGGGCCGGTATAGCGCACGCTGGCTCCCAGGCTGAGCAAACCCAAAGCCTGCGACACCGAGGCTGAGGCAAGGGTTTTGGCACGTCGCACCAGTTGCAGCCCTGTGCCTTCGTTGACCGGGTCTTGCAAGGTCAGGCTGGCACGCAGGTCCAGGGTCTGAATGCGGCCGCTGTAACTGGTCTCCAGCCCCTTGTTCTTGACGCTGCTCACGTTGTTGAATTGGAAGGTGTTCATGTCGTACAACAACAGGTCTTGGGTGCGTGTGTCAAACAACGTTGAGCGCAAGCGATGTGTCCCGCTGGCCCACTGAACACCCACTTCGTTGGTGGTGGCCGTTTCGTGCCGCAAACCGGGGTTGCCGCTGTAAGGGTCAAACAGATAACCCAGAGGCGGCACATTGAATGCGCTGGCGTGGCTGGCGATCAATTTCCATTGTGGGTTCAGGCTCAGACCGTAGCCCAAATAAACCGAGTCATTGCCCGCCAAACCCTGAACGCTGTCGTGTCGGAGGTTGATCTGCGCACTGTGGGCCGCTCGGGTGTAAGTCAGACCCCCATAAACGGCGTTGGCGCTGCGCTCACGGGTCAAGTCATTCCCACCGTCGGTGCCCGCCTCAATGCTCTGGATTTGGTGGTCTACACCTGCCGACAAAACCATGGACTGCCAATTGACTTGGTGTGTCCACGACAGCAAGCGGGTGCGGGTTTGTGCTTGCGTTGTGAACGAGTAGCCGCCCAAGGTGTCGGTGGTGTTGCGTTCTTTGGCGTCCGAATAGTTCAGACGACTGGTCCAATCCGGCCCCAACTTGGCCACCCCATAAACGGTGTTGCTGTCAATGCGGGTTGCTCCCCGGTGCAAGTCGGCGGGCGCGGCAAAACTGCCTGCCACATCGTAATCAAATCGGCCATTGAAATGGGTGGAGCGCAAGCCGATTTTGAGCGCGGGACTCAGCTCGTAGCTCAGGTGGACACTGCGGTTGTCATTGCGGTAACCGTCCGTGTCCGGGTTGGCATTTTGCGTTTGGGACAGATTGGCTGCATTGATGCCACGGGTGGACAAACTGCCCAAAGCGACCGCATAAGCAAAATCGCCGTGCTTGCCTTGGGTGCCCAAGCTCAACCTTGAGGTGCCCTGCGACCCTGTTTCAGCGGTGGCGAAGCCCGTGTGCCCTGGCTGACCTTGGCGGGTAAACACCTGGATGACGCCCCCCACGGCACCACTGCCATGAATGGCGGACACATTGCCGCGCACGATTTCTATGCGGTCAACCTGGTCGAGCATGATGTGCTCCAGGCTCACAGCGCCGGTGGTGTCCTGCTTGGACATGGGCACCCCATCTACCAGCACCAGCACCTGCAAGGAAGCCGCACCGCGCAGAAATGTTGTCGATTGGCTGCCACGGCCACCGCTCTGGGTGAACTGGAAACCGGCCTCGCGGGCCAGCAAACTGGACAGGTCCGTCAGTTGCGATTGTTCGATGGCATCGCGCCCCAGCACCGTGGTGTGGGGCAAAACATCGGTCAGGATTTGCTCGGTTCGGCTGGCCGTGACCACCAACTGAGTCGGCACATTCTGGGCCAGGGCCACGCTGCTCGCGAAAGACAAAAAAGAAAGCGCAGGCACAGCTGTGCCCAAAGTGCGCGCACGAAGTGAACGGATTTTCATGAAAAACTAACAAGTCAAGCGCCCTCACCGCCTTCCCCGACAGTGCATGGGCTTTACAACCTGTCTTTAGACAGGTCACCTTGTTGGCCGGTATCCGGGCTGACAGAGGCGACCTTCATCACCTTCCCAAACGCCTGTTTCAGGGCGATCAGTGGTTTGAGATGAAAGCTGGGTTTTCGATTGAGTGAAGACCCGTCTGTTTACCGTTGCGGGGGCAGCGCAGGTTAGGTGGGCCGAGTTGGCTTGTCCCTCCTGCTTCCCGTTGAACTGCGCGCCGTGAACCGGCTTCGCGAGCACCAACCCTTTTATTTTAAGTGCCAAGCTGTCGGCAACCCCAGGGCCAAGTCCCTACAAACCGTCAAATTCAGTAGCCGGATAAGGACTCACCTACAATAAAGAACATCTGTTTCTTAGTAAGCCATGGCCAATTCCGACACCATCGATCAAATTGCCGAACGTGTGGATCACCTGTTGCTGCGCCACGAAGAGCTTCTGATGACCAACGCTTTGCTGACCCAGCAGGTCCAAGACCTCATTCTGGAGCGAGACCAACTCAAGTCGCGCCTTGCCGCGGCACGAGCCCGTGTCGACGCCTTGATCGAGCGCTTGCCCACTGCTGCCACCTTGGCCCAGAAGGCTTCTGCATGAGCACACAACAAATTGACGTCCAGATCATGGGCCAAAGTTATGTCCTGGGATGCCCTGAGGGGGGTCAAGAACGGCTTCTTAGCGCGGTTCGAAAAGTGGACGAAGCCATGTGCAAAATTCGCGACGCAGGAAAAATCAAGGCACGCGATCGCATCGCCGTCTTGGCCGCCTTGAACGTTGCGTTTGAGCAATCCGACCTTGCGCCTGCAGTGTTGCCCGAACCTGTTCCCGCCGATACCGAACAACGTCTGCGGCAATTGCTGGAGAGGCTGGACAGCTCATTGGCTCAAGATGGTCAGTTGATTTAGCAAGCTGAGCTTGAACGGGCTTGTCTGCAAAGCCAACGCTTAACCAGCAACTGCCCCACAAATGCCCTACAAATGCCCCTACAATGGCCTTGTCTGCAGTGCATGCCGGGCTTTATATTTCCTTGAACCAATGCTCTTAGAGCCCGGGCTTGGAACATCGGCTGGTGAGCGTGATCATCTCGCGTCAGATGAACCCAACGCCAGTCTGCCCTTGCCCACCTGAACCCCGGTTCAGGATGCCGGTCCGGTGGCACTTGCAGACACCTTTCACACCCTTTGAATTCAATGAGGAAACGGCATGAGGTGGCTGCGCTATTCACACCAAGGCCATATCGGCATGGGTCAATTGGTGGGCGAAACCATTCATGTTCATCAAGGCCTTCTCTTTAACCATCCGCAACCCACAGGCGAGACCTTGCGTGTTTCGGACGTTGAGATTTTGGCACCCTGCCAACCCACCAAAGTTTTGGCGCTTTGGAACAATTTCAAAACAGCTGCAGAAAAAAATGGTTGGAGTGCCCCTTCGGAGCCACTTTACTTTCTCAAATCGCCCAACTCCTATTCGCACCACCTTCAAGCTGTGGTTCGGCCCCAACTCGATGTGGGACGGGTGGTTTACGAAGCCGAGCTGGGCATCGTCATGGGTCGACGCGGACGCGACATTCCACTCGAAGAAGCCGCACAGTTTATTTTTGGCTACACCTGTGTGAACGACGTCACAGCCGTTGAGTTACTGCGCTCAGACACCAGCTTTGAGCAATGGACACGCGCCAAAAATTTCGATGGCTTTACCCCTTTCGGTCCTTGGATAGAAACCGATTTGGATTGCACCCAAGCGATCGTGACCGCCAAAGTCAACGGACGAGAGCGCCAAAATTACCCTTTGAGTGACATGTTTTTCTCACCCCAAGAATTGGTCGCCAAACTCTCAAGAGGCATGACTTTGGAGCCTGGCGACATCATTTCTTGCGGCACATCCATAGGGGCCATGCCTTGGCAAAATGATGCCGTTGTCGAAGTGAGCATTGAAGGCATTGGCACCCTCTCCAACACCATGAAAGCGTCAGCATGAGTTTGAACATTGCCATTGTGGGCGCAGGCGCCATTGGGGGTTACCTCGGGGTGAAGTTGGCCTTGTCCGGTTGCAACGTCACCTTCATTGCGCGTGGAGAAAACCTCAAAGCCATTCAAGCCAATGGCATGACGCTCACGCTAGAAGACGGCACCTCTTTGCACGCCCCCCATGTCAAGGCCTGCACCATCGATGAAGCAACGCCTCACGACTACGTTTTTTTAACCATGAAGTCGCACCAGGTCAGCCCCGTGGCCGAGCAAATTGGGCGGCTGTGTCATAAGCATACGGCGGTTGTGACCCTGCAAAACGGTGTGCCTTGGTGGTACTTTTACAACTTGGTGGGTGAGTACCAAAACCGCCAATTGACTTCCATTGACCCAGGTGGGGCGCAATGGCAACACATCGGCCCTGAGCGGGTGATTGGCGCTGTGGTGTACCCCGCCGCTGAATTGGTCGCGCCTGGTGTGGTCAAACTCATTGAAGGCAATCGCTTTACATTGGGCGAGCCCAGCGGCGAAAAATCTGAACGCGTAACCGCCTTGGCGCAGGCCATGATTGCCGCTGGCTTCAAGACGCCCGTGTCAACGGACATTCGCAGCGAGTTGTGGGTGAAACTTTGGGGCAACCTCACCTTCAACCCAGTGTCCGCCCTGACACACGCCACGCTTGAAGACATTTGCAATTTTGATCTCACCCGCAATTTGGCAGCCCGCATGATGGCGGAAGCCCAAACCGTGGGTGAAAAACTGGGCGTTCAATTCAAAATCAGCATCGACAAACGGATTGCGGGCGCCCAAGCTGTTGGTGCTCACAAAACTTCCATGTTGCAAGACATCGAGCATGGCAAAGCTTTGGAATTAGAGGCGCTTTTAGGCAGCGTGATTGAGCTGGGCAAAATTTGCAACATGCCCACCCCCACACTTGACTCGGTTTACGCCTTGACGCGCTTACTCGAGCAGAGTGTGTTGAGGAAAGGCAAGGGCCTTAGCCTCGGCTGAGTTTTTTGAACCACCCCAGCAGGGGCCAAGCCAACATGATGAGCGCCAGGCCAGTGATAGAACCGGCCAAAGGCGTGCTGACAAAAATATCCAAACTGCCTTTGGAAATCAGCATGGACTGCCTAAAGCTGGTTTCAGCCATGTCTCCGAGCACCAAAGCCAAGACCAAGGGCGCCAGAGGGTATTTGAGCTTTTTGAAGGCATAGCCCATCAAGCCAAAGACCAACATCAAGACGACATCGAGCATGCTGTTGTGAACCGTGTAGGCCCCCACGGCACAGATCACCACAATGACTGGCGCAATGATCGAGAAGGGAATTCTCAAGATTGCCGCCCACCAAGGTACGGTGGTCAAGACCACAATCAAGCCCACAATGTTGCCCAAATACATGGAGGCAATCAGACCCCAAACAAAATCCTTTTGCTCGGTGAACAGCAAGGGGCCGGGTTGCAGTCCCCAGATCAAGAGTCCGCCCAACAAAACGGCCGCCGTGGGTGAGCCAGGGATTCCCAGTGTGAGCATGGGCAACAAAGCGCTGGTGCCTGCGGCATGGGCGGCAGTTTCCGGTGCAATCACACCCTCAATGGCGCCCTTGCCAAAGTTTTCTGGATGCTTCGATATCCGTTTGGCTGTTCCGTAACTCATGAACGAAGCAGGTGTTGCGCCCCCCGGTGTCACGCCCATCCAGCAGCCGATCAAACAAGCGCGCAAGGAAGTCGCCCAGTACTTGGGCAGTTCCTTCCAAGTGTCAAGGACATCTCTGAGGGTGATGCGCCCCTTCTGTCCTTTGAACGCAAGGCCTTCCTCCATGGTGAGCAAGATTTCACCGATACCAAAGAGGCCAATGACCGCGATCAAAAAGTCAAAGCCTTTGAGCAAACTTTCTTGGCCATAGGTCATGCGCAAGGTGCCGGTCACGCTGTCCAAGCCCACAGCAGCCAAAGCAAAACCCAACATCATGGCCAACATGGTTTTGACAGGAGGCTCTTTGCTCATGCCAATGAAGCTCGCAAAAGTCAGCAACTGGACTGCAAAGAATTCAGGCGGTCCAAAGTTAAGCGCAAACTTGGCGACCACGGGCGCCAAAAATGTCACCATGAGAACAGCCACCAAAGCCCCCACAAATGACGACGTGAATGCGGCAGTTAAAGCCTGAGCAGCCTTGCCCTTTTGAGCCATGGGATAGCCATCAAAGGTGGTGGCCACAGACCATGGCTCTCCCGGAATGTTGAACAGGATGGAAGTAATGGCCCCGCCAAACAATGCACCCCAATAGATGCAAGACAACATGATGATGGCGGAAGTGGGTGACATTCCAAATGTCAGAGGCAGCAAAATGGCCACGCCATTGGCGCCACCTAAACCTGGCAATACACCAATCAACACGCCCAACAAAATACCAATCAGCATGAAGCCAATGTTAGGAAGTGTCAGCGCAACGGCAAAGCCATGAAACAGATTGTTAAGTTCATCCATGATCAATAGCCCAACCAAGTTTCAATGAAGCCTTTGGGCAAAGGCAAATTGAACCAAACTTCAAACAAGGCAAACAAAGCCGCACTGATGCCCAAGCCGACTGCTATGGATTTGAAGACACTGTATTTGCCCTGCCAAACCATAAAGGCTGCTACAAAAGTCAGTGAGGCCAAATAAATTCCCAACACAAAGATGGCAGCTGTGAAAACCGCCGACGGGATGAGCATCAGCAACATCAAATTGAATTCATGCTTTTCGGCAAATACTTCTTGACCATCGTCTTGCTTCCAGGTCAGCAAGGTTTGCAAAATAACCCAAGCAGCGCCGCCCAACAAAAGGCAACCAATGTAAAAAGGAAAGTATCCAGGCTCTGGGCCATCATTGCCCCATGAATTGCCTACGCGAATACTGTCTGTGATGACCAACAAGCTCACACCCATAAAGCATGCCGCCACCAACAACTCCATCCACCGCATTTGCAGGTGTGCACCTGATTTCATGATGAGGTCCTTCCAGGTTTTTATTTGGCCAGGAAGCCAGCTTCACGCATGAGACGGAAATGCTCCACCTCTGCTTTGAGCAACCAATCTTGAAACTGCTGTCCCGTCATGAAAGTTTCTTTGAAAGCACCAGTCTCCATGAATTCTTTCCACTCAGGGAGTTGGCGTACTTTTTGGAAAACATCGGTGAAATAAGCCACTTGTGCTGGCGTGGCCTTGGGCGGCATGAAAATGCCGCGCAACATCAAATACTCTACGTCGAGGCCTTGCGATTTGCAGGTGGGAATGTCTTTCCAAGACTGTGTGGGGGTGATTTTTTTGGGATAAGGCATGACCTGGGAATCAAACACACACAACGCTCTCAAAGTGCCGCCCTTCCAATGGGCCACCGCTTCAATCGGGTTGTTCACCGTGGTGTCCACGTGCTTTCCCACCAATTGAACCGCCACATCACCACCGCCTTTAAAAGGGATGTAGATCATTTTTTTGTCTGTGGCTTTTTCAATGGCCACAGTGATGATCTGATCTTCCTGCTTGGAGCCGGTTCCACCCATTTTGAATTTGCCAGATTCAGCTTGTTTCATGGCCTTGGTGAGGTCGCCCACCGATTTGTAAGGCGACTCGGCATTGACCCAAAGCACAAACTCGTCCAATGCCAGCATGGCCACAGGTGTCAAGTCCTTCCAATTGAAGGGCACGCCCGTTGCCAAAGGTGTGGTGAATAAATTGGACAGCGTGATGATGATTTTGTGACCATCCGGACGAGCCCCTTTGGCATCCAAAAATCCTTCTGCACCAGCACCCCCCGACTTGTTGACCACCACCAAAGGTTGGGCCATCAGTTTGTGCTTGCTGATGACGCCTTGAAGGAACCGTGCCATTTGATCAGCGCCACCGCCTGTGCCAGCGGGCACGATGAATTCAACACTTTTGGTGGGCTCCCATTTGGCCTGTGCAAATGTGTTCGAAAAGAAGAAGCCGCCTGCTACCAAGGCAGCAGTTTTAAGGAAGATCGACAGGTGGGTTTTCAAAATATACTCCTTGGTAAGTTATTCGACTCTGGGGTATCCTAATAGAATGCTTGGCAACTTGTCGAGTAAAAAATATCCACAATTCACACTTTTAGTCCTACACCCATGAAAACCCTGATAGATCTTTTGGCTTTTGGTCATGACCAGTCTGTTTGCTTAACGGCCGCTAACAGTGCGCCTCTGAGTTATTCAGCGTTAAGGCAACTGAACAACTATGTGCAAAAAGAATTGAACCAAGTTGGTATTGGCAGGAACGATCGGGTGGCACTTGTTTTGCCCAACAGCGCAGAAATGGCGGCCAGTTTTGTGACTGTGGCCTGCTGCTGTACGTCAGCGCCCTTGAACCCCAGCTACCGTGCCGATGAATTCGAGTTTTACCTGAATGACTTGAACGCCAAAGCCTTGGTCGTTGAAAAAGGTTCGAGCAGTCCTGCCGTGGCCGTGGCCGCCAAAATGGGCATCGCACTCATTGAACTCGAACCCACACCCTCTATGGGCGCAGGCTCTTTCACGCTGAACATGAACGGCCTTTCGCCCAAGGCGGCCCAGCATCCTGGTCAAGCACAGCCTGACGACGTGGCCTTGGTCCTTCACACATCGGGCACCACATCGCGCCCCAAAATTGTTCCACTGACACACCGCAACGTGAGTGCTTCAGCGCAAAACATTGCCCTCAGCACGCGCTTTACCAGTGCCGATCGCGGCTTGAATGTCATGCCCCTGTTTCACATTCACGGCCTGATTGCCGGCATCTTGGCGCCGCTGTCTCAAGGCGGGGAAGTGTTTTGCACCAGTGGCTTCAATGCATTGAAGTTCTTCAGCCAAATGGACGAAGTCAAGCCCACTTGGTACACCGCAGTGCCCACCATGCACCAGGCTATTTTGTCCAGGTCAACCAACAACAAAGAGGTCATCGCCAGGGTGCCACTTCGATTCATTCGTTCGTCATCCTCCTCATTGCCACCGCAGGTTTTGGCAGAGCTCGAAGCCACCTTCAAGGCCCCGGTGATCGAAGCTTATGGCATGACCGAAGCGGCCCACCAAATGGCTTGCAATCCGCTGCCGCCTGGCCAAAGAAAACCGGGCACTGTCGGTTTGGCCGCAGGCCCCGAGATTGCCATCATGAGTGCAGAAGGTGACTTGTTGCCAACAGGGAGTACGGGTGAAATTGTGATCCGCGGCAGCAACGTCACGCCTGGCTACGAGAACAACGACAAAGCCAACGCAGAAGCCTTCACGAATGGATGGTTCAGAACCGGTGACCAAGGCGTCTTGGATGCACAGGGTTATGTCAGCATCACAGGCAGGCTCAAAGAAATCATCAACCGCGGCGGTGAAAAAATCAGCCCACGCGAAGTCGATGAAGTTTTGATGGACCACCCTGCAGTCGCACAGGTGGTTTGCTTTGGCATCCCCCATGACAAATTGGGCGAGGAAGTGGGCGCTGCCGTGGTCTTGCGCGAGGGCATGACGGCCACTGAAAAAGAGCTGCGCGAATACACGGCAACCCGGTTGGCTGATTTCAAGGTGCCGCGCAAAGTTTTGCTGATGGATGAAATTCCCAAAGGGGCGACCGGTAAGTTGCAACGCATTGGCATGGCACAAAAGCTCGGACTGGTCTGAGCACCATGGAAGCTCAAATCTTTTTGGAACTGGCCCTGACTGGCACGGTGGTGGGGTTCATGGCCGGGTTGTTGGGTTTGGGCGGTGGCTTGATGATGGTTCCCGTGTTGAGTTTCTTACTCGGCAACATGGGCGTCGCAGAGGACCTGTCCATCAAAATGGCGATTGTGACGTCCATGTCGACCATTTTGTTCACATCCATCTCCAGCGTGCGAACCCACCAAAAGTTGGGTGCTGTGCGATGGGACTTGGTCAAAGGTTTAGCGCCTGGCATTGTGCTGGGCAGTGCCCTAGCCAGCCTCTGGATTTTTGTGGCCGTGAAAGGCGCCACACTGGCCATTTTGTTTGGCCTGTTTGTGTCTTTTTCTGCCTTCCAAATGTTCTTGGATAAGAAACCCAAGCCAACGCGTCAAATGCCGGGTTTCGCGGGTCAATTGGGCATGGGTGGCCTGATCGGCTTGCTGTCTGGCTTGGTCGGGGCTGGGGGGGCTTTTGTGAGTGTGCCTTTGATGACTTGGTGCAACGTGGCGATACACAACGCCATTGGCACCAGCGCCGCCTTGGGATTTCCCATTGCATTGGCGAATGTCACCGGCTTTGTCATCAGCGGTATGAAACTGGAGAACCTGCCCGCCTGGTCACTTGGCTATATCTGGTTGCCTGGCATGGCCGTCATTGCCTGTTTCAGCGTTGTGACCGCCCCTTTTGGTGCCAGAGCTGCGCATCGACTGCCTGTGAAGAAACTGAAAAGGGTGTTTTCTTTCTTCTTGGTGTTTCTTGCGGTGTACATGTTCAACAAAGGCTTGAGCGCCGCTTGATGCCGGGCCAGCAGCCCCGATTCAGGCTGCAGGCCTGCCAACTCAACGCAGCACAATGCTGCCCGAAATGTTCACCACCACGCGCGACTTGCCGACCACCGCTGGAACGGGCATCGGCGAGGGCGCGTCCATCTGGGCCATGGCCATGCGCGGCATGACAGAGCCCTCGCCCACCTCCTGGGCACTCACGCGCACTTCTCTGAGCGTATAAGCCGCAAAGCCGAACTGCTGTGTGAGCGATTGGGCCTTGCTCTGAAATTGCGCCACCGCTTCGGCCTGGATGCGCGCTTCTGCCCCAGTTTTCTGCTCAGGACTCAGCCGCCAGTCGATCTGCGACACCGTCAAATCGGGCATGCGCCCTGCGAGTGTGGTGATTTGCTCGACATCCCGGCCTTGCAAAACAAGTTGCGCCGAGCCCACCCAACCGTTCATCTTGCCGTCACGGCCATAGCGCGGGGACACATTCATCTCGCCCGTTTTCACCTCCAGAGCCCCGGCTTTGGCCATCGGGGTGGCCACAGCCAATGCGGCGGACACCATGGCGTTGAGCTGTTTTTGCACGGCAGGGGCCTGCAAGCCTTCTTTTTGCACAGACAGGGTGATCACCAACCAGTCTTGCGGGACCTCGGTCTGGGCTGAGGCACTGAGGTGCAGGACTTGGTTCAGTGCGGCTTGTACTGCTTGGGTGGAACTGGCTGCACTTTGGGCTTGCACGGATGCAACAGGCAGGGCCAGCGCCGTCATCAGGGCCAAAGCCATCGAGGGTGTTCGAATCAATTTCATGGAGAGTCTTTCGCAGAAGGTGGCAAAAACAACGGGCACTTACCGCCATGATTCTGAACGCCGCAGCGGGTGTGACACGCCTCGGGCCCTGCGCTTTGGTGTCAGGGTGTAACGCACCAAGGCGCTTGGTCATGCACCAAGCCCATCCACAAGGCCCAGGCCGACACAGACGCCAGCGCCAGGCCAGCCACACGCATGCCCCAAGCCCCATCGCCCAAGGTCTGCATGCGCAAAAACAGCCATGGCCCAGCCCACAGGCTGATGCTGCTGCCCAAGGCAAACAAGGCCATGGTGGCTGCGCCTTCCAGCGGCTGACTGGTCAAGGCCGCCACCATCAGGGCCGAATAGAGCAAGCCGCAGGGCATGAAGGCCCACAGCCCGCCCACCATCCAGGGTGCGGCGCGCCCCCAGCGGGTGTTGAAGGCCCGCACGCGCGCCCACAAACGGCGCGCTGCGGCATCGAGCCACACGGGTTGCCTAGCCTGCAGCATGAGCAACAAGCCCAGCACCAAGGCCGTCAGGTGCAACAGGGTCCAGACGGGGCGAATGGCCGCTGACTGCGTGGTCAACCAACCCAAGCCCTGCACACTGGCCGCGGCCACGGCACCCAGCAGTGCATAGCCGCCCAAGCGGCCCAACTGAAAAGCCAGCAAAGCTTGGCCGCGCCGCTCACCCGCCGCCTGGCCCAGCCCCGCGCAGGCTGCGCCACACATGGCCACGCAGTGCGGGCCACCCAGCACCCCCATCATCAAGGCCGTGATGGCCAAAGAGCTTTGCATGGTGTGTTCGTTTGAATGTCAAGAGTTGCATTGTCGGCGATGGGGGCCAGCCTCAATGCAGAACGCCCCCGATGCGGCCCAACCCATGTGCGCAGGGTATCAAATGATTTTGGAAAAGCGTGAGCGGTTGCGGTCGGCTTGCACATAACGGTCAAACACCATGGCCACGCCGCGCACAAAAAACCAGCCCATGGCCGTGACCTGAATGCCGCTCTCGCTCAACTGCACCAAGCCTTGCGCTTGCATCTCATCAAGTTGGATCAGCTCTTGGGCAAACAAGGTCTTGAAGTCGACCAGCCAGGCCAGGTTGATGGACTCGTATTGCACATGCCCTTGGCACATGAGCGCCATGATGACCGAGCGGCGGATCAGGTCGTCGCGCGTGAGCGCCAAGCCACGCACCACCGGCAAATGGCCTTGGTCAAGCAGATCGGCATACTCTTCCATCGTCTTGGCGTTCTGGCTGTAGGTCGAGCCAATGCGGCCAATCGAGGACACGCCCAGCGCAATCAAATCGCAATCGGCCTGCGTGCTGTAGCCTTGAAAATTGCGGTGCAAGCGCCCCTGCCGTTTGGCCACAGCCAGGGCGTCACCCGGCAAGGCGAAGTGGTCCATGCCGATGTAGACATAGCCCGCGTCGGTCAAGGCGTCGAGCGAGCGCGAGAGCATGGCCACCTTGGCCGCCCCAGCTGGCAGATCTTCCGCATGGATGCGGCGCTGCGGCTTGAAGCGTTCGGGCAAATGCGCATAGGCATACAGGGCAATGCGGTCCGGGCGCAGGCGGTTGACTTGCGCCAAGGTGCGGTCAAAAGATTCGGGGGTTTGCAAAGGCAAACCATAGATCAGGTCCACATTGACCGACTCAAAACCCAATCGGCGGGACGCCTCGACCAAGGCAAACACCTGCTCCGCAGGCTGGATGCGGTGCACGGCTTTTTGCACCGCAGGGTCAAAGTCCTGCACGCCAAAACTCAGGCGGTTGAAACCCAATTCGGCCAGCACCGCCAGACGCTGCTCGTCGACGGTGCGGGGATCGACTTCCACCGAATATTCACCGCCGGGCACAAATTTGAAGTGCTCGCGCAGCAAGGCCATGAGTTGCCGTAACTCCTCATCGCTCATGAAGGTGGGCGTGCCGCCGCCCAGATGCAATTGACTGACCGCCTGGCCACGCCCCAAATGCTGGGTGTGCAACTCGACCTCTTTGCGAAGGTAACGCAAATAATCTGCTGCCCGCTCTTTGTGCTTGGTGATGATTTTGTTGCAGGCGCAGTAGTAGCACAGCGATTCGCAAAACGGGATGTGCACATACAGCGACAGCGGTGGCTGCTTGCTCAGCGTGCCCGATTGGCGCTGCTGGAGCGCCTGCACGTAATCGGCCTCGCCAAAGGCTTCAACAAAACGGTCGGCTGTGGGGTAGGAGGTGTAGCGCGGGCCGGGCACATCAAAGCGTGCGAGCAACTCAGGCGTGATGACGGACATGTGTCTGCCCCTTAATTCAAATGTGGTCAAAACAAGACCACACTTTGCCCGTTCGCATCTGCCGGTTTGTTGACTCAGGTCAAACCCTTTACTGGTTTTCGGGGATTTCCTGCAAAGACAGGGTATACCCGCAAATTTGGCGCAATTTTCGCTATAAGCTCAAGTCTTGATCCAAGGCAAATCCATTGCACAACCAAGAGATAAACCATGAATCCCCAAGCCATCAAAGTCGCCTGTTCCAACTGCAACCTGCGCGAGTTGTGCATGCCCATGGGCCTGAGCGAGCATGACCTGAACCGCCTCGATGACCTCGTGGCGGTGCGCCGAAAAATCAAACGCGGCGACACCCTGTTCACCAATGGCGAAAAGTTCACGTCCCTTTACGCCATCCGCACCGGTTTTTTCAAAACCTGCCTGGCCACAGAAGACGGCCGCGATCAGGTGACCGGTTTTCAAATGGCGGGTGAAATCATTGGCCTGGACGGCATTGTGAATGACCAACACAGCTGCGATGCTGTCGCCTTGGAAGACGCAGAAGTTTGCGTGATGCCATTTGACAGGATCGAAGAAATATCACGCGAAGTGACAGCCTTGCAGCACCATGTGCACAAGATCATGAGCCGCGAAATCGTGCGCGAGCATGGCGTGATGCTGCTGCTGGGCAGCATGCGCGCCGAAGAGCGCTTGGCCGCTTTTTTGCTGAACCTGGTGCAGCGCCTGAATGCCCGTGGATTTTCCCAATCCGAGCTGGTCTTGCGCATGACGCGCGAAGAGATCGGCAGCTACCTGGGCCTCAAGCTCGAAACAGTCAGCCGCACTTTCTCCAAGTTCGTCGAGGATGGCACCCTCGAAGTCAAGCAACGCCATGTGCGCATTCTGGACACGGAAAACTTGCAGCGGCTGGTCAACAACACCTCCCATTGCCACTGAGCCCTGAGTTCACGCACTGAACAGTTCGCTCGGTGCTTTCAGCGGTTCACTTCTGCCGAGGACAGGCCCAGCAGCGCAGTCAAAGCACTGGACACCATGGCCAAGACCCAGAACGCAAAAAAGGCCAGTGTGTAAATCGCTTGTCTGGACAGGTCCAGGTCTTGCCCGAACCAATGCAGGTCATGCGGATCCACAAACGCGAAGACCAAAACTTCCAGCAGTCCCGCCACCAAAAAAGCAGGCCAGGTGATCCACATCCAACGTTGAGCGAGCATGGTGTCTCCCTTCGGAATCACGGTTTGGTGGGTTCGGCAGCAGGCGCTTGCAGCGCAGCAGGCAACTCGCCCGTGGCAGCATGGTTGCGCCCCTGCATGGCCGGAACGTGGGTGATGCCCTGGCGCTCTTGCGAGGCTGTGCGCGGCGTGACTTCGAGCACTGGATCGGGGTTGGTCACAGCAATGTAGAGCGTGATGAAACCAGCCACCACCACCACGGCAGGGCCGCCAAAAACCATCCACACCAAGCCAAAACGCCACCAGGGTTGCCCCTCTTTGCGCGCATTGAGAACCTTGTTCATGCTTGTCTTTCAAAAATGGAGGTCACTCAGCGAGGGACCAGGAAGACTGTTTTTTCGCTCAGCTGTCCGACCGATTGGCCGTTGGGCGAACGTGATTCGATTCGGAAATGGATCGGGTGCGAACCGGCTGGGGCCGCATCATAGGGCAACTGCAAACGAACAGACACCCAGCGCGACTCTGTGGCGGCCACTTGCACCTCCGTTTCGCTCGCCAGATTCAAGCCCGGCAAGCCATTGACCTGCAGGTGGAACGTCAGGTTTTGTTCAGCCGCGTTCATGATCTGCAGGCGATAAACGTTTTCAATCTTGCCGCCCGCCACGATGCGGGCCATGGTGGCGCGGTCGCGCACGATGTCCACCTTGAACGGTTCTCGGTTCCACAAGGACACGCCAACGCCAATGATGATGGCCCACAGCACAGCGGTGTAAACCAACACGCGAGGGCGGAAAATGCGCCGCAGGGTTTGAGCCCAGCTCCATCCCTTGTCCATGGCGTTTTGCGTGGAGAACTTGATCAGGCCACGCTCATAGCCCACCTTGTCCATCACGTTGTCGCACACGTCCACACAGGCCCCACAGCCAATGCATTCGTACTGCAAACCTTTGCGGATGTCGATGCCCGTGGGGCAGACCTGCACACACAAGGTGCAGTCGACACAAGCGCCCAGCCCCAGGGCTTTGGTGTCCGCCTTCTTGGAGCGGGCACCGCGCGGCTCACCCCGCGCTTCGTCGTAAGTCACGATCAGGGTGTCCTTGTCGAACATGGCGCTCTGAAAACGCGCATAGGGGCACATGTATTTGCACACCTGCTCGCGCATGAAGCCCGCATTGCCGTAGGTGGCCAAGCTGTAAAACAGAATCCAGAAAATTTCCCAGGGGCCAAAACCCAGCGACAAGATGGATGCCGTCAACTCGCGAATCGGCGTGAAGTAGCCGACAAAGCTCAAGCCTGTCCAGAGCGACAACACGATCCAGGCCAGTTGCTTGCCGGTTTTGCGCCAGGCCTTGTTGAAGCTCAAAGGCGCGGCATCGAGTCGCATGCGCGCGGAACGGTCGCCTTCAAACTGGCGCTCGATCCACAAGAAAATTTCGGTGTAAACCGTTTGCGGGCAAGCAAAACCACACCACAAACGCCCGGCGACTGCCGTGAACAAAAACAGCGACAGCGCCGAGATGACCAGCAAAGCCGTCAGGTAAATGAAGTCCTGCGGGTACAACACCAGGCCGAAGATGTAGAAACGGCGAGCACCCAGGTCAAACAGCACCGCCTGGCGCTGGCCCCACTCCAGCCAGGGCAGGCCGTAAAAAACCAGCTGTGTGATCACGACCATCAGCCAACGCCATTTGGCGAACACGCCCTGAACACTGCGGGGGTAGATTTTTTGGTGCGCTTGGTACAGCGACACCATCTCCACATCGCCCTCGGCGGGCACGGGGGTGATTGGAATCACGCTGCGAGAGGGGCGATCTTCAGGGGTGGACAAAATACAGACCTTGGTTCAAATCCTGAATCAGATCCAGCCTGATGCAGGGGGTTCAGATCACTTGGCAGGGCTCACCGAGGCGCTGGCTACAGCGTTGTTGGACAGGCCCCAGACGTAAGACGCCAAGACGTGGATCTGGCCTTCCGTCAACTTGGCGGACTGTGCGGGCATGACGTTGACTTTGCCGTTGTTGATGATGTTCACGATGGCGTTCTCACCCCAGCCGTGCAACCAAGTGTCGTCCGTCAAATTGGGCGCACCCATGGCGTGGTTGCCCTTGCCGTCCATGCCGTGGCAAGCCGCGCAAGCACCAAACTTGGACTTGCCCAACTGTGCGCGCAATGAATCATGGGGGCTGGCCGACAGGCTCAGCACATAGTGCGCCACGTTGCGCACGTCATCGGGTGTGCCCACTGCAGCAGCCATGGGCGGCATATTGCCCATGCGCCCTTGCACCAAGGTCGCTTTGATCGCATCGGGTGTGCCGCCATACAGCCAATCGGAGTCGGCCAAGTTGGGGAAGCCTTTGCTGCCGCGTGCATCAGAGCCGTGGCACTGCGCGCAGTTGTTCATGAACAGGCGGTCGCCAATGGCCAGGGCCTGCGGGTCCTTGGACACTTCTTCGGGCGGCATCCCCGAGAACTTGGCATACAGCGGGGCCACTTCGGCATTGCCTTTGGCCACTTCGGCCTCGTACTGACCGGCCGATGACCAACCAAATTTGCCTGCGAAGCTGCCTGCACCCGGGTACATGGCGAGGTAAACAAAAGCAAAAATGATGGTGATGATGAACAAGCCCACCCACCAGCGTGGCAGCGGGTTGTTCATCTCGCGCAGGTCGCCGTCCCAGACGTGGCCGGTGGTGTTGTCGTTGGCGGTCATGGCCTTGGCCTTGCCGCTGAACCACAACAAAAGCAGACAGGCAATGATGCTGACCAGCGTGATGCCAGCCACATACAAGTGCCAGAAATTGCTGATGAAGTCACTCATGGAGATTCCTTGGTATTTTTTTAATTTCTGGAGGACCGCTCAGTCGTCTTGGCGAAACGGCAGTTGGGCCGCCTCGTCAAAGCTGGCTTGGTTACGGCGCGACCAGGCCCACACCACGATGCCGATAAAACAGCAAAAGGCGAGCAAGGTGACGATGGATCTCAGGATGTTGATGTCCATGACCATTCCTTATTTGCGGTGGGTGCCCAGCACCTGCAGGTAGGCGATGACAGCGTCCAGCTCGGTTTTGCCCTTGACTTCTTCCGGTGCTTTGGCAATTTCTTCGTCGCTGTACGGCGCACCCAAGGTGCGCAAGCCGTTCATGTGGGCCTGGATACTTGCCGCATTCGCGGGCGTTTTTTCCAGCCAAGGGTAGGCGGGCATGTTGGACTCGGGCACCAGATCACGCGGGTTGGTCAGGTGGATGCGGTGCCATTCGTCGCTGTAGCGGCCACCCACGCGGGCCAAATCGGGACCTGTTCGCTTGCTGCCCCACTGGAAGGGGCGGTCGTATACAAATTCACCAGCCAGAGAGTAAGAGCCGTATCGCAATGTCTCTGCGCGGAAGGGACGGATCATCTGCGAGTGGCAGTTGTAGCAGCCTTCGCGCACGTAAATATCACGCCCCACCACTTGCATCGCGGTGTAGGGCTTGAGGCCCGGCACCGGCTCGGTGGTGGACTTCTGGAAGAACAAGGGCACGATTTCAACCATGCCGCCGACCAGCAGCACCACCAGGATCAGCACGATCATCAGGAAGTTGTTGGTCTCGACTTTCTCGTGAGAAAGACCGCCTGTTTTTGGGGTTTCAGCCATGTTGTATTTCTCCTCAGGCGTGTGCGGGGGCAAGTGTGGGGATGCGGACTTCAACCGAACGGCCTTGGGTCACGGTCTTGATGGTGTTCCAGAGCATGATGACCATGCCCGTCAGGTACAGCAAACCACCGATCAAGCGCAACACATAGAAGGGGTAAGTGGCTTTGACCGATTCCACAAAGGTGTAGGTCAAGGTGCCGTCGGCGTTGATGGCGCGCCACATCAGGCCCTGCATGACCCCAGCAATCCACATGGCGGCGATGTAGATCACGATGCCGATGGTGGCGGTCCAAAAGTGGATCTCAATGGCCTTGACGCTGTACATCTGCTTTTGGCCAAACAGGCGGGGAATCAGGTAGTACATCGAGCCCATGGTCACCAGACCCACCCAGCCCAAGGCACCCGAGTGCACATGGCCCACAGTCCAGTCGGTGTAGTGACTCAGGGCGTTGACGGTCTTGATGGACATCATCGGGCCTTCAAAGGTCGACATGCCGTAGAAAGACAGGGACACGATCAAAAAGCGCAGGATCGGGTCGTCACGCAGTTTGTGCCAAGCGCCCGACAAAGTCATGATGCCGTTGATCATGCCGCCCCAGCTGGGCGCCAACAAAATCAGTGAGAAGACCATGCCAATGGACTGGGTCCAGTCAGGCAAGGCGGTGTAGTGCAGGTGGTGGGGACCGGCCCACATGTAGGTGAAGATCAGCGCCCAAAAGTGCACGATCGACAGGCGATACGAGTACACAGGACGCTCGGCCTGCTTGGGGATGAAGTAATACATCATGCCCAGAAAACCTGCCGTCAAAAAGAAGCCTACCGCGTTGTGGCCATACCACCATTGCACCATCGCGTCTTGCACACCGGCGTAGGCCGAGTAGGACTTCATCATGCCCACAGGCAGCGCAGCGCTGTTGACCAAGTGCAACAAAGCCACGGCAATGATGAAGGCACCAAAGAACCAGTTGGCCACATAAATGTGACGCACCTTGCGGGTGCCCACAGTGCCAAAAAACACCACCGCAAAGGCCACCCAGACCAGCGCGATCAAGATGTCGATGGGCCACTCGAGTTCGGCGTATTCCTTGCCTTGGGTGAAACCCAGGGGCAAGGAAATGGCGGCCAGCACAATGACCAATTGCCAACCCCAAAAAGTGAAAGCGGCCAGCTTGTCATTGAACAAGCGCACGTTGCAGGTGCGCTGCACCACGTAATAAGCGGCAGCGAACAAGCCGCAACCCCCGAACGCAAAAATCACCGCGTTGGTGTGCAATGGGCGCAAGCGCCCATAGCTGAGCCAGGAAATGCCGAAGTTGAGCTCCGGCCAAGTCAGCTGGGCCGCGATGATCACGCCCACCAGCATGCCCACCACACCCCAGACCACCGTCATGATGGCGAACTGCCTGACAACCTTGTCGTTGTAAGACGTCGCCTGCATATTGGCAAATTTCATGTTGACCTCTTGTTTTTAAATCTTCAAACCGAGTGTGCATGGGCGCACATTGCTAGAACTTGATCGAAATCAATCGTCACGCAAAATTCGCTCACCTTCGGCCTCAATGTCTTCAAATTGGCCTCGGTCAATTGCCCACCACAGCCCCGCCAGGATGAAAAACACCAAAGCCACAGACAGTGGGATCAGCAAATAAAGAATGTCCATGCGGCTTCCTCAAACGGATTGAAGGACCAGCGCCTGCTTCTGCAGCGAATCAGGCAAGGCCTGGGACAGGCGCAAGGCATTGAGCACCACCAGCAAAGAGCTGAGCGCCATGCCCAGGCCTGCTGCCCAAGCGGGCAACCAGCCCATCAGGGCCAGTGGCACACAAGCGGCGTTGTAGACCGCCGACCACCACAGGTTTTGCCGGACGATGCGCATCGTTTGGCGGCTGCGCTGCAAGGTGCTGACCAACACACCAAGTTGCCCACCCATCAGCACAAAATCGGATTTGGACTGCGCCAGCGGCACCGCCTGGCCCAGCGCAAAAGACACATCGGCACCGGCCAGCACCGGGCCATCGTTGAGGCCATCACCCACCATGGCCACTTTGTGCCCCTGGGCCTGCAAGGCCTGCAGGGCTTGCAATTTGTGCTGGGGGCTGCAGCCGCCTTGCGCATCCGCAATGCCCACGGCCTGAGCCACCTGGGCCACCGCAGCAGGACCGTCGCCCGACAACACTTTCAGGGTCAAACCCATTTGTGCCAAGGTACGCACCACACCCGCCGCCTCGGGGCGCACTTGCTCAGCCAACTCAAAGCTGGCCAGCCAGCCTGACGCATCGGCCAGGCTGACCTGAAGATGGTGACCGTCGCGTGTTGGTGCAGCGCAAAAAGCGGCCGAACCCAAACGCAAGGCTTGGGGACAAAGGCCCGACTGCGTCAAAACGCCTTGCACGCCCTGCCCTGCCAGCTCGCTCACATCTTGGGTAGTCAATGCATCCAGCGCGTCCAAACGCCCAGCGGCTTCGGCGCGACGCCGTGCCTCGGACCACAAGGCGCGAGAGACCGGGTGAAGAGAATGACGCGCCAGGCAGCCTGCCCAGTCCAGCGCCTGGGCCTCGCTCACGCCGTCGCGGATGTGGATGTGGACCACTTCAAATGCATCGCGTGTCAGGGTTCCGGTCTTGTCAAAAATCACCGTGTCAATTTGGGCCAGGTTTTGCAGGGCGCTCAGACGTCGCACCAACACACCGCTGCGCGCCAAGGCCCCGGCTGTGGCGAGCATGGCCGCTGGCGTGGCCAGCGACAAAGCGCAAGGACAGGTCACGATCAGCACGGCGACGGCCACCATCACCGCGTGCGCGGGGTCGGTCGGCCACCCATAAATGGCCGAGGCCAACGAAGCCAACATCACCGCCACCAAAAAGGGCTTGGCCCAGCGGTCCACCAGCTGCGCCATGGCGGGCTTGGAAACCGAGGCGCTTTCCATCAGCGACACAATTTGTGCATAGCGCGTAGCCGCGCCAATTTGCTCGATCTGCACCTGCAGCGTGCCGCTCAGGTTGTGGCTGCCTGCAATGACGCGGTCACCCACGCTGCGTGCCAAGGGCCTCGACTCACCGGTCAGCAGGGCCTCGTCCACCTGGGTTTGGCCCGCCAACACGAGGCCATCGCCCGCAAAAGCCTCACCGGGCAAGACCTCGATCACATCACCGACTTGCAAGCGGCGAATGGACATGAGCGCCCAAGTGCCATCGGTCTGGCGCTTGCGCACACTGTCGGGCAAGCGGTTGAGCACCGCCTCCAGCGCCCCGGCCGTGCGGTCGCGCATGCGCAGCTCCAGCCAGCGGCCCGTGAGCAAAAAGAACACAAACATGGTGAACGAGTCAAAAAAGACCTCGGCCCCAAACGGCCCTTGGGGCTCGAAGGTGCCCAGCGTGCTGACCACAAAGGTCACGACCATACCCAGCGCTACGGGCAAGTCCATGCTGATCTGGCGCTCGCGCAGGTCGCGCCAGGCACTGCTGAAAAACGGGGTGCATGAGAAAAACATCACCGGCAAGGACAACACCCAGGACGCCCAGCGCAGCAAATGCACGGCTTCGTCCGAAATTTCACCCGGCTGCGTCAGGTACGTTGGCGTGGCGTACATCATGACTTGCATCATGCAAAGCGCCGCCACAGCCCAACGCCAGACCATGCGCCGGGCCTCTTCGCGCCTGCGCGCATGGGCGTGGGCATCGTTGGCGGGCAAGGCCTTGTAGCCATGGCGCTCGATCGAACGCATCCACTCGGAGGGTCGGGTCAGCTCGGGCGACCAGACGATCTGACCCCGGTGGCTGGCACCGCTGATTTGCACCGACTGCACGCCCGGCACGGCGCGCAAAGCATCTTCGAGCGTGATGGCGCAGGCCGCGCAATGCATGCCCTCGAAGACCACGCTGGAGCGCCAGCAGCCCGATTCGGTTTTTTCGGGCAAGCTGAATGCCGCCCACTCCTCGGGCGCATCGAGCAATTCCAGCCGCTGCTGCGGGGTGTCGCTTTGGGCTTGTGCCTGCTCAGACGCAACCGATTCCAACGCTTGAGGAAAAGCGGGTTGCTGGCCTGGCAAAACATTGACTTGGGTCATGTTTCGAAGATACGACAGCCGCCCCGATCAAAGCTTGATGTACATCAAGCGCTGCCTTTTGCCGCGCTTTTAAGCTGTGTTCTTGTCATTTTTAACAGGAGCTCCTCATGTACCAACGCATCCTTGTGGCCACCGACGGTTCCACCTTGTCCAAAAAAGCCGTGACCAGCGCCATCGATCTGGCGGTCACCTGTGGCGCAGAGCTGGTCGCCATCAAGGTGGTGCCGCGCTACCCGCAGGCGTACTTTGAAGGCAGCATCCCCCTGTCCAGCGATGAGATCTCGCGCGTGGAAAGCCAGTGGACCGAAGCCGCTCAAGTCCAATTGGCCGCGGTCGAAAAAAGCGCCAAGGCCAAAGCCGTCAGCACCAAAACCATCACCGTCAAATCCGACGTCGTTTCTGACGCCATCATTGCGGCAGCCAAAAAACACAAAGCCGACCTGATCGTCATGGCCTCACACGGCCGCAAAGGCATCAAGCGCTTGCTGTTGGGCAGCGAAACCCAACAGGTGCTGACCCATTCGCACATTCCGGTGCTGGTGCTGCGCTGAGAGGGGGGCAGCGGGTGCAAGGTCCGCGCTGAATGAGCTTGGCAGCCAAGAGGTGGGTACATAAGCCCCTGATCAAAGGGACTTAAGGGTAAAAATTAACTAAAATGAATTCATTAAAACCCACCCCATCGGCCCATGAGCACACTTTTATGGCAACGCCTTTGCACCAACCGGCCAAGCCCAAGCGCCCCTTACCCGCTGTGGGCCAGCGTCTTGGGCATCGCCCTGCTCATCGGCTCGGCACTGGGTCTGGGCACCGCGCATGGCCAGGAGTTGACGCTTGAGAGCTGGCGCAAAGACGACCAGATCTTCTGGGACAAGGTCCTGATCCCGGCCTTTCAGCGACAGCACCCCGAGATCAAGTTGAAGTTCAAACCCGAGGAACCTCTGGCCTACGATTCGCGGCTGGAGGCCAGGCTGTCCACCCGACGCGCAGGCGACCTGATTTTTTGCAGACCCTTCGACGCCAGCGTGCGCATGCAGGCCAAGGGTTACCTGCTGCCCCTGAAAGAAGAGGCGCTCAAAAACTTCAACCCGCAGGCCCGTCGTGCCTGGACCACCGACGACAGCGCCACCACTTACTGCCTGCCCGTGGCCTACGTCATGCATGGTCTGTTTTACAACAAAAAAATCCTGCAGGACCTGAAACTCGAGCCCCCATCGACTTGGGCTCAGTTCTACCAATTGCTCAGCCAAGTGAAGGCCAGCCAAACCGTGACCCCGCTGGCACTGGGCACGGCCGACATGTGGGAATCCACCCAAGTGGTGTTCACCGGCTTGGGGCCCAACTTTTGGGAAGGCGAAAAGGCCCGACAGGGGCTGATCGAGGGCACGGTCAAATTCACCGACCCGGGCTTTCTCAAGGCCTGGCAGATGATGGCCCAGCTCAAGCCCTACATGCACCCCGAGCAAAACAGCATGTCCAACGGTGACATTCAGCTGTTGTTTGCCACCGGCAACGCGGCGGTTTACCCGTCGGGTTCTTGGGACATCGACTTTTTGCGCAGCACCAGCTTTGCTTACAAAAAACCCATTGAGCTGGGTGTCTTCAAGCCACCGGTTGAACACGAAGGTCAGGCTTGCCACATCTCGGTGCACCCCGATTTCGGCATTGGCGTGAACAAAAACAGCCCGAACCAGGCGGCCGCGCTCAAGTTCATCGCCTGGCTGGGCACCGCCGATTTCGCCCAATTGCTCACGGACACGCTGACCGGCTACTTTCCTTTGGCGGACCACCCGGTCAAATTCAATGACCCCTTGGGCCAGGAGATGATGGCTTGGCGGCGCAGCTGTCAGGACACGATCCGCCTGAACGCCCAGAAAATCAACCGCGTCTGGCCCTCCATGGAAGAAGAACTTTGGTACGCCAACGTGAAAGTGATCAACCAGGACATCACTCCGGCGCAAGCAGCTCAGCACATTCAGAGCGTGCACGAGAAAAACGCTTATCTGAAGTGAAGCGCAAACCCGGTCAAGCCCAAACCCGAGTGACCGCCAAGGGGGCACTCGGGTCCAGCCAGGCCCACCCGAGCGATGGGCTTTGCGGCTGAATCAGGCGAGAAACAGGTTTTTGTATTGCTCGCGCAGCAAGTTCTTTTGCACCTTGCCCATGGTGTTGCGCGGCAACTCAGCCACCACAAAACAGCGCTTGGGAATCTTGAAATTCGCCAGCTTGGCCTTGAGCTCGGCCAATATGGCCTCAGGCTGCACAGTGGCCCCGGGCTTGGCAATGACCACAGCCACGCCCACCTCGCCAAAGTCGGGATGCGCCACACCCACCACAGCGCTTTCACCCACGCCGGTCATCTCGTTGATGTAGCCCTCGATCTCGGCCGGGTACACGTTGTAGCCGCCACTGATGATCAAGTCCTTGCTGCGGCCGACGATGACCACATAACCGCGCTCATCGACCTTGCCCACATCGCCGGTTTTGAAGAAGCCGTCAGCCGTAAACTCTTCTGCCGTTTTCTCGGGCATGCGCCAGTAGCCCTTGAACACATTGGGCCCCTTGACTTGGATGCCACCGATCTCCCCCACCGGTAAGGCTTGCCCATCGTCACCCAAGACCCGCAAAGACACGCCCGGCAAAGGAAAGCCCACCGTGCCGCCACGCCGCTCGGACTGTTGGGCATAACGTTGGTCGGCGGCATAGGGGTTGGAGGTCAGCATGGCGGTCTCGCTCATGCCGTAACGCTCCAAAATCGTGTGGCCAGTGCGCTCTTGCCATTCGGTGAAGGTCTCGATCAACAAGGGGGCAGACCCCGCAATGAACAGGCGCATGTTTTTCACGGCCGCCTTGTCGAGCGTGGGCTCGGCCAGCATGCGCACATACAGCGTGGGCACGCCCATAAAGACCGTGGCTTTGGCCATGTGGGCAATGACGCGTTTCGGATCGAACTTGGCCATCCAGATCATCTTGCTGCCGTTGATCAAGGCGCCATGGATGGCCACGAACAAACCATGCACATGGAAGATGGGCAAGGCGTGGATGAGCACGTCCCCTTGGCCTGTAGGCCCTCCGGTCGCCGTCCAACCCCAGTAATCCTTGAGCGTGACGGCATTGCTCAGCAAGTTGCCGTGGGTGAGCATCGCCCCTTTGCTGCGGCCGGTGGTGCCGCTGGTGTACAAAATGGCGGCCAGGTCATCGGCCTGGCGCGCCGCAGGTGTGTGCTGGTCGCTGTGGTGCGCGGCGCGCTCGAGCAAGCTGCCCGTGCGGTCATCGCCCAAGGTGAACACATGCTGCGTGCCAGCCTTGAAGGCGAGTTTGCTGACCCAGCCGAAATTGGCCGGACTGCACACCACCACAGCAGGCTCGGCGTTGCCAATGAAGTACTCGATCTCGGCGCTTTGGTAGGCGGTGTTGAGCGGCAAAAACACGTAGCCAGCGCGCAAGCATGCCAAATACAACACCATCGCTTCGACCGATTTTTCAACCTGCACCGCCACCCGGCTGCCTTCGGGCAAATCGAGTGACTGCAGCAAATTGGCCATCATGGCCGTGGCGCGGTCCAGGTCTTGCCAGCTGTAGCGCAGGCCTTCGTCGGTTTCGACCGCGACTGCAGTCAAATCGGCAGGAAATGCAGCCCGCAGGGCCGAAAACAGGTTGTTGTGGGTCATGGTTTCAAAATCGCAAGGTGAAAAAAGGCATGAAAAAGGGCCCGATCACAGGCCCATTGAACATCCAGTGCCAGACTCAGTCGAGCTTGGCCCCGGAAGCCTTGACCACCTGAGCCCACTTGGTCAGCTCTTTTTTGATGAAACCTTCGAACTGGGCTGTGATCAGATTGGGGAATTCCGCCCCCTGGTTGGCCCAGACGGCTTTGGCCTCATCGGTCTGGCAGGCTCGGCGGATTTCTTCAATGGCTCGGCCTTGCGCATCAGCAGGCGTACCTTTGGGGGCCCACACGCCGTACCAGGTGGAGACGGTGTAATCGGGCAAACCCAACTCGGCCGAGCAAGGCACGTCCGGGAAAGCTGCATTGCGCTTGGCCCCCGAGACCATGAGGGCCTTGATGCGGCCGCCCTTGATGTGGGCCGCCGAAGAGCCCAGTCCGTCGAACATCATGTCCACGTTGCCCGCAATCAGGTCTTGCAGGGCTGGGCCAGCACCCCGGTACGGGATGTGGGTGATGAAGGTCTGGGTCTGCAGCTTGAACAATTCGCCCGCCAAGTGGTGCGAGGTGCCACCCCCGGCGGAGCCATAGTTCAGTCGCCCGGGGTTCTTTTTCACGACATCGAGGAAGGCCTTGAAGTCGGCCGCCTGCACTTTTTTGGGATTGACCACCAGAACTTGGGGCACGTTGGCCACCAAAATCAAGGGGATCAGGTCACGCTCCAGGTCGTAGTCCAGCTTGGGGTACATGCTGGGCGCGATCGTGTGGTGCACGGCGCCCATGAACAGGTTGTAGCCATCTGGCGCTGCCTTGGCTGCAATGCCTGCGCCCAGCGTGCCACCGGCACCGCCCCGGTTGTCAATGATGAGTTGTTTGCCCGTCAGCTTGGCAAACTGGGCCGACATAGGCCGGGCAAACGCATCGGTGCCGCCACCCGCCGGAAAAGGCACGATCAGGTTCACCGGTTTGGTAGGCCAAGTGCTTTGGGCTTGGGCCCACATGGGCAGCGAGCCCGTCACGGCGGCCATGGCTTTCAAAAAATCGCGGCGTTGGCCCATTGGATTCAAGTCGTTCATGTCGTGTCTCCTAGTTTTGTTCAGAGACCGCATCATAAAGATTTTGCAATCTCTGCCCTGCGCTGGGTGTCACAGCCCCCCACAGCCCCGTCCCTTTGACACGGCATCAGAGCGCTACAAGCATCTCCAGAGCTTTTGCAAAACCGCCACTGGGTTGGCAAACATCCAGATGCACTACGGCCAAGCCGCAGCGCTGCGCACCCGCCACGTTGCGCAGCTGGTCGTCCACAAACACCGCATGCTCGGCCCTCACCCCCAAGGCCTGCAAACAAGCCTGGTATGCGCGTGGGTCGGGTTTGAGGATCTGGGTGTAGGTGGCATCCACGATCACATCAAACTGCTGGAGCAAGGGCAAACGATCGCGAAAATCCGCGCCGTAAAACAGGTCCAGTTCGTTGGACAAAATGCCCAGCTTGTAACCCAGCGCCTTGGCCTGCTGGATGGCCGCCACCGCCTCAGGCCGGATCACAGCCGCCACATCGGCTCCTCGGGCACGCTGGACAAAGGTTTGCATCTCGGTCCAGTCTTCACCCAACAAACGCCCAACCTCGCGGGTGCGTTGCATCCAGTAATCGCGCTCACTGATCTGATCGGCCTGCATGTCTTGCCACAGGGCATCGGTCTCAGGCGCAAACGGGCCTTGCCAGGTGAGTGTGCCGGCAGCCAGGCCCAAAGCCGCTTCGCTCAAGGCGTGGGTTTCAAACAAGGTGCGGCTGATCACGCCACCAAAGTCCAAAATCAAGGCCTTGTCTTCGGGTTTCACGGCATCAGACATGTGCGGCTTTCTGGCCCACAGCGGGCACCACCAGCCCACGGGCCAGCCAATCGTCAAACACCTTCAGCACCTGCTGCACAAATGCCGCATCGTTGATGTGGGCGTCAATGCGCGAGACTTCGGCTGTGCCCCAGTCGCATTGCGCCATTTCGTCCATCATCGCCGCCAGACCTTCCGGATCGTGCAGCGGCGCGCCGACCCGGTCCCACTCTTGAATGCCTTGCAGGGGCAGCACCAGGTGCACCGGGCCTTGGGCCTGGCGCAAGCGACTGGCCAGCTCGCGGGCGAATTCGCGGCGCATGTCGGCGTCGATGCCCACCGAGGCGATCAATCGGTTGTGGTCGTGCGAGGGACGCCCGGCAAAGCGCTCGGGCATCTGCCCCCAAGCCGGGTAGTCCACCAGGTCGGTCGCGCCAGGGGCCACAATCATCGGCACGCCTTGGCGGCCTGCGCCCATCAATCGGTCAGGTCCGGCGCTCACCACCGAGCCGCCCATTTGGTTGACCATCTCTTGCAGACTGAAGTCCATCACGCAGGCGAACTGGCCTTGCTCGGCCAGTGATTCAAATGCCCTGCCCCCCATGCCTGTGGTGTGGAAGACCGCCAGGTCAAAACCACGTTTATCGAGCTCGGGCTTGAGTTGCACCATGTATTTCAAGCAGCTCGACCCCAGAGACGTCATGCCCACCACGGGCCGCGCAAAACGCGGCGCTCGCGCCACACGACACGCCCCCACCACCGCCCCTGCAGCTTGCGCCAAGGCCGACTGGCACAGGCTGTTGAGGCCGTAAAGGCCGCCCGCCCACAGCACCATCATCAAATCAGGCGGCATGCGCTCAGGCGGCAACAAGGGCGAAAACGACACTGTGGACAGCACCACCTTGGGCACGCCCAGCGGCAAGCTGCTGGCCACGTCCAGCGCCAAGTCGGTGCCCATGGTGCCGCCCAGCACCAGCAGGCCGTCCATGCGGCCTTCGCGGTGCATCTGGGCTGCCAGAGCGCTGGCGCCTTGGGCCATCAGGGCCATGGCGCTGTTTTCGTCGCCGCTGTCCATGACTTGCTGCAGCGTCACGCCCGCCGCCTGCGCGACCTCGGTGTTGGCGAAGTCCGGGACCACCTGCCCCTTGGCCAGCACGCCCACGTCCATGATGAGTGCTCGCCCGCCAGCGGCCTGCACCTGCTCGCGCATGAAGCCGATCTCGTCGCTCTTGGTGTCCACCGTGCCGACGATCAGGATGACGGGGCTCTTCATGCACGGCCCTCCTGCACGGCAGCAAACGCGGCTTCGAGCACGTCGCACATCAAGTCCACTTCCTCACGGGTGATGATCAGTGGCGGCGACAAAATCAGGTTGGGGCCCGAAATGCGCACCATCAGACCCGCCTTGTAAGCGGCTTTGGCCACCCGCGCCGGGATGTCGCTGGTGCGGGTCATCGGGGTGCGTTTGGCCTTGTCGCTCACCATCTCGATGCCCAGCATCAGGCCCACGCCACGCACATCACCCACAAAGCTGCAGGTGTCCACCAGCTTGCGCAAGCGGGCCTGCAGGTGCGCGCCCAAGCGCGCAGCATTGCCCGGAATGTCCAGCGCTTCGATCTGGTCGAGCGTGGCCAGCGCAGCCGCCGCCGCGATCGGGTGGGCGCTGTAGGTGTAACCGTGCGAGACCGAGGCGGTGCCGGTGGTGTCGGCATCGAACACATCGGCAATGCGGTGGTTGATGGCGGTGGCCCCCAGAGGGATGTAGCCCGAGGAGATGCCTTTGGCCAGGCACCACATATCGGCATTCACACCCCACAGCCGCGTGCCAAACATTTCGCCGCTGCGGCCAAAGCCGGTCACCACCTCGTCGGCGATCAAGAGCACGCCGTACTTGTCGCAAATCTGGCGCACCAGCGGCCAGTAGTTGGGCGGCGGCACGATCACGCCACCCGCGCCCTGCACTGGCTCGGCAATAAAAGCCGCCACCGTGTCCGGACCCTGGAACACGATTTCTCGCTCCAGCAATTCAGCGCAGATTTCGCCCAAGCGGATCGGGTCATCGGTGTAGGGGTTGTGATAAGCCCAGGGTGTGTCGATGTGGAAGCACCCGGGCAGCAGCGGCTCGTAGGCGCGGCGGAAGTTGGTGTTGCCGTTCACGCTCATGCCGCCAAAGTGCACGCCGTGGTAGCCCTGGCGCAAGCTGATGAACTTGAAGCGGTCTGCCTGGCCCTTGAGTTTCCAGTACTGGCGCGCCACTTTCAAGGCACCCTCGACCGCGTCAGAGCCGCCGTTGGAAAACATCACGGTGGCCACGTCTTCGGGCTGCATCATCTGCACCAAGCGCTTGGACAACTCGATCGCCCGCACATGGGTGGTGCCGCGAAACACGTTGTAAAAGGGCAGCTCGTCCATCTGCGCCACGATGGCGTCGCGCACGGGCTTGTTGCTGTGGCCCAGGTTGCAGGCCCACAGGCCCCCCACGCCGTCGAGCATCTTGTGGCCGTCCACGTCCCAGATCCAGCAGCCCTCGCCTTTGGCGATGATGTCGGGCGTGGACTTTTTCATCGCCCCCGGGTGGGCCATGGGGTGCCACAGGTATTGGGCGTTGTCGGCCTTGAGTTGGTCGTTGTTCATTGTTTTCCCTTTGTGATTTTCAGAGCTGAATCCAGGCGGTCTTCAGGTCCAGGTATTTATCCATGGCGTGCATCGATTTGTCGTGCCCGTTGCCCGACTGCCGCACGCCGCCCAGTGGCACCGTGATGTCCGGGCCGCCATAGGTGTTGACATGCACCAGCCCGGCCTTGATGGCGCGTACCATGCGGTGGGCACGAGACAGACTGCCGGTCCACACCCCCGCAGCCAAGCCATATTCGGTGCCGTTGGCCAAGCGCACAGCATGGGCCTCATCGTCAAAAGGCATCACGGCCAGCACCGGGCCAAAAACTTCCTGCCGGGCAATGTCCATCTCGGGCTGAACGCCATCGAGCACGGCGGGGCTCATGTAGCGGCCACCGGGCACGGGCTCAATCACCTGACCGCCGGTGCGCAGACGCGCGCCCTGCTCTAGCGCACGAGCCAGCATGCTCTGATTGCGGGCCAACTGGCGGGCGCTGCTGACCGCGCCGACGTCGGTCGTCACATCCAGCGGGTCACCCACGCGCAAACTGGCGGCGATCTTTTGCAGGCGTTCCACAAACTCGTCATGCACCGAGCGCTGCACCAAAAGGCGCGAGCCCGCCACACACACTTGCCCACTGTTGCGAAAGATGCCCATGGCCGACACCTTGGCGGCCTGCGCCAGATCGACTGCATCGTCAAAAACAATGTTCGGCGACTTGCCGCCCAGCTCCAGATACACCCGCTTGAGGTTGGACTCTGCCGAAGCTTTGAGCAGCAAGCGCCCCACCGGGCCGGAGCCCGTGAAAGTCAGGATGTCCACGTCCATGTGCCGCGCCAGCGCCTCGCCCGCCTCTGCGCCTGTGCCGGTGACCACGTTCAGCACGCCCGGGGGCAAGCCCGCGTCCAGACACAGCTGCGCCAGGCGCAGCAAAGAGAGCGACGCGTCTTCGGACGGTTTGAGCACGACCGAGTTGCCCGCCGCCAGAGCGGGTGCGATCTTCCAGGCACCAATCATGAGTGGAAAGTTCCACGGCACGATGGCCGCAACCACGCCGACCGCTTCCTTGTGGATCAGCCCCAAGGTGCCCTCGGGCGTGGGTGCGATCTCGCCGTTGATCTTGTCCACACACTCGGCGTAGTAGCGGAAGGTGCCGGCCGCGCTGCCGGGCTCGGCTTTCCAGGCCATGGCAATTTCGGTGCCGTTATCGCGCACACCCAGCACCGCCAGCTCGGCGTGGTGCGCCTCAATGCGGTCGGCAATGCGGTGCAGCACCTTCTTGCGCTCGGCCGGTGCCATGCGCGACCACACGCCTTGCTCAAACGTGCGGCGCGCCGCTTGCACGGCGCGGTCGACATCCTGAGCCCCAGCGGCGGCCAGGGTGCACAGCGTCTGCCCGTCGATGGGCGAGACCACCGGCATCGTCTGCCCCGATGCCGCAGCTGCCCACTGCCCGTCGATCAACAAGCCCTGATCAGGGATGGTTTGGTGACGCAGTGCGTCAATCTGTTCTTGTTTCATGCAGCACAATCCTTTGTTTGTGCAGATCGTACGCATCACAAGCAAATTCCTTTATCAAAACTGCGCATCTTGGGCCTGAGGTTTACCCAAACATCCGAAAAATCGGGTGCGCCAGCCTCTTGAAATTGCACCAACACTGTATACTTAAACAGCACCCAAAAACCTCACGAGGCACCCTAAATGACATTCAGTTCCATTGAAATTTGCGCTGGCGCTGGCGGCCAAGCTCTGGGTTTGGAACAAGCTGGTTTTGACCACACATGTCTTGTTGAAATTGAAACGCCAGCGTGCCAAACCTTGCGCTTCAATCGCCCCCAATGGCATGTGGTGGAGGGTGATTTGCATCATTTCTCAGCCAACAAATGGCAGGGGGTTGAACTTCTGGCGGGCGGTGTACCTTGCCCACCTTTTTCCAAAGCAGGCAAACAACTGGGCAACGATGACGAGCGCGATTTGTTTCCCGAAGCCTTGCGCTTGGTATCCGAATGCAAACCCCAGGCGGTCATGCTGGAAAACGTCCGGGGTTTGCTCGATTCCGTCTTTGACGAATACCGCGCCAAAATCATCAGCGACCTCAAAAAACTGGGTTACATCGCCGAGTGGCGCTTGTTGAACGCCAGTGATTTTGGCGTGCCTCAATTGCGGCCCCGTGTGGTCTTCGTGGCTTTGAAATCTGACGCCTCCCGATTTTTCAACTGGCCAACACCCGGCTTGCAGCCCGCGCCCACCGTGGGCGAAGCGCTGTACGACCTCATGGCAGCCGATGGCTGGCGCGGTGCAAAAGCCTGGCGCGAGTTGGCCTGCGACATCGCCCCCACGCTGGTGGGTGGGAGCAAAAAACACGGGGGTCCTGATTTGGGGCCTACACGCGCCAAAAAAGCGTGGGCCACGCTCGGCGTGGACGGCAAAGGCATTGCCGACGAGCTGCCCGCATCCAACTTTGCTGGTATGCCGCGCTTGACCGTGCGCATGGCCGCCCGTATTCAAGGCTTTCCGGACCACTGGCAATTCAGCGGCAAAAAGACGGCCGCTTATCGCCAAATCGGCAATGCGTTTCCGCCTCCAGTGGCATGTGCTGTGGGGCAACAAATTCAATTGGCGTTAAATGCCGCCGCAAAAACCAAACTCAAGCGAGCATGAACGTGAGCAGTGATTCCAAAATCAAAGGTGGTGCCAAGGCCAAGCTGCGAGCGCATTTCCTGTCCAACATCGGTCGAATCATGGACTCCGAAGAATTGAGGCTTGTGGCCGACAACCAATCCGAATGGGCCAGAAGGGTTCGTGAACTGCGCACGGAAGAGGGCTACCCCATCTTGACGCACAACGACCGAAGTGAACTCAAGCCCGGCCAATACTTGCTGGAAACACCGAAGCCACAACCTGCGTTTGCCCGAGCCATCTCCAAGGAGACTCGCGCCTTTGTGCTCGATCGCAATGGATTCACTTGTCAAATGTGCGGCGCTGTGGCGGGAGAGACTCACCCTTACGACACCACCCGAAAAACGCGACTGCATCTGGGCCACGTCATCGACAAAAGCATGGGCGGCACCGATGACCCCTCCAACCTTCGCGCCATCTGCTCAGTCTGCAATGAGGGCGCATCCAACGCCACACTGACCCGGCCTGATCTGCAGAAACTCCTGATTCAGGTACGCCGTGCGACGTCACAAGACCAATTGGAAGTCTTACGGTGGTTGCTGAAAAAACTCCCTAAACAATCCCAGTCGTAAGTTTTGTCATCGCCTTACTCAAGGGCTGCTCAAAATTGAGCGTCAACCGGGCAGATGCAGCACGATGCCATCAAGGGCCGGCGATGCGATCAGCTGGCAGCTCAAGCGGCTGCCGCTTTGGCGGGGTGAGCTGACGATGTCGAGCATGGCGTTTTCCACCTCGCCCATGGGGGGGCACAGGGCCAGCCAAGCGTCATCCACCACCACATGGCAAGTGGCGCAAGACAAGCAACCGCCGCATTCGCCATCGATGCCGGCAATGCCGTTCATCTGGGCCGCATCCATCAGGTTGCTGTTTTCGTTGACATCGTCGCTGACGCGTTCACCATTGGGCAAAATCCAGTGCACTTTAGGCATGGTGTGCTCTCTTTCAAAGTTGAAAAACAAGGGGGCTTGATTCAGCCCATAACAAAAAATGGCTTGTAGCGCTCAATCATCATGACGCTACACCGCTGAGTGCTTGAGGCACCCAGTCCTTTAAGTTGTGGTCCTGATTGGCCAACCATTCGGCAGGCGGATATTGGCCGGCTTCCAGCCATTTCTTGCCCAAGACATAGGCCATAGGGGCTTGCCACGCATCAACAGCAACCAACCGAGACCCTTGGTAAGACCAGATACTGCGCCCCTGCGCACCCTCTTGGCGCTCCACCCAACGGTCTGCCGATGACCATAAGCCTGCAATTTGCAAACGCCCACCGTATTGGTCGGACCAGAACCAGGGCACAAAAGGCAGTGGTTCTGGTCGGGCCATCATGGCTGCAGCCACCAAGGCGGCTTGGTGGTTGGCGTTGCCCACTGACTCGATGCGCATCGCTTGGTCCCGGTGTCTGGCCACATCCCCCAAGGCCCAAATCGCGGGGTCCTCGGTTTGGCCGTGGGCATTGACCACAATGCCATTGCCCACCTCCAAGCCGCAGGCTTTGGCCAAAGCGTCACGGGGCACCGCGCCAATACCGGCCAACAGCACGTCAGCCTGAAGTTCGCGCAGAGGGCCCTCGGCGGTTTGGATGCGTACGCTGCTGATTTTTCTCCCTTCGCGCTGCAGTGCCGTGACCTGGGCGCCTTCGAAAATCTGCACGCCATGCGATTGGTGCAACTGACGCAGCAAGTGGGCGGTGGCCTCAGGCGCTACGCGCTGCAAAATGCGCGGCGCCAGCTCCACAATGCAGACCTCACAGCCCAAGGCCCTGGCCGTGGCTGCCACCTCCAGACCGATGTAGCCGCCACCGACGATGACCAGATGGCCACACGCCAGCAAGGCAGCGCGCAAGGCCGCCGCGTCGTCGAAATCGCGCAGCACATGAACGCCATCGGCCAGGCCCAAAGCCTCGCCGCCTGTGACCGGATCGGTCCATGCTCGAGGCGCAGAGCCGGTGGCCAAAATGAGTGCGTCATAGGTCATGGACTCGGGGGCTGATGCCGATTGCAAGTGCACACGACGGGCCGCGCGGTCAATGCCGGTGACCGTGGCACAGACATGGCGGGTCACCCGGTGGGTCACGTACCAGGACTCGGGGCGCAGGCTCATCGATGCCATGTCTGCCCCCTCCAGCAAGGCCTTTTTAGACAAGGGCGGCCGGTGGTAAGGCAAGCCATTTTCGGCAGTAATGAGCACCAGCTCCCCAGCAAAACCTTGGCTGCGCAACTGCGCGACCACGGCTGCACCGGCATGACCACCCCCCACCACCACCACCGTGGCGTCGGGTCCCAAGGCCTCCCAGTCTTGCACGAGCTGTCCTTCAGATGAAACGGATGTAGTAATCACGAAGCGCAACACCTTCCAAAGCAGCGGTGCGTTCAATTTCATGGCGCTTGATGCCCACATGGTTGTCCACCAGACCTTGGCCCAAAGCCTGACTCAAGACAGTATCGGCTTCGAGCGCATCGAGCGCACCCGACAAGGTTTCGCAGACGCTTTCGGTGGCATCTTTGTTTTCCAAACAGTCACCCGTCTCAGCTGGCTGCAGCGCATAGCCATTGACCACACCCAGACGCGCCGCTTGCAAGACTGCAGCGGTGTGGGTGTAGGGGTTGGCGGCGGCGTCGCCCATGCGGTGCTCAATGCGTGCGCCCGAACCTGTTTCGGCCGAAAGGCGCACCGTCACGCCCCGGTGGTCCACGGCCCAGTTTTTCCAAAAGCCAGACAGGCTGGCCGGTTGCAGGCGTTGGTAAGAATTGGTGCTGGGGGCCAACAAGCCCGCCAGCGCCTGGTGGTGGTGCATCAGTCCGGCAGTGCAGCCGAGCGTCAATGCGTTGAACTGGCTGGCATCGTGGCCGCCCGAAATCACGTTGTGGCCTTGGCCATCGCGCAGGCTGAAGTTGATGTGCACGCCGCTGCCGCCCACCGTGAGGATGGGCTTGGGCATGAAGGTCAGCACGATGCCGTGCTGGAAAGCGACTTCACGCGCCAGCAGACGGAACAAAAAGATGTCGTCCACCGCCTTGACGGCGCGGTCGTAGGTGAGCGTGAACTCGAACTGGGGCGCATCGTATTCGGTGTTCATGCTGTCGATGCGAAAGCCCGCTGCCGTGGCTTTTTCCCACAGGGCGTCGGTGAAGCCCCTGGGGTCGGAAAAGGGACCTGTGGAATACACATGGGCCGCGGGCGTGTCATAAGGCTTGAGCGAGCCGTCAGGCTCGATCTGGAAGGCAAAGGCTTCGAGCTCAATGCCCACCATCGGCTCGTACCCCATGGCCTGCCAGTCGGCCACGGCGCGTTTCAAGGCACTGCGTCCGCACATCGGCAGGGGTGTGCCGTCGTTGGCTTTCAGGTCACCAATCGCCACTTGGGTGAAGGGCTGCCAGCCGGGGCGGATGTCCTCGGGGGTGTAGACGGCCTCCATGTCGGGCAGGCCTTCCATGACCATCGCACCCGGGGCCGGGATCAGCTCTTTTTCGTAAGTGACGCCAAAAGTGCCCCGGCAAAAACGGGCACCGCCGCCCTGACCAGGCTTGAGCGTGACGTATTTGCCCCGCGCAATGGCCAGGTGGTCGCAATACAGCACCCGCAGGCGTTCTTGAACATTTGACATGGTGGTTCCTTTCAACCTAGAAACGGTAATTGAACGTGCCCTGATGTGCTGGGCAGGGGTGCTCTGGCAAGGCGTGAGGAGGCCGCAGGCTGTCCCCCTGCAACGACGAACAACGCAGCCAGAGCGCCGCTGCGCAGTGCAGCAGGGTACGTAGCGGAGTAAGCAAACAAGTGCGTGTGTTTGAAAGCATCAAGGGCAGCTCTCATGTGGGTGTTGTGAAACAAGAAGCGGTCAATTGCGGTTTCTAGGTTCATATGAGGTGCATGCGCACGGGTAAGCGTTTGATACCGGAGACAAAGTTGGATCGCAAGAAGGCGTGCTCACCCGTTTGCTCGATGCGGTCGACACGCTTGATCAGCTCTTGCATCAAGACGCGCAACTCCAGCCGGGCCAGCCACATGCCCAAGCAGGCATGCGCCCCGCCCTGCCCGAACGCCAGGTGGCGGTTCACGCCCCGGCTCAGGTCGACGGTGAACGGCCGGTCAAAGGCCCGCTCGTCGCGGTTGCCCGAGATGAACCAGAGCAGCACCTTGTCGCCCGCCTTGACCTGTTTGCCGTGGTACTCGAAGTCCTCGGTCGCGGTGCGGCGAAAGTGCGTGGCGGGTGAGGCCCAGCGGATGAATTCGTCAGACACGCCCTCCCAGGCGGCTTCGCCTTGCACCGCCTTGAGCTGCGCCATCAGGCCGGGCTGGTTGGCCAGCGCGTGCAAGGCGGCAGCGATCGAATAGCGTGTGGTGTCGTTGCCTGCGGCCACCAGCAGGCAAAAGAAGTTGCGAAATTCGGTGTCGCTGATCACATTGCCTTGGGCGTCGGGCTGGGTGATCAGGTGCAGCACGCCGCTGGTGTCGCCCGATGCGCGCTTGCGCTCCATCATTTGGGCTGCGTAGTCAAACAGGTCAGCCCCGGCGGGAGAGCGAAACGGCATGAAGCGGTAGGCCTCGGTGTCCATTTTGTCGACCACATGGGTGGTGAAATCACTGTCGGTGTTGGCCATGAGCGCGTCGCCCTTGTCCACCAACCAATCCAGGTCTTCTTCGGGCAGGCCCGCGATGCGCCCGAGCATGCGCATCGGCAGCTGGCGGGCAATGTGGTGCGTGGCGTCAAACTCGCCCAGCGCCAGGGCCTGGTCGAGGATGCCCACACAGAGTTCACGGATCTGTTCTTCGTACAGCGCCATCATGGGCTTGGAAAAGGCCTTGGCCACCAGCATGCGGGTGCGGGTGTGTTCGGGCGGATCGGTTTCCTGAAAGGTGCGCCGCGCCATGTACTCCTCGTGCGACTGGTCTTCCATGCGGATGCCCTGGGCTGAACTCAAGCGCTGGTGGTTGCGGTTGAGCTCCAGGATGTCGGCATGCCGCGTGACCGACCAAAAACCTTTGCCATCGGCCCAATCGCACCAGGCCATGGGGTCTTCATCGCGCAAGCGCTTGAACGTGTTGTGCGGCGTGCCGTTCACATAGCTGTCGTGGTCCGACA
>JAIXOX010000023.1 GCA_027486555.1 Comamonadaceae bacterium
CCCGGTTTGATCGCGCGCGACAGCGCCATGATCAGTGCCACGATGCCGTCGATCTTGTTTTCTGCTCGCTCCTTGCGGGGGTAAATGTTGTCTTTGGCGTCCAGGTGGGCCACCACGTTACTAACCATCCAGCCCAGCACCGGGTCGCCGTCGTGAACCAATTTCTTTTGAAGCACCAGGGCTTCGAGCGTCTTCATCGGCTCTGAAAAGTTCAGCACCGTGGGACGCACTTCGATCATGGGCAGTCCCTCACTCATCATTCGGGTCGAGAGTTGCGTGGCCTGAAACGGATCAAATGCAACGGCCTGCACCGCAAAGCGAGAGGACAGATCATTTAGATCCGCTTCGATCCAACTGAAATCAATCACATTGCCCGGCGTCACCGTCAGTCTGCCCGTATGCATCCAACCGGGGTACTGACTGTTGCCGTTGGCGTTGACCGTGTCCTCTGGCAGGTAGTACTTGCCAAAGACAGCGAACGCATCGGCAATTTCAGGATGGGCAAACACAATCACCAAGGCGGCAATGTCCGTCTTGCTGGCCAGGTCCAGACCCACCCAGCAGGGCTGGCCGACAAAGGACTCGATGTCCAGGTCCTGATCAGCACACGCGTCCCAGGATCGCATGTCCATCCATGCGGTGTCTGCATTGACCCACTCGTTCAAGTGTTTGGTCTTGAAGTTGTTCATCGCACTGGGCAGTTGCATGGCCTTGGCCTGCAGCGGTCCCAGAATTTCCGGGCGCACCGATATGCCCCAGTTGGGGTTTGCCTTCATCAGCGAGTCTTCGCTGGTCCAGTCGTCCCCATCGTCCAGCCCGTAGACGATGCCAAACTGGCTGTCGTCTTCGAACACGCCATCAAGCATCCGGGTCACAAAGGTACGCACCTCGTAGCAAATACCTGAGCGGTTGCTGCCTGCAGTGGTGATCACCCACAAAAGCGAGTTGTCTCGCTTGCCGGTCCCGGTCTCCACCACGTCATAGACGGTGCGGGTTTTGTGGGCGTGCAATTCATCGATGCAACCGAAGTGAATGTTCAGGCCATCAAGCGTCGAGCCTTCTGCAGAGAGTGCTTCAAACTTCGATCCGGTCTGCAGCACGTTCATGTTGTGCGCACCGACGTTGACAGAAAACCGGCTACGAAATCCTTGTGACCTGCGCGCCATGGTCTGCGCATCACCAAAAACAATGCGAGCCTGGTCGCGGGTGGTGGCCAAGGAGTAAACCTCGGCACCGCCTTCACCATCGGCAGCCAGCATGTACAGCGCAAGCGCAGGACTTGCCGTGGGGGCATGTGTGGCTCTGCGGCC
Organism: Comamonadaceae bacterium; assembly: GCA_027486555.1. Lineage (GTDB taxonomy): Bacteria > Pseudomonadota > Gammaproteobacteria > Burkholderiales > Burkholderiaceae_C > Limnohabitans_A. Next base: position 1,311 of record JAIXOX010000023.1, read on the forward strand.
ACGACGCTCAAGGGGTTGAGCGTTGAAAGCGCTGGTGTTGCTAGCAGCATGGGTCACTCCTTTCAGAGAGTTGAGGGACAACGCTGCTATTTCAGAAAATCAATAGGGAACTGATAAGGAACTGATCAAGGAACTTTGGCGATATCTCCAGTTCCTTAATCACTGCTGGTGTTCAACGAACGCGACACCTTGGATGCATCAACCACTAAACAGCAAAGTAAATTTCAGAGCAATACCAAAGTAAATTTCTGACAATTGCAAAATTTAAAGCGTTATATATGCACTCTAAAAATATTTAAGAGTGCATATAATTTGTCTTAAATGAAATATGCATCCCCTGCACCGTTGCCTGTCACTCGCAGCTTGACGCGTCTTGGCCAAGCAATGTCACTTGCGCGTCGGCGCAGGCACCTAACCCAGGAAGATCTAGCCGAGCGCATTGGCGTATCTGCTCACACAGTTCGGCGCATGGAGGCAGGCCACCCAGGCACCGCACTGGTTCATTTCGCCAGGGCCTTGCAAGTGTTTGGTGAGCTCAACCAACTCGATCAACTGTTGGACACCCCACAGGACACCATTGGACTGACCCTGATGGATCAGCGATTGCCCATCCGCGTCCGCAAATCACGCAAGTCAGCAGAATCGGGAGCGTTTTGATGGTGAGTGAAGAGCGCCGTCGGGGAGGGCTGGAGACCTGCTCGTCCATTGGGATGGGCGTCAGATGACCTGGAGGGACAAAGTTCAAGCCGTCCGGGACGCGTGAAAAGAGCTCCAGCATGTACGGAAACTCGTCGTCCAGCGGTTTCTGGAAACGGTACAGACAGGGCTTTTTCTCAGGATCGCCTTCTTTTTGCTGGTAACCGCCAGCTTGCACGAATTCCCAGAATTTCTGTCCAAAAGCAGGTGTCAAGACCTCTACATGCAAAACGATGTCCAGATCCTTGGTTCCTCGAAACGGCACACCAGCCTCTTCCATGGTGATTGAAGCGGCCGTTCCGCCGATCAGCACGTACTGGTTCTCGAAGTCTTTGAACCATTCTTGAAAAATTGCCTGCCCTCTCACCACAAGAACTTCTCCTCAATCTCATCGAGCGCCATCTGAATCCGGTCGTCACGGTTACCGCAAAGCGGTCCTCAATTGTCGACCGCAACCAGCCTTCAACCGACATAAACGAAGCTCCGAATGCAGCTAAGCGTCAACGGAAATGATGCTAGAGGACTTCGCCATAGAAGGCACAAGGTGTACAGGAATAAACTATTCAGTCAACCATGCCACCCATCAGTCACATCAAACCATCAAGCTGCAACCCGCATGAATCCTAGATTCTTCTTGAGGAGGCATCCTCAAGAAAACAGAGAAAACGTAGAGAAATCCGAGATCTCGGAGGCTAAAAATGAAACTTTTTGGGAGAAATTTACGCTCGGCATCCTCAAGTCAAATGTGAGGAATGGCGCCATTACTCGGCTACAGCCCAATAGAAAAAGGGGACAGAGAAAGTCTGTCCCCTTTATGAATGGTGGAGCTGGGGGGATTTGAACCCCCGTCCATAAGTCTTTTTCGTACAGTTCTACATGTGTAGTCGTCTGATTTGAGTCTCGCCAAATGAACCGCGCAGCGACACGCTGAACACCCAGCCAGTACCCTTTTTTCTCACACCACATCAAGGTACCCGAGGTGATGCCAGCCCATATGTTTTACCTTGCAGCCTGGACTTTGAGGGGTTTAACCCCCTCATCACCCTGACCCAGCCTATCGGCCAACTGTTGCAAGGCTCACCGGATTAAGCGGCGAGTGCGAAACGTTCGTCGTTTGCAGTTAGTTTTTTTTCCGAAGATTAACGAGGATCAGAACCTCGACATGC
>JAIXOX010000020.1 GCA_027486555.1 Comamonadaceae bacterium
AATCGTAATTTAAGTTTTTGTTGAGAAGCGTCACCACAGGTTATTTAAGTCGATGGTATTTGCATGGCTTTTATGACTCAAAGACTAGAAATTCATTACCCAACGGCCGCCTTCATTTGATTCTGGGCAGACGCACTTGACTAAGCCCTTCTGTCCTAAGTCCGCTTTGGGTCGAAAGGGCACAGTGGAGCAACCTACCAGGTTCTAATTCCTGAGCCTTCAGCACATAGGTTCTGAAAACTCTCGGTACAAGAAGATGTCTCAACATTTAAAATGATGAACTGGACCCCAAGTGCTTGATCGGCTTGCCCTTGGGAGATTTAGGCGGTTTGCGATCTGGTAACTTCTAGCCCGCCAAGACTATTTCGAACTGATTCCAAGTCGTTCGAACAATTTACAACCCGTTCGGTGCCTACTTGGGCGAGCATCTAGAACACTTTCCGGATTAGACAGGCTTCTTCATAGGCCTCAATGTCTTTGACCCGATACAAGACTTTCCCCACGATCTTCAAGTACTGCGGGCCTTCGCCGACGGTGCGCCAGCGCTGAAGGCGTGCGACTGAACACACCCAGCGATCGGCGAGCATTATTTCGGTCAGTAGCTGGCGGGCAGGTTCGGCCGGGACCTCTGGAGCTAGGTGTTGGGGCTCGAACTTGGGTTCGTTGGCTGCGGTTTTGGCGATGCCACTGGACAGGGCGTCCAGCACGTCAACCATGTTTTTAACCCGTGGGTTCGAAGATGAGGTGTTGTTAATAGCCATGGCCTTGCTCCTTGATGCTTATATGCAGTGGTTTCATATAGGTTCATACCGGTTGGTCGGGCATTTTTCTCAGCGGGGTGGGTTGGTGCAACCCAAGGGATGGGCTGCTTTCGGCCAAAAGCATTCAACTAAATACGATCAAACCCAGAGTGAAATCAATTTAAAAAGCTGAGAAAAAACGGCTCTGCCCGAGCACATAACCAACTCGCTTGCTTAGTGGGGAATCATTTGCTCCATCCCCATCTCTCCATCTCACGTCGGTCACGTGCCATCTCAGCCTCAATCGAGTCTCTTGGCAACTGTCTGAGGCAATCCACCATGGCTTGGGGATCTAACTTCTCAGTCTTTGGCGGTGTGGCGACCGTTTGTGGTGATTTGCCATCCCAAGCAAAAGGATTGCGAAAAACAGGCGGATCCGGCAAGCAGTCATCTTTGTAACTCGGTGGACCGTCTGAAGCGAACGGCGTGAACGAGATTGTTTTCTCAAAGATAAGCGGCTTTCCTGTTGGCGTCGGTGGCAGTGGCGGCATGTTTTCTACAGCTTTGCGCGCCAGTTGGTCAGCCACTTCGGACGTCGTCCAAATGGTTTCCAACTTGGCCAGTTTGCCGTCGGGTGCAATCTCAATTCGGAAACGAACGTAACCTTGATCAGGCCCTTCGACAACAGTCCCCATCATGCTGCGCACCTGTTGGCCCCAGTTGTAACGATAGCCTTTGCTGTTTTTGTTTGTGTAACTTCCCGCAAAAGCCCAATCCTCTGCAGTAGGCGCTGAAGGCGCTGCCATGGTGGCTGGCTCTTTGGCTTGCGGTGACCTGTCTGTCGACCCAGTGATTGGTGCAATGCCGAGTGTTTTTGGGTTTGGTGAATTGATCGCTGGCGAAAGTTCCTTGCCCCCTGTTGGTGCATCATCTTGCGGTGGTGGCAACACCTGCATGAAGACGATTCGACTTGGGGGAGATTCTTTTTCGGCACTGCGGTAGCCAAACTGATAACCGCTGGCCAACGCCAAGACTGCAGCATGCAATGCCAAGCTGAACAAAACAGCAACAACGTTTGGGCGATCAACTGCCAGCATGTTTTTCAAAAAACACTGTCTGGATAAAAGACCGTTCGTAAATTTCCACCCTCACGAGATCCCTAACTCGGAAAGTGCAATTTCGACGAATGCTCCACAACAGCGACCACATTACTCACGCTCGACCTCAAGGTAGGTGCGACTGGCGTTTCCCGGGTGCAACTCAGCTGCATTTGCCACGTTCATAAAAGGCTTGACGTTGAATGACTTGACTGCATCGCTAACGTCTACACCTTGCTCCACAGCGCGTTGCATGTGTGAACGCATGGCTTGCAAATAATCGTAGCTTTGTGCCTTGGCTGTTTTGCTGTCGGTGATGCGCCCATGCCCTGGAACAATGCGTTTTGGATTCCATTGAGCCAAAGCGTTGAGGGCCTCGACCCATGCCCGTGTGCTGCTCACTGGCAGAACTGACAGCAAACGGTCCACATAAACAATGTCACCCGAGAAAGCCACTTGGATGTGGGGCAGCCACACCATCAAGTCGCCAGGAGTGTGGCCACCCCCGCGATGGCGAAACTCGAACACGGTACCGCCGAGCTCCAATCGCGCTTCGGGCCCCTGCAGCAGTCTGCTTGGAAAGCTTAGATCCGTTCCATCTGCAGCAGGTCCCAGTAAGGTGCGAAGTGCAGCGAGCTGATCGCCGCCGCGCGAGCCCATGTCCGGCACAGCTGCAGCGTGGGCAATCAACTCAGCCCCTTGTGCCTTGAAGTAGCCATTGCCCAGCCATCGATGATCCTGACTGCCCGTGTTGATGACCCAGCGTACGGGCTGCTTTGTCACTCGGCGCACTGCTTCGTGGATGGCACTAGCGGTTTGAAAAGTCGAACCACTGTCAATCAGTACGGCACCGCCTAATGTAACGACCAGCCCAAGGTTGGCATTCAGTCCCTGGTTGGCCACCGTTCGACCGCCGATATCGCCCACGTAGGCGTAAACGCCGTCCGCCACGGGCTCAAAGCGAACCTCCACAGCTGACGCCCACGTCGTATGAACTGCTAAAAAACTCACCAACAGCCGAGACAAAACCCGGCGCGACATCATAAACATCTTTAACTTTCCATCACAAAATATCGACGACCTGCATCCCTCAGCCAAGCGGGGGGGACAGCCAGGACACCGCCAGGCCAACCAGAGCACTACCTGCCAGCAGCGTCATGACGCCAACCTTGAAGCGAAATAGCGCCACTGCTGCACCAGCGGCAATTAAAGCCGATATCAGATCGAACCTTCCCTCGAATCCTTGGGGCCAGAGGACGTGGTGGGCAAAAAACATGGCCAGATTCAGGATCACGCCCACCACCGCCGCCGTGATCGCTGACAGTGGTGCGGTGAATCCCAGCTTACCGTGCGTGGCCTCGACCACTGGACCACCGGCCAAAATGAAGATGAATGAGGGCAGGAAGGTAAAAAAAGTTACCACGGTAGCGGCCAACGCCCCACCCAGAAACAGGGCGTCCGGGCCTGATACCTCTTTCAACCAGCCACCCAGAAAGCCGACAAAGGCTACCACCATGATCAGCGGGCCCGGCGTTGTTTCGCCCAAGGCCAGGCCATCGATCATTTGCGGACCGCTAAGCCACTGGTGGGTATCGACTGCCCCTTGATATACGTAGGGCAAAACGGCATAGGCTCCGCCGAAAGTCAGCAGTGCTGCTTTGGTGAAAAACCAGCCCATTTGCGTCAAAGTGCCCTCCAGGCCGTTGACCGTGATCAGTGTCATCATCGCCAGCAACCACAGCCCGAGACCTACAAGGAGCACTTTCAAGAGTCTGGCACGTGAAAACTTTGCATGCAAAGGTGTAGGCGTATGGTCGTCGATCAGTGCGGGGCCGTAACTCGATTTTTTTGAGCCATGTCCGCCGCCGAGAGTAAAAACTTCGGGCCAGCGTCGCGAGCCCAACCAACCAACTAAAGCTGCTGCAAGAACGATGGCTGGAAACGGTGTGTCAAATGTAAAAATCGCGATGAACGAAGCTGCGGCTATTGCCCACATCCAACGATTTTTCAACGCCCTTGTTCCAATGCGGTGAGCGGCGTGCAGGACCAGCGCAGTCACTGCGGGCTTGAGTCCATAGAAGATACCGGCCACCAGTGGAACGTCGCCAAAGCGCAGGTAAATCCAGCTCAGTGTGATCAGGATGAAAAGCGAGGGCAACACAAACAGTGCGCCAGCGACGACGCCGCCCCACGTGCGGTGCATGAGCCAGCCGATATAGGTGGCAAGTTGCTGCGCCTCCGGACCTGGGAGCAGCATGCAGTAGTTCAGCGCGTGCAAAAAACGCTGCTCGCTGATCCAGCGCCTGCGCTCCACCAGCTCAGTGTGCATGATCGCAATCTGCCCGGCTGGGCCACCGAAGCTAACAAAGCCAAGCTTGAGCCAAAAACGGAAGGCCTCGCCAAAGCTCACCGGCGCGGGTGGCATATCGGGTTCGGTGGGAGTCTTTGATGTGACGGGATCGAGGTTCATTCAGATATTCCTGGGGTGGCATACAGTGCATCAAAGACCAGGGCAGCTGCTTGAGCTAGAGCATCATCATTGGTGTGGACTTGCCTCAGTCCTGCCAAAACGAGTTCCAGTCCAGCTGCCTCTGCAACGGGAATTCCGCCAATGTCCAGAAAATGAACAGCACGGGCAATTCGCTGCAGTCGCTGATCCACATCCAATCCGAAGCTCGCCGCCAGTACCTCAAAGCTCACGCGCGAGCCAATATGTGTGAATCGGGCACCGTCAAAGTCAAATCCCAAAACGCCGCGCGTGGGAGGTGTGGCACCCGCAGGGTCGGCAAGCCAAATAAAAGATGCTTTTGGGTCAATGAAGCGACGAATTAGCCAAGCGCAAGCCAGGCGATCTACCCAAGGGCGAGCACGTGTTGCCCAGCGCTTACCTTGGAACTTGCGGGCGTCAAGGCGCGCGATGCCATGACTTGGCTGCGCCTTCGGCTCACCCTTTGAAAATCTGGTGTCGATCGTTTGGCGCAAATCATCAAGTTCAGCTTGTGCCTGTTGGGCAGCAGCGCCAGGGTAGTAATCAATACGGCGCAACACGTGTAATGCTTCTGTAACACCTCGCAAGCGACGCCTAGCCTCAGTTTCGTCCAGTTCGGGCAGCAACGCGGTCAGTGCCTGCACCTCACCGTGCCATTCGCCATAAGATTTGGTGCGGTCAAACAAGGCTAGCACTTCGGTGCGCATTGCTTCGTCATGAGTTGACAGTTGCAGCACATGCGCCTGACCACCGTTCTCGCGTACCTCAGAAACTAGCGGATCGAACAATTCAGCGTGAGACTCAGGCAGCAAATAAACGCCATCACGCAATGAAGGGCACCCAAGAGTTTTGAGCGCACGCCAAATACGCAGGCGAATTGCCTTCGGTTGCGTTGGCAGGGTGAGAAAAAGAACGCTCCACATATGTTTGAAGTATATGCCTCAAACTTCGAGGTACAAACATCAAAAAACTGGAGGTTAAATTGATAAACTTTTATTGGATGAGCAAACGTCCGCTTTGGGTCGAAGGGGCACAGTGGGGGAACCTAGCAGGATCTAATTCTGGAACCCTTAGCACAGAGGTTCTGAAAACCCTCGGTACAAGAAGATGTCTCAACATTTAGAATGATGCACTGGACCCCAAGTGCTTGATCGGCTTGCCCTTGGGGGATTTAGGCGGTTTGCGATCTAGTATCTTCTAGCCCGCCAAGACTATTTCGAACTGATTCCAAGTCGTTCGAACAATTTACAAACCGTTCGGGGTCTCCTTGGGTGCACCCTTAGAGCACTTTCCGGACCATACAGGCTTCTTCATAGGCCTCAATGTCTTTGAGCCGGTACAAGACCTTCCCCACGATCTTCAAGTAATGCGGGCCCTCGCCGACGGTGCGCCAGCGCTGAAGGCGTGCGACTGAACACACCCAACGATCGGCAAGCATTGTTTCTGTCAGGAGCTGACGGTTAGGTTCGGCCGGGACCTCTGGAGCCAGGTGTTGGGGTTCGAACTTGGGTTCGTTGGCTGCGGTTTTGGCGATGCCGCTGGACAAGGCGTCCAGCACGTCACCCATTTTTTCAGTCCGTGGGTTCGAAGACGAAGTGTTGTTAGCAGCCATGGCCTTGCTCCTTGATGCCTATATGCAGTGGTTTCATATAGGTTCATACCGGTTGGCTGGGTTTTTTTCTCAGCAGGGGGACATGCCAAGGGCAAGCATTAGCTTCTGGCGATGTTTTGAATTGCTAACAAGTTCAGATTTACTTATTCCAACCCCATCGTTCCATCTCACGTCGATCACGTGCCATTTCGGCCTCAACAGAGTCTTTGGGAAGTTGACGTAAGCATTCTTCCATGGCTTGTGGATCGAGCTTTTCAGCCTTTGGAGGCTCTGACCGCACTTGAGGTGATTTGCCATCCCAAGCGAACGGATTTCGGAAAACAGGTAGATCCGGCAGGCAGTCATCCTTATAGCTCGGCGGATCATCAGATGCGAAGGGCGTGAACGAAATCGTTTTCTCAAAAATAAGCGGTTTTCCAGTTGGCGTCGGTGGCAGTGAAGGCATGTTTTCTACCGCCTTGCGCGCCAGTTGTTCAGCCACTACGGACGTAGTCCAAATGGTTTCCAACTTGGCCAGTGTCCCGTCGGGTGCAATTTCAATTCTGAAACGAACGTAACCTTGATCAGGCCCATCGACAACAGTGCCCATCATGCTGCGAACTTGTTGACCCCAGTTGTATCGATAGCCTTTGCTGTTTTTGTTTGTGTACTTTCCCGCAAAGGCCCATTCCTCCGCCGTCGGTGGGGGCGGTGCTGCCATGCTGACAGCTTGTTTTACGGTCTTGGAAGCTATAGCTGGTTTGTCAGCGCTGAGAGTTGGCGTTTGAGACTTTGCTGTCAGGGCGCTACTTCTGACGGAAGTATTTTTTACGTGAGTCGGTACAGCCTTGGGCGACGGAGGCAGGACTTGAAGCAGGATGATCTGTTCTTTGGCCGGGGGCTTGGGCTTGCTCAGGTTGGAAAATTGGAGGCTGCTGGTCAGTATGAACACCATGCCGTGCAAGGCCAAGCTGAACGCCACAGCTGTGAGATTGAGGCGACCAAATATGTGCATGACCAATTAAACAGCAGTCTGCCTAGGTGTTTGTTTTAGTGCTTTGGTGCCGCGCCAGAAGCATTGGCGTTGGCGTCAAGCCCGCCTTTTGATTTCCATTCGGAAAAGCCACCTTGCAAAATGCGAACGTTTTCCCAGCCAGACACTCGCAGTGCAAAGCCTGCTTGCGCTGACAGAGTGCCCGTGTTGCAATAAATCAGAACCGGCTTATTTTTAGGGATGTCACCACTTTTGGCCAAGATCTGACGCCACTCGATGTTGACTGCGCCGGGAATGTGCTCTTTGGCGAACTGAGAGGCATCGCGTGCGTCAATCACCACCATCTTGGCATACTCGTTTTTGGGAATCTGCTCGGCAAAGATGGTGCCGCCCCCGTAGTCCACAAATTCAAGATAGCCTGAAAGTTCATCCATCAGCTTAGCTTTGTCGTTTGCCATGCAGGGCGTCAGCGCAAAAAGCAGGGCCAAGGTGAAGTAGATTTGTTTTTTCATATCATCGATTTAATAAGTTGTGGCTGATATTATCGATTAACCTTCATTTAACTGGAGCACTTTATGCAGACTGCTGAGCACTGGGAGAATGTCTACCGCACCAAAGACTTTGACGCGGTGAGCTGGTATGCCCCTCATTTGGGTGAGTCGTTGCGACTGATCAGGCAACTGGCCCCGGATAAGACGGCGGCTGTAGTCGATATCGGTGCCGGGGAGTCTACTTTGGTAGATGACTTGTTGCATCATCACTACCTTGACTTGTCAGTAATAGATATTTCCGTTACCGCCATTGATTTCTCCAAACAACGTCTTGGAGCACAAGCAGAACAAGTGGGTTGGCATGTTGGTGACATCACCCAGTACGATTTCGGTTCCAAAAAGTTTGATTTGTGGCACGACCGCGCCGTGTTTCATTTTTTGACCGATCCAGCTGCTCGACAGGCTTACATCGAATTAGTCCGACGATCAGTCAATCCTGGTGGCTATGTACTCATGGCAACCTTTGGCCCCAATGGACCTCTGAAATGCAGTGGCCTGGACGTGGTTCGGTACGATGCGCAGAGCTTGCACAATGAGTTTGGAGAGGGGTTTAGCTTGCAGGGCGATGAACTGACCATGCACCATACTCCCATGGGAACCGACCAGCAGTTTCTGTATTGCTGGTGCCGAGTTAGTCAATGAGGTCCGGTTTGATGTCCACAAAAATTTTTGAATTTGGCCAAGTGCGGCCTGAGTACGCCGTTTCCGTTCTGAATGAGCGGGCAGTCAGAGCCGCTGCGGGAATTTTGTTTTTCCTGGCCTTGATCAGCTTCATGAATGCCTGGCTGATGGGGAATTTTCAGCCGACCCGTGTGTTTGTCGTGAGCTTTCTAATCGAGTTCACCATTCGCATCTTTATCAACCCGCGTTTCGCACCTGTGATGATTCTGGGCGAATGGATGGTGCGCAAGCAAATACCAGAATGGACCGGTGCACCTCAAAAACGCTTTGCCTGGAGCATCGGGTTCGCGCTGGCGTTGAGCATGCTGTACTTGGTGGTGCTCAAGAACGTCGTTGGTCCGATCAATTTGATTGTGTGTTCGTTGTGCCTGCTTTTGTTGTTCTTCGAGACGGCATTTGGCATCTGTGTCGGTTGCCACATTTACAACTGGTTCAACAAGGAAAAAGCGCAACTTTGCCCTGGTGGAGTTTGTGAGATTCCGTCCGACCAAATTCCAAAGATATCCATGGCTCAAACGCTGATCCTGTTTGTCTTTACCGCTGTAATGTTCGCCGTTGCGCAATGGGTGTACAACACTGCGCCCACGCGCGTGAATGAATTGCCCCTCTCGGCAGTCTCACAGCCTGCCGTTGCTGTCGATCCCGCAGAAGCGGAGCGCTGCAAGGTGCCTGACTTTGCCAAAGCGATGGGTCATGAAGAAAAGTGGAAGCTACACAATAATTGCAAGTAATGACCGCTATGGGTCGAAGGGGTACAGTGGGGCAACCTAGCAGGATCTAATTCTGGAGGCCTCAGCACAGAGGTTCTGAAAACTCTCGGTACAAGAAGATGTCTCCACATTTAGAATGATGAACTGGACCCCAAGTGCTTGATCGGCTTGCCCTTGGGGGATTTAGGCGGTTTATGATGGGGTATGTTTTGCCCCGCCAAGACTATTTCGAACTGATTCCAAGTTGTTCGAACAATTTACAACCCGTTCGGGGCCTCCTTGGGTGCGCTCCTAGAACACTTTCCGGATCAGACAGGCTTCTTCATAGGCCTCAATGTCTTTGAGCCGGTATAAGACCTTTCCCACGATCTTCAAGTACTGCGGGCCCTCGCCGACGGTGCGCCAGCGCTGAAGTCGCGCGACTGAACACACCCAACGATCGGCGAGCATTATTTCGGTCAGGAGTTGGCGGGCAGGTTCGGCCGGGACCTTTGGAGCCACGAGCAGGGGCTCGAGCTTGGATTCGCTGGCTGCGGTTTTGGCGATGCCACTGGACAGGGCGTCCAGGACGTCACCCATTTTTTCAGTCCGTGGGTTCGCGGATGAGGTGTTGTTAGTAGCCATGGACTTGCTCCTTGATGCCTATATGCATTGGTTTCATATAGGTTCATACCGTTTGGCTACGCGTTTTTCTCAGTGGGGTGGGTTAGTGCATGACACGGGCAAGCATTTACTTGTGGCGAAGTTTCGGATTTCCAATCCATGGTTCATGTGCCGGGGAACCTCCCTGGGTCATGGAATCAGTGTTTTGGCGGACGCTAGGGGAGTGCTGCTCACTGCCAGGAGCGGCCAACAGCGAATCTTGATCTGAGCCCAAGATAGGCTGATTTCAGTCAGTCAACAAACGCGGTCTGTCATTTGAAGCATCAGACAACCTGTGCCTTAAGACTTGTCAAGAGGGGGCGTTCAGCATCAAGAAATTGGCGCAAGCTTTCCAAGTCGGGCAGCATTTTTGCAGCCTGATCCGGTGGCATGTATGTGGCGATGCGGCCAAGATCAGGGGCAAGCGCTTCAATGGTCGACTGCCGGAAGGCGCGACCGGCGGCCGTGATATGAACCAGCTTGGAGCGCCCATCTTCGGGATTTGCCTGAAGAGCGATCAGCCCAGCCCGTTCCAGCACCGCGAGCGAGTGTGTCATCGAGGTCTTGGGCACCTGAAACGCTCGGGCCAGCGTCAGCGGTGTCTGTCCATCACTGACCCGAACCAGATGGTTGAGCACCGAAAACTGCGCCAAAACAAAGCCCGACGGAAGGCGGGCTTCGAGCAGGGTGCGCGACAACTGCGCGATGATCCCTATCTCGTTGAGCAGCCGGAAATAGAGAGCGAGTGCTGGTTCAGGCAATTCTTGTCTCAAGCGGCCAGCGCGGGCTGGCTGTGGTTGTGGGGCCAAAGCCGATACGCGACAACATCTGAACGGTTCCGCCTGTCTGCGCGAGCCGTTTGTGCACTGTTGCGTAGTGATCGGCCATTTCTGGGAACTCCTGCAGCGCTTGGCTCAGTGGTTGAAATCCAAGGCCCTCTGATGTTACTGCAAGGTTCACGCGCAGCCAGTCTGCCCCTGTCGCGATCTGGTCGGCGCGGCTGTTACCGGCGGTGACCAGCCAGACGTGTCCCATCGCTGTGTCGGTGTTGGCAAAAACCGCATCCAGCCCTGCCTTATAGGCGCTGGAGTTGGGGTCTGCCGCTGCGGCGCGGGTGAATTGGCCCGCGACGTGGAGGGCTTCGAAAAGTGGCCCGGTGAAATCAATGCCGTCCGGGTTCGCGTCAACCTCGCGGTGACCGATCCGGAACAGGTCGATGCTCTCCTGAAAAGTGTGCGGGGTCTCAATCTCTATTTGCAGTGCGCTATGGGTCAGTTCTCGCCATGACGCAACCTCGGTGGCATCGACCGTACCGCCAAAACGCGAGCCATTCGCGACCACTGCACCGATGCGTGCGAGGGCTGCCGGATCGACGGTGCGGGACACGTCGAAAGGCTCTTTGTTTGAGCGCCGTAGTTGCACGTGCGCGAAAAGCGGATCGCGCGCTACGGTTTCGTCCGGTGTAAAGACCACCCTCGCAATGGGCCGCCGGTCCAGACCGGCCGGACTGCTGCCTTGAGGAAAGATGGTCGTTTCTAGCCTGTGTCCATTTTCAGCCGCCGCCATTCGCAACAGTTCCAGAAAGCAGCCAAGGCCGATGGTGATCTGCCGGTTGAACGGATCAGTTTTGGGCAACAGCCGGTCAGGGTCGGCATAAAGCGTCACGACACCCGGCTCCGCCAGATTGGCCATCCAGGGTTGCCTGTTATGCGGGTTGGGCGCAAGCAGGGCCCATGACAGCGCATGCTTCCGCGGGTCTTGGTATTTGCCTGCCATTTGCCACGGAAGGCTTGCCGTTCTCGGCAGGCGCGTCACGGCGTACCCCAGACCACCGCCAGCGGCCACAATGACCCCGCCACCCACTAGCGCAAGAATTTTTCGGCGCGAAATTGACATAGACAATCCATTTGGATCGATAAGGGACTATATTGTACGACATCGCACCAATTCATCAAGGACGAATTCATCGCCTTTCTCGCGATTGGCATCCTGGCCGAGTGCTTGCTAAGGCTGTTTAACCGTTAGTAGGGGCTTCAGCGAATCTCTCGGTTTTGAGTCATGGGTAGTAGCACTGCCCCAACATTTAGAAAGCTGAACTGGACACCAAGGGATTGATTTGTTTATCCATCAAAAACTTAGGCGGTTTGTGATGAAGCATGTTTTACCCCGCCAAGACTATTTCGAACTGACTCCAAGTCGTTCGAACAATTTACAACCCGTTCGGGGCCTCCTTGGGTGCGCTCCTAGAACACTTTCCGGATCAGACAGGCTTCTTCATAGGCCTCAATGTCTTTTAGCCGGTACAAGACCTTCCCCACGATCTTCAAGTACTGCGGGCCCTCGCCGACGGTGCGCCAGCGCTGAAGGCGTGCGACTGAACACACCCAACGATCGGCGAGCATTATTTCGGTCAGGAGCTGACGGGCAGGTTCGGCTGGGACCTCTGGAACCAACAGTTTGGGCTCGAACTTGGGTTCGTTGGCTGCGGTTTTGGCGATGCCACTGGACAGAGCGTCCAGCACGTCACCCATTTTTTCAGTCCGTGGGTTCGAAGACGAGGTGTAGCTAGTAGCCATGGGCTTGCTCCTTGATGCCTATATGCAGTGGTTTCATATAGGTTCATACCGGTTGGCTGGGCTTTTTTCTCAGCGCGGTGGGTTGGTGTATCTCACGGGTATTGCCTATTCGCAAATGGGTCAATTTATCAATTCTCAACCAGATACTGTTGAAGCGACCGCTATGGCAGCATTCCTACCGATGTCGTAATTGTTGTACATTTCCGTCATTATCTAAGCATTGCTTAAATAATTCTTGCACTAGCACTCGCAAAGATCTAAGATCTGCTTAAATTATCAACTGGGGTGCCACTATGTCAATTTCTCGCTATACCTGTGCCGTTCTTTCCCTCCTTGCACTATCACCGCTCTGGTCGAACGCTGCACCCACCGATGCAACCGTGCGGGTCGAAATCTCCGGTCTGCGCAATGCGCAGGGCGATATTGGATGTCTCATATTTAACTCCCCGGACGGCTACCCGGAATCGCACCCCAACGCCTATAAAGAAGTTCATGCGGCGATTGACGGAGACCATGCCATATGTGAATTCAAGGAAGTCACGCCAGGCACTTATGCAGCTATCGTGTTCCACGATGAAAACAAAAATGGCAAGTTGGATAAGAACTTTTTAGGTATTCCGCAAGAGGGGTACGTCGCGTCAAACAACGTTCGCCCCCTCATGTCTGCGCCTAAATTCAAGGAAGCATCTTTCGGGGTTCCGGCGAGCACCGTGACCGCCATTAAAGTTCAACTGAGGTACTAAGCGATGCAAGTATTAAATGGGAAAACAGCACTGGTCACCGGTGCGTCATCAGGAATCGGCGCAGCTATCGCTAAAGAGCTTGCAGCGCAAGGGGTGCATCTCATCTTGGTGGCACGTTCGCGTGACAAGCTGGAGCAACTTGCTAATGAACTCAGCAAAAGCTACGCAGTTCGATGCATTGCCGTTGCTGCAGATTTGAGTTCACCAAATTGCGGTTCAAATCTGCTGGCGCAAGTAAAGGCCATGGATATTGATGTGGACATTCTTGTGAACAATGCGGGATATGGAACCTACGGGCGGTTTGACTCCATCGCTCCGGAACATGAGCAAGCAGAGATAGCCGTCAACATTGCTGCGGTGGTCGATCTGGCGCACGCCTTTTTGCCCGGGATGCTCTTGCGCGGATCTGGCACCATCCTCAACACAGCTTCAACAGCTGCGTTCCAGCCTGTTCCTTACATGGCCGTGTATGCGGCCAGTAAAGCATTTGTACTGAGCTTTAGTGAAGCCCTTTGGGCAGAGTACCGGGACCAGGGCATACACGTGGTCGCACTATGTCCAAGTGCCGTCGATACCGGTTTCATTGACCAGCTAGGGGATGAATCCGTCAGAAAAACTGCCACGTTCTCAAGTACATTGCTGCCCGAGCAAGTTGCCATTCACGCAATGAAGGCAATTCATGGAAAAGGCCCCACGCATATCACGGGGTTCAAGAGTTGGCTGATGGCCCAATCGGTTCGCTTCGCTCCTCGGAGTCTAGTCGCCCGCAGCAGTGCGGACATGATGCGCCCCCCGGTACAAAATGGGGCTTCTTCGTCCTAGCCCAACAAAAAAACCATGCCACCCGTTAAGAAAAGCACGTATCACCACGGTGATCTTCGGAAAACGATGATTGAGGTCAGTTTAGACGTCATCGATGAGAAAGGTGTCGATGCACTCAATTTGCGTGGACTGGCTTTGCTGGCAGGTGTTTCCTCAGGTGCGCCGTACCATCATTTTGCAGACCGTGCAGAGTTGCTTGCCGCTATCGCAGAAGAAGGATTCGAGTTACTCGAATCAGCAATGGTCGCCGAGGGCGAGCGCGAAACTGGCGACGCAAGTGTTCGACTGGCGGCTCTCGGTCGTGCCTATGTGATGTTTGCTACCTCTCACCGAGGGCATTTCCGAGTGATGTTCCGTGGCGACACGCATAGCGCTAAGGATGCAGCATTAAAGAATTCAAGCGATAGGGCATTCCAATTACTCTGTGATGCCGTTGAGAACTGTCAAATTGAAGGTACTGCTCCGCCAGGAGACCCAAAGCCACTAGTTGTACACGCTTGGTCTACAGTTCATGGACTGGCCACTTTGTGCGTCGATGCTGGTTTATCGAGGATAGGGATCGAACCCGAAATACTGGCGTCCATGATTACGAGCATGACGAGCCAAATGTTTAGCGCCATGGCGAGGCCTCAGATACCGAATACCTCGGGACTCGAGCAGTCTGGCAGTGCATGTTGTCAAAGTATGCCCAAACGCCCGACCTGACACAGGCGATTACTCAAAAACGTTTTTGGCTTTAAGGCAATGGTTGTACAACCACTCATCCTGAGTGGCTGCCTTGGTTCAAGCAATCAGCAAACCGCAGCACCCGCTATTGGTCACTACCGGGTGCTGTAATCCTCAAATTCGACATCACAATACCGACCGCGCGATATTGGACTGAATGTCAGGTTTGGAGCAAGCAATTCGCGTAAACCTACGTCAGGAATCGCGGCATCACCGCCCCCCAAGGCAGTGTCGCGACCGATCGCTTTGGGTCGAAAGGGCACAGTGGCGCAACCTAGCAGGTTCTAATTCCGGAGCCTTCAGCACAGAGGTTCTGAAAACTCTCGTTACAAGAAGATGTCTCAACATTTAGAATGATGCACTGGACCCCAAGTGCTTGATCGGCTTGCCCTTGGGGGATTTAGGCGGTTTGCGATCTGGTATCTTCTAGCCCGCCAAGATTAAACCCTAAGTGATTGATTTACTTGGGGTTTTTCATTTGTGCTTTCGCTGAGTCACACTCCAAGTCACACTAATGTCCTGGACTTCACTCATCTAACCACGACATCTCTGGACAATGTCGCTGGGCCACAACGCTTCCAACTCAATAAAACTCTTCTTTTCACGCTGGTGTCTGGCTGGCGCTGGGTGTATCTCAGACCCTGTTTCAAAGTTCACTGAGTGTGACTTGCCGTCGTAGTCGCATCGAAAGAACTCCTACCCAGTTTTGGGACAAGGTGTTGAAAGAGCTGACGGATACGGCTAACTGCCGAGCACAAGGTAGAAGCAGTTTTGAAGCGACGACACGCTGGGCAAAAGGAAACCTGTGATGTCCCGTTTGAAACAACCTTTACTGAGTGGGTGCCCTACAAGTTGTTCAAGTTCAGTAATAGATAACGATGGCGGTGGACAGGTTGGTTAAGGAATACCTGCATTTTGTGGGAGCCCCGCCCTTGGGGCGATTTTTGGTGGTCTGCAAGGGTGATTGCGACGGGGGCGTCGCCCCTACCAAAAAACCCCTGCTGCTAAATTTCCAGAGTGTGGGCGACCAAGCGGCCAATCAGCCGGTGGCGCACCTCAGAGTCTCTGGGAAAGCCAGGCATGGCTTTCAAGACAAAGTTGTAATCCAAGGTGAACAACAACTGCGCGGCGGCAAACGCCCCTACGTCAGATGTTCGTGTTTGAGGCAAAAACATGACTTGAATTTTTCGCATCAACTCCACACAAGCCATGAAAATTTCCTTGGTCCGAGGATCAATGGTAAGTTGCTCCTGAAAAATTTCATGCATCGCCCGATTGGCCGGAAAGTCCAGCAATTGCAAGGTTTCGGCTTGTTTGGACATGCCGTAACAGACGTCTGCAACTTGGGTGTGTTGCGGCAGATTGAACGTTATTTCTGCCATGCTTGCTAAAACCTTGTCGCAGTAACGCTCATACAAAACAAGCAAGGCCTGTTTTTTGCTCCCGAAACGCTTAAGAAAAGCGCCACGCGTGAGCTGTGCTTTGTCCGCAATCTCATCAACCGTGATTTGTCCCAATGACTTCTCTTTCAACAGTTCGTGCAAAGCATCCAAAAAACGCTGCTCGGTCACGATGGATCTGGGCTGCAAAGGTTTGTGATAAGTTTGGATTGGCATAAATTAAATTAATAAAATAATTCACGAAAGAATAGAAAAAAGATTAATAAATTAATATTTTATTGAGAAGTCTCAACGTTTTCTAAGAGCGAAAAACTTTAGAAGAATCTACATCAGGTGAATGGACCTCATAATTCCCTAAACAAAAAATGGTTTTTATATATGGATCAGTAGATTCATAAATATTTCTTACAGTCAACCTGAAGTACAGCCTATCTTCACAGTGACGTTCCAATGAAATAGTGTCAGGATAGAGGCCATATGTATTTGTTTGACACCCTGTAAAGGTCCAACCAATATCCTTGGTGGCGCAACGTAATGAATGGCGCCTCATCAGCAGGTGTCGAGTTCTCAAGCTTCACCGCAGCGGCTTTTACGCTTGGCTGCATGAACCGCTGTTGCCAATGGCTAAGGTTAGCGCGGGGTTGACGGCAAGGGTTAAACAGTTTTACGACAAGAGCATGGCCATCTACGGCAGCCCCCGCATCTTTTGTGACCTCAAATCAAGCGTGAACGGCCAGGCCCGTGAAATTGTGCGCGAACACTGCACGCCCTTCGCGAGTACCGGTCATGTAGTTCAAATCGGCCAGTTGCATACCGCGTTCGAATGCGCTCTGCCCCGGGAATTGGTGGACCATCGTGCACAGGCCCGCCGAGAACCTCTGGACCAACCACATGCGTTCGAGGCAAGTGTCGGCGTAGCCTTCTAGCCAGCGTGGATCTTGGCGTTTGTAGTGCTCCACCAGCGCGCGGCCAAGCACTTTGATGTCCGCCATCGCAGAATTCAAACCCTTCGCACCTGTGGGCGGAACAATGTGGGCGGCATCGCCCGCGAGGAACAGGCGGCCATAGCGCATGGGTTCACAGATGAAGCTGCGCATGGCGGTGACAGCTTTTTGCGTGATGCGACCTTCGTGGATGGGGGGCTGACCATCAACATCGAGCCGCTTGTGCAATGCTGCCCAGATGCGATCGTCCGACCAGTTGTCGGGGCTGTCGTCAGGTTCGCACTGCAAGTACAAGCGGGTGACCTCGGGTGTGCGGATACTCATCATGGCAAAGCCATCGGGATGGCAACCCCAGGTGATGTCTTGGATGGCCGGGGGTGCGTCAGCCAAAATACCCAACCATCCAAAGGGATAAAGACGGTCATAAAGCCGCAGCTTGTCGACCGGAATGGCGCTGCGGCTGATGCCCCGAAAGCCGTCGCATCCAGCCACGAAGTCGCATGACAATTCGAGTGCTTGGCCTTCGGACTCGAAATGGATGGTGGGTCGGCTGCCCTCCAGGCCTTCGATGTGCGTCACGGGTGCGTCATAAAAAATCTGGGCACCTGCCTTTTCCCGAGCTTGCATCAGATCAGCCACCACTTCGTGCTGTGGATAGACCCAGGCACTCCGCCCACCCGATGCCTCGTGGAAGTCCAGCCTGTGCGAGCGGTTGTTGAAGCGAAAATCGAGCGCGTGTTGTTCAAGCGCCAGTCGGTCCATGCGTTCACCCAAGCCGACCTCGCGCATCATCTCCACAGTGCCCTGTTCGAGCACCCCGGCGCGAAGACGGGCGCGCACATGGTCTTTTGGCGAGCGTTCAATGATGACCGACTCGATGCCCTCCAGGTGCAGCAGATGAGAAAGCATCAAGCCCGCAGGGCCCGCGCCAATGATGCCAACTTGTGTCCTGATCACGGGCAGTCCTCCAGGGTGAACATCTCCAGGCCGGTCGACATCGGCGCGTGGTCATGGCGATGAATTTTTTGCATGCTGTGGGTGACCATGCGCGGCATCAGACGATCTCCAGGACTTTGCGGTTTGCCAAAAATTCTTCATGGGTTTCGCCGCGCATGCCAAGTTCAAGTGGTGTGTGGTTGGCGAAGGTCATGGCCTGAGTATAGGATCAGGGTAAAAGTCTAAAAAATAGAAGTATCCTCTTGCCTTGTGCAAACACCCTGCGTCAATGGAACTCTTGAATGTCCATTGCGTCACCCTTGGCGGTTGACGAGCACCTCAATGACCGACTGAATGTCTTGCTGGCGCAAGCCACTGATTTGAATCCAAATGCAAAAAATGATGAGAACCCGAATATTGACCCTCGCCTTTTTGGCCGTGCCTTTGCTGCAAGGCTGTACGGTGTTGGCAATTGCGGATGTCGCCGCGTCTACCGTGATTTACGGGGTCAAGACGGTGGTCAATGTCGTTGATGCCGTCACACCCGACATCATCAACCGGGACAAGGACAAAAACAAAAAGAAGGATTGAGTGTGGGCTCAGGCGCGGCGGTGTTCCGCCAGGTCGTTCCACACATCCTGGCGGGTGATCAGGCCATCGCGCACTTCCATCCGGTCAATGAACCGGATGCCTTCAAAAGACCCACCCTCGGGCCAGGTGCCCTGCAAGGTGCCATGGCAAAACACCACGGTGGCATCGCCTTGCCAACTCTCTTCAAACTGCTCGTAGTGCTTGTGGATGGCGCTGTAACGCTGCTGCGCCCAGATGATCATCTCGGACAAGCTTTGCATTTGCACCCCGCCGGGGAAACACATGACAAAGTCGGGGTGCAAAAAACTTTGGGCCTTTTGCAGGTCGCGTTCTTGCATGGCTTGCAAAAAAGACTGCACCAGCTCTGAAGCCACCGGGTGCGCGGCACGGCCGCCGCTGAACACCTTGCCATCACGCCGGTAAGTGCTGACCTCGTTGACAAAGACCGTGGTGCCCGCCTCAGGTGTCGCGATCACCGAGCGCACCGCATTGGCCACCCGGTTGACCATGCGGTGCTGGGTGTCCGGGTCATAACCCGGCAACAAGGTGATCGAGACGACGGGCATGGGGTGGAATCAAATACCCAACCAACCGTTGGTGCGGGCAAAGTGCAGCGCTTGTGTACGGCTGTTGACGCCCAAGCGACGGAACAGACGCCAGAAGTGCACCTTGACGGTGTGCTCGCTGATTTCGAGTTTGTCGGCAATGTCGCGGTTGGACAGGCCTTGGTCCAGCATCAAAATCAGCTGCTTTTGGCGCTTGGAAAGCTTGGTGGGGCCTGAGGGGGTTGCAGCATCTTCGATAGCGGCATCTTCATCACTGACCAGCAGGGTGCGCAAAGCAGCAATGATTTGCGTGGGGCTGTTGGATTTTTCGATGAAGGCATCGGCACCTGCTTCCATGCAGCGGTCTTCGAACTCGCTGGCGCTGGAGCTGGTGATGACGGCCAAAGGTACTTTCGGAAATTTGGCCTTCAGCACCTGAACGCCCGATATGCCCAAGGTGTCGGGCAATTGCAGGTCAAGGCAGAAGAGTTCAGCTTGGCCGTTTTTCTCGACGGTGGACTCGACCACGTTCAACTTCTGGACAGGGATGATTTTCAGACCAGGCTTGACGCGGTGGACCAACATGGTCAGGGCATCCCGCATCAAAGGGTGATCGTCAATGACGTAAACAGTCATGATTAAGTTAACTCCACACTAAACTGAGAACGTAAGGGTAACAGTTTTTTGGGATTATTTGTAAAATTTTGTTGAAAACAACAAAATCAGTGCAATATATTTTTTAATTGATTTACAAAATACGTAAATTTTCGACAATTTGTGCTCGGATTTCGGACGAAATCGGCTCCAGAGTGTGACTCAAATCCGACAGACCTTGCGCACCCAAGGCCTGCAGCTCAGCGATGGTTTGACCGGCTTCTTTGGGGGAGTCAAAACCGAGGCTTTTGAGCAGGACTTGCCCTTTGGCATCGACGAATTTGAAATAGAAACGACCGTCTTTCTCGCGGTATTGTTTGAAGCTGGGCTGGGCCGCCTTGGTGTCCGTTTTGCTGGCCGCCATGGCCATCGAAGACAGGGGCCTCAAGCCCACGGCCTGCCTCAATTCGCGCATGAAGGGTGTGGCCAGTTGGCGGGCTTTGTCGGCACCCGCCAGCAATAGTTGGTCCATCTGCGCGGGGTTGTTGATGAGCGCCTGGTACTGCTCGCGCATGGGGGCGATTTCTTGGTCGATGCGCTCAAACAACATTTGTTTGGCATCACCCCAGCCAATGCCGTCGGCGTAGGCGCGGGCCATGGCGGCGGTCTCGTCTGTGCTGGCAAAGGCCTGGTAAATCTGGAACAGCGCCGAGCCTTCGGTGGCTTTGGGCTCGCCGGGGGCTTTGGAGTCGGTGACGATGCCAGCGATCTGTTTGCGCATTTGCGCGGCCGGGGCAAACAGCGGGATGGTGTTGTCGTAGCTCTTGCTCATCTTGCGGCCGTCCAGCCCGGGCAGCAAGGCCACGGACTCTTCGACCACGGCTTCGGGCAAAACGAAGTGTTCGCCATACAAGTGGTTGAAGCTCGAGGCCATGTCACGCGCCATCTCGATGTGCTGGATTTGGTCACGGCCCACAGGCACTTTGTGCGCCTTGAACATCAAAATATCCGCGCCCATCAGCACGGGGTACATGAACAAACCAGCCGTCACATCGGCATCGGTGTCCTTGCCTGCATCGTGGTTCTTGTCCACAGAGGCCTTGTAGGCGTGTGCGCGGTTGAGCACGCCTTTGCCCGTCACGCAAGTCAGCAGCCAGGTGAGTTCGGGGATTTCGGGGATGTCGGACTGGCGGTAAAAAGTGACTTTTTCGGGGTCCAGGCCGGAGGCGATCCAGCTGGCTGCGATTTCCAGTGTGGAGCGCTGAATGCGGGACGGCTCATCGCATTTGATGAGGGCGTGGTAGTCGGCCAAAAAGTAAAAACCGTCGGTGCCCAGGTCGCGGCTGGCTTGCACGGTGGGGCGAATCGCGCCCACATAATTGCCCAAGTGGGGGGTTCCGGTGGTGGTGATGCCGGTGAGAACGCGGGTGCGGGTCTTGGAGTTCATGAAAAATGCAGACAAACAGGAAAATGGGAATCAGCGCAAGCGAAGTCAGCGCAACAAAGCGGCCAGCGGGCTGAGGGTGAGTTTCAGAAAGTCAAAAGTCAGGCCCATCAGGGGCTGCATCCACCAAGCACTGATGAGGCCGGTGAGGACCAGCGCCATCACGATGAAAAAGCCCCACGGTTCAACGCGGGACACCAGCACCGCCTGTCGCCAAGGCAATAGGCCCACCAAGATGCGCCCGCCGTCCAGCGGGGGCAGCGGAAACAGGTTGAAGGCGAACATGACCACATTGGTGAGCATGCCGGCTTTGCACATCTCGATGAAAAACCGTTCGGTGATGCCGTTGCCTGTCAGCACATAAAACAACACCCCCCAAATCAATGCCTGAACCAAGTTGGCACCTGGCCCGGCCAAGGCGACCCACACCATGTCGCGCTTGGGGCTGTGCAGTCGGTCAAAACGCACCGGCACCGGTTTGGCGTAACCGAACAAAAAAGCGCCACTGGTGCTGAAGTACAGCAACAGTGGCAGCAAGATGGTGCCCATCAGGTCGATGTGGACCAGCGGGTTGAGGGTGACGCGGCCCAGCATGGCCGCTGTGTTGTCCCCCAAGCGCAAAGCCGCATAGCCGTGCGCGGCTTCGTGCAAGGTGATGGCGAAGATCACAGGCAGGGCATAAATCAGGACAGTTTGGATGAGGTCGTTCATATTCACCCTGATTGTCTCAGACCCCATGGTGCTTGGCCACGCAAGAGGTCAAGGCATGCGCCGGGCTCAGTCGCTTTGAGCCAAAAACCGTTCGACCAGCAAGGACCAGTAAGCCGAACCGATGGCCACGTTGTGGTCATTGAAGTCGTAGCCGGGGTTGTGCACCATGCAGGCCCCGTGGCCATCGCCCGTGCCATCGCCGTTGCCAATGAGCAAATAGCAGCCCGGCACCTCTTCAAGCATGAAGGCGAAGTCTTCGCTGCCGGTCAGGGCACGGCCTTGGCGCGTGACATTGTCCGCGCCGACCAACTCCTCGCCAACATCGCGGGCGAAGTCGGTCTCTTTCAGGTGGTTGACCAGCACCGGGTAGCCCCGCTTGTAGTCGATGTGGGCTTTGACGCCATAGCTCAGGGCTTGGGCATGCACCAGCTCTGTGATGCGCTGCTCCAGCAAGATGCGCACTTCGCGGTTGAGCGAACGCACACTCAGTTTGAGTGTGGCGAGTTGCGGAATCACGTTATTGGCCACACCCGCATTGAAGGCACCCACGGTGATGATGGCCATTTCTTGTGGGTCGATGTTGCGCGCCACAATGCTTTGCAGGCCCATGACAATGGCCGAACCGGCCACCACCGGGTCGGCCGCGCGGTGGGGCACAGCGCCGTGGCCGCCAGTGCCTTCGATGGTGATGGTCACGTTGTCCGACGAGGCCATGGCCGATCCATCGCGGAACACCAGCTGACCTTGGGGGTGACCGGGCATGTTGTGCATGCCAAACACCGCGTCACAAGGAAATTGGGTGAACAGGCCGTCTTCCATCATCTTCTTGGCACCACCGAGCCCCTCTTCGGCCGGCTGAAAAATCAGATTGACGGTGCCCGAGAACACACCTTTTTGTGCAATGTGCTTGGCCGCCGCCAGCAGCATGGCGGTGTGCCCGTCGTGGCCGCAGGCGTGCATGATGCCCACGTTGCAACTGGCGTAGGGCAGGCCCGTTGCCTCGTCAATCGGCAGGGCATCCATGTCGGCGCGGATGCCGATGCTTTTGCTGCCTGTGCCTTTTTTGAGTTGGCCCACCACGCCCGTGCCGCCCAAGCCGCGTGTCACGTTGTAACCCCAGGCCGACAACTGCTCGGCCACCAAGTCGCTGGTGCGGTACTCCTTGTAGCCCATTTCCGGGTGCTTGTGGATGTCGCGGCGCACCGCAATGAATTCATCCGCCTGGGCATGCAGGGCGTGCAGTTTGTCGTGCAGAAAAGCTTCGCTGGGTGCGTTCATGGAAGGCCTCTTGGGGGGGGGGTGGATTACTGAGCTTGCAGATTAATCGATTTGGCGATGGCGCGGTAGCGCTCGATGTCTCCAAGGTAAATGCGGGCCAGCTCGGCGGGGGTGCGCGAAGGCAAAACCACGTTCCCGCTGGCCTCCAGGGCCTTGCGGGTTTCGGGCACTTCAGCGGCTGCATAAAAGGCCTTGTTCAGGGTGTTGACCACAGCGTCCGGGGTGTTTTTGTGCACCTGCACACCGGCCCAGAGGTCAAAGTCCATGCCTTCCAGACCCTTCATGGTGGCCATGGCCGGGAACTGCTTGAAAAGCGCGTGCGGGGTTTTGGCCGTGACAGCCAGTCCCTGGATTTTTCCGTCAATGAGGGTTTGGGGAATCGAGCCCGCCATGGGCAGGAAAGCCATGTCGATTTGACCGCCCATCAAGTCGGTGAGCAGGGGCGCAATGCCTTTGTAGGGCACATGCAGCATCTGCACCTGGGTCAGTTGGGAGAATTTTTCGCCCACCAGGTGGTACAGCGAGCCAGGGCCCACGCTGCCATAACTCAAGGGTTTGTCGGCATTCTTGCGGGCCAATGCCAGCAGTTCGTCCACGGTCTTGACGTTGAGCGAGTTGCGCACGGCCAAGATGGTTGTGGTGGTCGCAAATTGCGCGACCAACTTGAAGTCTTCCGATTTGTACTTCACACCCTGAATGGCCATGGGGGTCAGCACCAGCTCCATGGGGCTGCCCAAGCTCAGGGTATAGCCGTCGGCGGGTGCGTTGACCAGTTTGGCCATGCCGATCGCGCCACCTGCGCCGCCGACGTTGTCGATGATCATCGGTTGGCCCAGTTTGGCTGCGGCGTCGGGCTGCACTTTGCGGGCAAAAAAGTCCGAGGGGCCACCGGCGGGGTAGGGCACGATCAGGCTGATGGGTTTGGCGGGGTAGGTTTGCGCCAAAGCGGGGCTGAAGGCGCTGGCGGCCACGAGCAGGCTGCCAAGAAGGGATTTGACGTTCATGTTGTCTCCTGATGTTTGAGTTGCTAGAAGGTCGAAATGACCAGGTTCGAATCGTAAAAATTCCAAATCAATGTGTCCAATGACTTATTTATCTGATTTGCATTCGTAAAATGAATGGATGAACCTCAGGCACCTTGAACACTGGCTGGCCTTGGCCGAAACCGGCTCGTTCAGCCGCGCGGCAGAAAAACTGCACATCACCCAGTCGGCCCTGAGTCGAAGCATCCAGGCGCTGGAAGAGGACTTGGGCGGGCCTTTGGTCGACCGGCTGGGCAAAAAAAACGAGCTGACGCCTTTGGGCCGCTCCGTGCTGGAACGGGCGCGGCGCATCGTGCACGAGGCCCACGAGCTCCAACAAGGTGCGGCCTTGCTGCAGCTAGGGGGCCTGGGCACATTGCGTGTCGGTTTGGGCTCAGGCCCTGGGGCGATGCTGATGACGCCTTGGTTGGTTTTTATGGCCCGTCACCACCCCACGGTGCAGGTCACGGTCTCGCGCGGTTCCACCGAGCTGCAACTGACCCAGTTGCGCGAGCGTCAAATCGATGCCTTGGTGGTGGACGTGCGGCAGGTCGAAGCCGCCCCCGACTTGAAGATGGCGCATGTGGTGGAGATGCGTGCTGGCTTTGTGTGCCGCCAGGGGCACCCGCTGCTGGGTCTTTACCCCGAGGGCGCGCCCTTTGAGGCCCTGCTGGCTTTCCCCATCGCCTCCATCCAGCTGTCCCAAGAGGTGGCCCGATTGCTTGTGGACCATTACGGCCCGCACGCCAACCCGTCACAAATGACCACCTTGCAGTGCGAAGACATCGGCAGCTTGCTGGATGTGGTGGGGCAGACCGACGCGATTTATCTGGGCATCGTGGGGGCGGCGCGCGAGGGCATGGCCCAAGGCCGTTTGGCGGAGTTGGCCATGCACACGCCTCTGAAGGGGCAGGCCCGGCTGGGCCTGATCACCTTGGTCGGCCGCACCGAGTTGCCTGCCATGTCGGTGTTCCGCGAATTTGTCCAAAAGCACATGACGGATTGACACTTAAAAAGGAATCAGGATGCAGGAATGGCTTTACCCGATGGGGGTGGTTTTGTTGGGTTACACCGTGCTGGGCCTGACCGGCTTTGGTTCGGCTCTGGTGGTGGTGCCACTCTTGGCTTGGAAGTGGCCTTTGCCCGCCGTGGTGGCGCTCACGCTGCTGATGGACGTGCCTGCCTCGGCTTTTCACAGCGGGTTGAACTGGCGTCAGGTGCAGTGGCGCGAGTTGCGCCGCCTGTTGCCAGGCATGGTGCTGGGCACGCTGGTGGGCTTGTGGCTGGTACAGCACATGAACAGCCGTTGGCCGCTGCTTTTGCTGGGGGTGTATGTGGCGGGCGTGGGGGTCAATGCCTTGCGGCCCAAGGTGTCCCAGGCGTCCACCGCAGCACCTGTCTGGGCCTTGCCGGTAGGTGCCGCCATTGGTCTGGTCGAGATGGTCTTTGGCACGGCTGGCCCTCTGGTGGTGGCCTGGCTCAGCCGCCGCTTGTCGGACGTGCAGCAGATGCGGGCCAGCACGCCCTTGATCATTGCCGCCGCGGCGGCCACGGTGCTGGTGGGCATGGCATGGGAAGGGCGCTTGTCCAGCGGCTGGATCTGGCAGCGCTGGACGGCGCTGATCGGCGTGGCCTTGGCCGGTGTGTGGCTGGGCCACCGCGTGGCGCACCGCGTGCCCGTGGCAAGGCTGCGCCAGATCATCTGCGCTTTGCTGGTGCTCAGCGGTTTGATGCTGGCGTTGGGGGCTTTGCGCTGAATGGTGCCTGGCTCAATGGCCCTTAGAACAGGGCCAAGCCCGGTACGACAAAAAGGCCAGTGGGTCAGCGATCACATCAGCAGGTGCTCACCCGCGTTGTCACCGCCCAAGGTGACATAGTTCACCTTGCGGATGTCCATCAGCTTGGTGCCGCCGGCGTAGCTGATTGAGCTCTGCACATCTTGCTCCATCTCGATGAGCGTGTTGGCCAGCTTGCCCTTGATCGGCTCCAGAATGCGCTTGCCCTCGACGTGTTTGTACTCGCCTTTGTTGAAGTCTGACGCCGAGCCGTAGTACTCCTTGAACATCTCGCCATCGACCTCGACGGTCTTGCCGGGCGACTCTTCGTGGCCCGCAAACAGCGAGCCAATCATGACCATGCTGGCGCCAAAGCGCACGCTCTTGGCAATGTCGCCGTGGCTGCGGATGCCGCCGTCGGCAATGATGGGCTTGGTGGCCACGCGGGCGCACCACTTGAGCGCCGACAACTGCCAGCCGCCGGTGCCAAAACCGGTCTTGAGTTTGGTGATGCAGACTTTGCCGGGGCCCACGCCCACTTTGGTCGCGTCAGCGCCCCAGTTTTCCAGGTCGATCACGGCTTCGGGTGTGGCCACGTTGCCTGCAATCACAAAGCTCTTGGGCAGCTTGCCTTTGATGTAGCCAATCATGTCGCGCACGCTGTCGGCATGGCCGTGGGCGATGTCGATGGTGATGTATTCGGGCACCAGGTTTTCAGCGGCCAGTTGGTCCACGGTGGCGCGGTCAGGGGCTTTGACACCCAACGAGATCGAGGCGTAAACACCTTGGCCATGCATGTCGCGCACAAACTGGACGTTGTCCAAGTCAAAGCGGTGCATGACGTAAAAGTAATCGTTTTGCGCCAACCACAGGCAGATCTTTTCATCGATCACCGTTTTCATGTTGGCGGGCACCACCGGCAGACGGAATTTGCGGCCACCGAGTTCGACGCCCGCGTCGCATTCAGAACGGCTTTCCACGCGGCACTTGCGCGGCAGCAACAGGATGTTGTCGTAGTCAAAAATTTCCATGAGAAAACCAAGCTCCAAAAAAGGATTCGTTGAAAAAACGAGTGAGCGCTTGGCCTGGCCGGTTTTTGAGCCCTGTGAGTGAACCCGTTGCAAGTTCAGGGCAAAAAAAACCGAGCGCAAGAATCTTGGGCCCGGTGGCTGATTCTACTCGTTTCAGGGGTGCCTGAAAAAACAACAGGCAGAGTTGTTCAGAGAAACTGGCCTCCAAAGCGAGCTGCTCGGCGCGACTGCGTTGGAGCCGGTGCATTGGGAAAATCGGGTTTTATTGAAGCTGATAAGCCCAGTTGATGACCGGTGGAGTCAGCGGTTGGCTGGTTTCACCACTGGCGTTGTTTTGCACCGGTACGCTGCGAATGCTTTGCACCGTGTTGTTCAGCCCGTAAATCACACGCCCAAACACCGCATAGCCGCCTGAGCTGGTGTTCAAAAAGGTGTTGTCCACGGTGTTGATGAAAAATTCGCGTGTGGCGCTGTTGAGCACATTGGTTCTGGCCATGGCGAGCGTGCCCACCGTGTTGCTCAGGCCTGTTTTGCTGGTGGTTTCGAGTTCAATGGGGTCGTAAAGAGTGCCTTTTTTGGCGTTGGCCGTGCCGATCGGCACGCCCGTGAATCCGCCCCCCTGGATCATGAAGTTGGAGATGACCCGGTGAAACACCGTCTGACTGAAATAACCGTCGTTGACGTATTTGAGAAAGTTGGCCGTGGTGATGGGCGCTTTGGACGCCTCCAGTGCCACGACCATTTCGCCCAAGCTGGTGGAGATGCAGACGGTGGGCAAGTTGACGGTTTGTGAGGCGCTGACCCCCTCATTTGAACAAGCCCCTGCGACGCGGTTGAAGGCCGAACTCACGTTGTTGGCGCTGTCTTTGGCCCATGCAAAAAAACGGGTCGGCGTGACAGGTGTGGTCACACTTTGGCTGGCCGAGGCGACGAAACAGGGGTCACTGGCTGCAGGCGGCGTGGTATTGCTTTTGAAACAGTAGCCTGTGACCCGCACATCGTCGTTGGCCAAGGCCGTGAGGGTGAGCTGCCCATTGCTGGGAGGCGTCACATTGACGGCAGAGATGACCGGGGCAGTTGTGTCTGTATAAAACGGCCCTTCCACCATGAACAGGGCGCTGACGTTGTTGGCCGCATCCTTGGCCCAGACGTAGTGTTTGCTTTTGACCGTGGGCTCTGCAATGGCTTTGGAAGCGGAGGCCGTGAAGCAGCTGTTGGAGGCTGCAGGTGCAGAAGACTCTGTTTTGAAGCAATAGGCGGTCACACCCACTGCATCGCTGGCCTCAGCCAAGAGGGTGACTTGCCCATTGACAAGCGGGCCAACGCTGACCTTGGAGACAAGCGGGGACGTGCTGTCTGGCGCAGAACTGCCCCCACCGCATGAGGCCACTAGAAACGAGAAGGACCCAAGCAACAGTGCATGTAAAAATTTCATTTTCAACACTTTAATATTAAAAATGTAGAAATTTTAACCTTCTGTGATGCGGTCCTGGATGCTCTGCGAGCCTGATGATGGGCATGACGCCCAGCGCATCACGGTGCTTGTGCTGTCAAGCCTTGGTGCCGGGCAGCACCGGTTTGGTGGCCAGCATGAAAGACAGCGAACCCAGGGCCGCCAGCAGGGCCAGCAAAGAAAAGCCCAGTTCATAGTTGCCTGTCAGGTCGGCCAACACGCCCGCGATCATGGGGCCGGCAATTTGCCCCATGGCAATGATGGCGGCCGACAGTCCCAGAATCAGGCCAATGGCGTTGCGCCCAAAGTAGTCGGCCCGAATAGCCTGCATGAACGGGCCACGCAGCCCCCAAGCGATGCCGTGGAACACCCCAAACGCCACCAGCATGGCCATGTGGCTGCCGTAGGTCAGGCACAGCATCCCTGCTCCATGGGCCAGCATGCACAGCGCAGCCACCTTCCTTTTATCGAACCAGTCACCCATGCTGGCCCCCATCAATACCCCGACCAGTTGGCCAAAAGTCATGATCAAAATCACCCAACTGGCCGTGGCCACCGAATAGCCCAAACCTTCTTTCATATGGGTGATGGCGTGCACATTGACCGCCGAAACCACCAGCAGCGCCAAGCCATGCCCAATCGCCAACATCCAAAAAGCCCTGGTTTTCAGGGCTTGAGCGACAGTGAATTCAACAGCTGGGGCCGGGGTATGGCTGCCGTTGGCACGCTCGGCGGCGCGTTGAGCGGGGTCAATGCCATCGATGTGTTCGCCATGGTCTTCGGGGCGTCTGCGGATGATGCTGGCCATGGGCAGCCCAGTCAGCAATACCAGCAGGCCCGAGCCGGCCGCCGTGGCTCGCCAGCCCCACAATTGCATGGACCAAGCCATCAACGGCACGGCCAGCCCGCCCATGGCCAATCCCAAGCTCATGACGGACAGAGCGCGAGCCCGGAATTTTTCGAACCACTGCACCAGCGCCACAGACAGCGGAAAGTAGCCGCCCAAACTGGCACCAATGGCCATGAGAATGGCACTGAGGTAAAAGGTGGTGACAGAGTTGACTTGACTGAGCAACAACAGGCCCGCACTGAACATGACCATGCCGACTCGGATCATTTTTTGCGGACCAAAACGGTCCATGACCCAACCCAGAACTGGCCCGATGATGGCGGCCTCGACCGACTGCAAGGCCGCTGCGCCCGACAAAGTGGTCTTGCTCCAGCCCATTTCGTCGGACAACACTGCAATATAAAGACCCAGCGCTTGGGTGAGAAATGCAGCCAGTAAAAACTGAATGCCGCAGGCTGCCCCCACCATGCGCCATCCATAAAAAAGATTCACAGCGCCACCTTGTGGTTGCACCAAGCCAGACGGCCACTGGGCGGTAATGGCGTGGTCAGGGCAAGTGGTGTCATGAGAGCGCAGTCAAGCGAAGAGTTCTTTGAGAACTTGCATCGTGGCACGCTCGGGTCGCGCCGTGTGTCCCAAAGCGGACGACATCTGGCCTCTGATTTTGACTTTGCTCACCTCAGCATCAAAAAATCAAAACGTGAATGTCAAAATGCACCGCCATTGAATGGTTCTGAATTTATTTTGGGTTGGGTGCACGCCATTCGGGGCTCGCCATGACGCCGTTGATAAAAGCGCGTAACCACTCGTGACTCAAAGTATCGTTCGATATTTGGATGGCGGAATTCAATTTGCCTTGAAGTCTTAGGGTCATGTCTGTGACATTGGTTAAGAATATGACCGATATGTATTTTTCAGATGAGTCGATAAAATTATTGAGATCTAAAATAATGGCAATTTGCTGGGCCACTGGCATATTGGTTTGGATGATCAATATATCCGGTACATTAATGGAAAAAGATAAATAAGTTTCTGAAATAGATTTTCTAATGTTAAAGTCAATCATTTCTTGCCATTGATTGACAGTCCTGTTCAGTAAATTGACTGTCAAGGAATCTTCCACCATCAAACAGATTGATGGAAGTGGTTTGGATTTTAACGATGATTCTAAAGGTTTTATAAGTTTTTTTTGATATTTTCGAATCGATTCCATGTCAATACGGCGATGTCCACCTTGGGTTTTCCAGGCAATTAATTCTTGTTTGTCTACCAGGTTTTTAACCGAGGTAATCGATATGCCCAACAGTTGAGCAGCTTTGTTGGTTCCGATCGCATGATTTGTAAATTTTTGATAAGTATTATTTATAATTTCATCATATTTTGCATCTAACATATGGCTTGTCTTTCATTTTGGATTGAAATTAAAAAATTACCTTTGAGCAAGAAAGCCTACCCAACCAACGCTTGGTCTGCATGGGTCAAAAGTGAATATTTTTATCGTATTTCCCTGAAGCTCTTCAGAGATCTTCCCCGCATGCGTCCAACAGCCGGCACATGAGCGGTTGACGTGTGTGTTTTTCAAAACTGCTTCAGTACATCCCGTTGGTGTAGCCTTTTGAAAACCAAGTCCAAAAAAGCGAAGACAAAACCAGCAAAACGGCCACACTCAACAGGGCGAGCCATACTTGCTTGGGATTGCGGGTGAATGGGAGTTTGTTCAAATGCCGACAATGCGGGCACTTGGCCAAGCGTTCTTTTCCCAAAGCCCAAGGCTGGAACACATTGGCCGTCTCACATCCTTTGCAAATGTAATAATTTCGTGGTTGATTATTTGATTTCATGAAAAACAGTTTCAACAATCTAAAACTTTATTGTTTAATTTTGCGATCCATATTTGATGAATGTTTTTTTAGTCAACATATCATGTCAAATAATTTACAAATTTAGGAATGCGTTTTTAAATCGTTTCAATTATTAAATCATTTAAATATTGTGTTTTCTTTCATTTGCTTTCAAGGAAAAACATGAACTTGAAGCAGATGCTCACCCCACAGCCCCAGGCCAGTCAGCCATGGAGCAGTTAAGCTGTGTCTTTGCGCCAAGCCGCTGATGATCAAAACCGGGCTCAGACCGGCATGGACCTTTGTCTCGTCCATGGCCACGGTCATGTGTTTGCCTGATCGACCTGCAAACGTTCTACTTGAATGCCATGGGATTTGAAAATTTCCAGAGACTTGGCTGACGATTGCTTGCGCAGACTTGCATAGGGCTTGAACTAAGATCGGGAAAATGTTTAAAACGTCAAAATTGTTTTTTTTGGCTTTGGCAATCTGGCTTTGCGCAGGGGCTGCATTTGCCAAAGACCTGGTGGTGGATCGCGCCATTTTTGAAGACACCACCAATGCCATGGATCTGGCACAAGTCCAAGATGCCGTGTTTAAGTCGGCCTTGAAAGTCATCAATGAGGGTTACAAACGTTCTACGCTTTGGATCCGGCTTTCAGTGGATGTTCCTGTGGGTTCGGGCCCCTTGTCCTTGCGCATCCGGCCTACTTTGCTGGACAGCGTGACGCTTTACTACCCCGAAGTCGCAGGCGGAGACCCAGAACTGGCGCTCGACATGGGGGCCAGATCAGCGCAAAAAGACACCCAAATTGAACTCCAACCGGGCTTGAATACCGTTTTTCTGCGTGCAAAGTCCATGGGTGTTTTGTTGATCAAAACGGAGGTGCTGACTCAGGATACGGCCATGGAACAAGACTTTGATGAGGTCTTGGAGTTGGGCGCTGTTTTGTCCATTTATGCGGTGATGGGCGTGTTGACGCTGGGACTGATCTGGATTCGCAGAGACGGTTTGTCGGTTTTTATATTCTTTCACCTGCAGGTTTGTGTGGTCTTGTATTTTTTGCTGTTTGGGTTTGTCGATTACTGGGTGGCTGCCGATTGGTTGCAAGGAAAAACGGCAGCACGCTTGACCGTCATCCTTAATTTCTTGAGCTTTCTCCTTTGGATGCAGTCTGCGCATGGTCATTTTGGATGGATACGCTTGCAACAATGGACACGCTTTGCTGCGGCCATTTTTGTGCTGTTGATTGCATTATTTTTTGTGGTCGATCAGCATCTCGTCTTGAAATGGAGTGCCTTGTTTGGATCTTTCATGATCCTGTTGTTGATGGGTGTTTTGTTTATTTTCTCGCTGGGTATTATTAAAAATAAAAATATCCCTATCGTCGGTCGCTTCATATTGTGTTTGCTTTTCTTTGTTTTTTTCCTGTTTGTTTGTCGATCCATGTTGGAGGTATTGGGCGTGATCGAGGGTGGAGAGTTCTTGTTGAGAAGTCCGGCTTGGCGGGGTGCATTTGTTCCACTGGCGATTTTAGGAATTCAGTGGCAACACGACCGTTCACAATCTCAAAAACTGTTGCAGCAGAAAATTGAAAAGGCCGTGTCAGAAGCCCAGATGAAAGAACAAAGCAAGCGCATGGCCACACAAGCGCAGTTCTTGGCGATGTTGATGCATGAGGTCAAAACGCCGCTTTCCATCATTCAGTTTGCCGTGGCTTCGATGATGCGCAACAGACCGGCCAGCAGTGCGGACGCTCAGCGTTTGGACAACATTGCCCGGGCGGCGGACGACTTGAACTTCATCATTGACCAATGCATGGAAGCCGAAAAAGTTGAACAAAGCGATGTGCCAGCCAAGAAGGCACCCGTGGCACTGAGAAGTTTGATCTCTGAGATGAAGCAAATCCCGGGATATGAGCGCGTCACAATGACCGGGATGGAACCCGCCATGGTTTTGACCGACTTTCAGTACGCCCGCATCATCCTGAGCAACCTGGTCACCAATGCGCTCAAATATTCACTGCCCGAGAGTTCGGTGAAATTGACGGTTGAGCCCGTTCAGTTGGGCAGCACCTCTGGGATGAACTTGAGGGTCTCCAACACCATTGGCAGCGCGGGGCGACCTGATCCACTTCAGGTGTTTACCCGCTACTACCGAGCCGAAGGTGCCAAAAAACAAATGGGTGCTGGCTTGGGCCTTTGGTTGGCCCATCAATTGGCCACCAAGCTGGGGACCGAGTTGCGCTGCATCTGTGACGATGAGTGGGTGCATTTTGAATTCACATTGGAGCGGCCATGATGCCAGACACCCAAGCAAAAGCGGCTGTGCTGCTGGTTGAAGACAACTACAGGCTGAGTGAGGAGCTCAATCTGTACCTCACCGAAGAAGGTTTTGATGTGCGCTGCGCAGATTGCGGCGAGGCGATGGACCAAGCACTTAAAAAACGCCCCGCAGATGTTTTGATTCTTGACCTGAACTTGCCCGAAGAGGATGGCATCAGCATTGTCAAGCGCATTCGCACAAGCTTGCCTGCCATGCGCATTTTGATTTTGACGGCACGCACCATGAGTGCAGACAAAGTGATGGGCTATGAAAGCGGTGCCGACGTATACATGACCAAGCCTGCCAGACCCGCCGAGCTCGCCGCCGCGATCAGGAATTTGTATGGCCGAATGGCACCAACGCCTGCGCATGATCGGTGGGTTTTGAACACCAAGCAGATGACGCTTCAATTTAACAAATTGCCGCCGATTGCCTTGACGCACATGGAAAACGAGCTTCTGAAAATTTTGGCCCTGAACCAGGGCAGTGTTCACAGTGAAACCATCCAAACCTTGCTGATCGACGAAGGCTTGGACAGTGAGGAAGGCAGCGCCAGATTCAAGTTCCGCTTGGAAGTGTTGATCAGCCGCTTGCGCGCCAAACTCAAACCGCACATTGGCGAACTCAATCCCATCAAGTCTGTGCGCGGCAAGGGTTACCAAATCAGCTTCGAGTTGGAAATTCAGTGAACATGTGCTTGTGATCTGGTCCGTTGGAGTTTGCAAAAACGCTTTTTGGGTGGGAGCGGCGCCCTCGCCGCGATGGCGTCTTGCAGACCACCACACATCGCCCTGGCGGCGGTGCAGCCACACGGAATGTTTCGCTGATCTTTACGCCCATGACAAGCCATTGACTTCAAACTTCTCAGGGTCGGGTCAATCAGCGCTGTTGGGGTCTTGCAAGGTGTTGTTGCGCTGGCGTGGCATTTGAAGGAACGGTTCATGAACTGAAAACCGCTGGTGATTGGACCGTTTGTCCTCAGTCCGTGACAGCAGGGGGGGTATCTACAATCTCCCCCTATGCTGTCAGACACCTCCCCGAACACTTCTTCCCCCTTGCTCGCCCAGCTCAACGAGGAGCAACACCGGTCCGTGGCCTTGCCGCCCGAGCATGCGCTGATTTTGGCGGGGGCCGGTTCTGGCAAGACGCGGGTGTTGACCACGCGCATCGCGTGGTTGCTGCAGACCTCGCAGGTTTCGCCTGGTGGCATTTTGGCGGTGACCTTCACCAACAAGGCCGCCAAAGAGATGAAGCTGCGCTTGCAGTCCATGCTGCCGGTGAATGTGAACGCCATGTGGATTGGCACCTTTCACGGCTTGTGTAACCGGTTTTTGCGGGCGCATTACCAACTGGCGGGCTTGCCGCAGACTTTTCAAATTTTGGACACGCAAGACCAGCTGTCGGCCATCAAGCGCCTGTGCAAACAATTCAATGTGGACGAAGACCGTTTTCCGCCGAAGCAGGTGCAGTACTTCATCTCGGGCTGCAAGGAAGACGGCCAGCGCCCCGTCGATGTGCAGGTGCGCGACGACGAGACCCGCCGCAAGGTGGAGCTGTACCAGCTGTACGAAGAGCAATGCCAGCGGGAAGGCGTGGTGGACTTTGGCGAGCTGATGCTGCGCTCTTATGAATTGCTGCGTGACAACGTGCATGTGCGCGAGCATTACCGTCGCCGCTTTCGGCACATTTTGGTGGACGAGTTTCAGGACACCAACAAACTGCAATACGCCTGGCTGAAACAGCTGGCGGGTTTGCCGGGTGAGGGCGGTCAAGCATCAAGCGGTGGCGCGATCTTGGCTGTGGGCGACGACGACCAAAGCATTTACGCTTTTCGGGGCGCGCGCGTGGGCAACATGGCCGACTTTGTGCGCGAGTTTCAAGTGCAGCACCAGATCAAGCTCGAGCAAAACTACCGCAGTTTCAGCAACATCCTGGATTCGGCCAACCACCTCATCAGCCACAACAAAACCCGCCTGGGCAAAACCCTGCGCACAGACCAAGGTGCGGGCGAGCCGGTGCGGGTGGTGGAGTCGCCGTCTGACTTTGCCGAGGCGCAATGGTTGATTGAAGAGCTGCGCCAGTTGGTCAAGCAAGACGGTTTTGAACGCAAGGAAGTGGCCCTGCTGTACCGCAGCAACGCCCAAAGCCGGGTGCTTGAAACCGCGCTGTTCAACGCCGGGTTCCCCTACCGCGTGTACGGCGGCTTGCGCTTTTTTGAGCGCGCCGAGATCAAGCACGCGCTGGCCTATTTGCGCCTGATGGAGAACCCCAACGACGACACCAGCTTTTTGCGGGTGGTCAACTTTCCGCCGCGTGGCATCGGGGCGCGCAGCATCGAGCAATTGCAAGACGCGGCGCGTGCCGCAGGCTGTTCGCTGCACGATGCAGTCAGCGCGACCACCGGCAAGGCCGGGGCCAATCTGGCGGCGTTTGTGGCCATGGTCGATGTTTTGCGCGAGCAGACCGAGGGCCTGACGCTGCGCGAGATCATTGATTTGGTGCTGGACAAAACCGGCTTGGTCAACCACTACCGCGCCGAAAAAGAAGGCGCCGACCGGGTGGAGAACTTGGAAGAATTGGTCAACGCGGCCGAGAGCTTTGTGACGCAAGAAGGCTTTGGCCGCAGCGCGGTGGCGATGCCGCAAGCTTTGTCGCAAAGCCCGGCCAGCCAGGGCTTGAGCGCTGCGCCTGCTTCAGACCTGGGCACGATCGACGAGTTCAGCGAAGACGGCGTGATCATGAGCCCGCTGGCGGCTTTTTTGACGCATGCTTCTTTGGAGGCGGGTGACAACCAGGCGCAGGCCGGTGAAGACGCGGTGCAGCTCATGACGGTGCACGCCAGCAAGGGGCTGGAGTTTGACGCGGTGTTCATCACGGGCCTGGAAGAAGGCCTGTTCCCGCACGAAAACGCGATGAACGACTTTGATGGGCTGGAGGAAGAGCGTCGCCTGATGTACGTGGCCATCACCCGCGCCCGCAAGCGCCTGTACCTGAGCCATTCGCAAACCCGCATGTTGCACGGCCAGACCCGCTACAACCTGAAAAGCCGGTTTCTGCAAGAGTTGCCCGAAGAGTGCCTGAAGTGGGTGACCCCCAAAAACGGCGGCTTTTCAAACCTGGGCAGCGCAGGGGCCGGGAGTTCCAGTGCATCGGGCGGCGGTTGGCCGCAAACGCCGGCCTTCAACCGCCACGCCCGGCCGGCCT
The DNA here is from genome assembly GCA_027486555.1 of Comamonadaceae bacterium. Classification (GTDB taxonomy): domain Bacteria; phylum Pseudomonadota; class Gammaproteobacteria; order Burkholderiales; family Burkholderiaceae_C; genus Limnohabitans_A. The sequence goes on from JAIXOX010000020.1 coordinate 36,307, forward strand.
GGGGCCAAAGCAGTTTGAGCACCGAAACTTACAAAAACCCACCTGTACCGGTGCAAAAAGCCGCGCCCGAGCATGGCATCGTGGCGGGAAAAAATGTGTTCCACACCAAGTTCGGCGAGGGCAAGGTCTTGGCCGTTGAGGGTGTGGGCGCCGATGCCCGTGCCCAGGTCAATTTTCCGCGCCATGGCGTGAAATGGTTGGCGCTGAGCGTGGCCAAACTCACGGTGGTGTGACCCGATGCCCAGCGCTGACCCAGTGCCTGTGGGCACTTCAGGGCAAGGCTTTTTTTGAAACTCAAGAACGGTGACAAGGATGACAAAACATTTGGATTTGGGCTGTGGTTTGAAACCACGCAACCCCTATGGTGCAGCGGAGACTTACGGCTGCGATGTGCGCCACATCGACCTGGCTGTGGAGAAAATCGGCTTTGAATACAAGCGTGTCAATTTGGTGGTAGAGCCAATTCCCTACCCCGATGGTTTTTTTGACTCGGTCTCGGCCTTCGATTTTCTGGAGCACATCCCGAGGCAAATGGTCTTGCCCAACGGCGAGGTGACCAATCCCTTCATCAACATCATGAGCGAGATCCACCGTGTGTTGGTGCCAGGTGGGCGTTTGTTGGCTTTTACGCCTGCCTACCCCAGAGCCGAGGCCTTTACCGACCCCACCCATGTGAACTTCATCACCGAAAAAACGCACGAATACTTTGTGGGGACCAAGCCCAGCGGAGCCATGTACGGATTTCAGGGGGCTTTTGAAGCCTTGCAGGTTCGTTGGGAGGCACCGGCCAATGTTTATGATTTGAACCAACCGGCCTGGCGCAAAACCCTGCGCCGAGTGCATCGCCAACTTTTGCGCGGCGGCATGGCCCACATGCTTTGGGAGTTGTCGGCCATTGCAAAATAAAGCCTTGGGCTGCCGTTGATGCTGCCATGACGTCACCCCCTGCGCTGCAAGCGTTCAAAATCGATTCATTTTTTTTACCCTGAATTTTTATGAAAATCACCAAAGACACCGTTGTTACCATGCACCACAAAGTGGTGAACGCGCAGGGCCAGTTGCTCGACAAGACGCAAGAACCCACCGCTTACTTGCATGGCGGGTACGACAATACTTTTCCCAAAATTGAAGAGGCGCTGGAAGGCCGGGAAGTGGGCTTCTCCGCCACCCTCAAGCTGGCCCCAGCCGACGCCTTTGGTGAGCGCGACGAGAGCTTGGTGCAGACCATTCCCAAGACCGAATTTCCACCAGGCGTGAAAGTGGGCGGGCAATTGCGCGGCCGCACAGCCGATGGGCAGGAACAGGTTTTTAACGTGGTCAAGATCAAGGGTGACAAGGTCATTTTGGACGGCAACCACCCATGGGCGGGGCAGCACCTGACTTTGAGCTTGACCGTTCAGGATGTACGGGCCGCTTCAGCCGAAGAGATCACACACCGCCACGCGCACGGCGCGCATGGTCACCACCATTGATCAAGGGGATGGCGTCGAAGGGGGGATGGATTCGTCAACCGTTTCGGTCGAAAAACAATCGCGCACCGAAAACAACATGGATGTGAAGAACATGGCCGCCACCATCAAGGCCATGGGCATGAACACCGCCATCATCAATTGGGGGTCACCCAGCAAACTGGCGACCAACAATGAAAGAATGCCTGCAGCCATGAAGACCCCAAACCAAACCAAGACATAAACGGCAAAGGCCTTCAGATTGCGCCAGCAGGCCATCAGGCTGAAAAAGAGGCTTTTGCCAGCGGGCATGCCGTACCAGTGCACCAAAGCCGGTGCATGCCAAAACATCATCGACAAGGGCATGTACAACAACATCGAGATCCACAAGGCCGTTTGAAACGAGTCAGTGGACACCACCTCAGGCGTCATGGGTGCCCCGCCAAAATACACCTTGGCAAAGGTTCCTCCGTCTGCCAGAGTGGACACCAGCATGACGGCCAGAAAAATCAAGGCATACCAACCGCCCAGAAGGAACATGGTTTTGCGGTGCGCCGAGGCCTTGAAGGCTGAAAACAACACCGATGGCATGGGGAACTTGCCCTCGCTGGCCATTTGCGTGGCGGCCATCATGCCCAAGGTGAGCGCTGGCAAAACCACCAAGGCCAAGGCCCCTCCAATGAAGGGCACGACCGAGACCAAGGACACGGTGGCCATGAAAATGAAAAACAGCCCGGACATGGCCAAAGGTTGACGCCAAAAGGTGCGCATGCCTTGGCGTGCCCATTTGAGGCCAGCACCGGCGGGGACGATGTTCAGTTTCATGGTGTTAAAAAACGGCCGAGGCCAAAACAGGTTGTTGAATGCGTCCCCGCAGCACCCGCTCGAAATGCGTGGGGTCGTGGGGTTTGAGCATGGACGCTTCGCGGGGAAGATGGTAGTCCCACAGGCGTGAAATCCAAAAGCGCAAAGCCCCTGCACGCAAAAGGGCAGGCAGCAAGTCCCGCTCTGGTGCGCTCAAGGCCCGCACTTGGTTGTAGGCCACAAGCAAGGCTTGGGCGCGTTCAGCATCGTGTACACCGCTGGGCAAGTCGATGCACCAGTCATTCAAACACACGGACAAGTCAAACAACCAGGTGTCCACGCCTGCGAAGTAAAAATCAAAAAAACCGGTCAGCTGTTCTCCGTCGAACATGACGTTGTCGCGGAACAGGTCAGCGTGCACCGGGCCACGGGGCAAGGCGGCGTAGGCGGCGCTCTGTGCAATGTGGTTTTGAAAGGCCAACTCGCTGCGCAGCAAAGCCGCCTGCGATTCGTCCATGTAAGGCAAGACCACAGGCACCGTTTCATTCCACCAGGTCAGGCCGCGCAGGTTGGGTTGGCTGCGGTCGAAGTCGGCGCCCGCCAAGTGCATGCGCGCCAACATGTCGCCCACGGCGGCGCAATGCGATGCTTGGGGCTGCAGTTGGCTCTTGCCCGCCAGCTTGTTCACCACGGCAGCGGGTTTGCCATTCAATGTGAAGAGGATGTTGCCATCGTGGTTGGCTGCGGGGTCGGGCACCGGAATGCCCCGACTGGCCAAATGCTTCATCAGGTACAAGTAAAAAGGCAGTTGTTCCTGCGTCAGGCGTTCAAACAAAGTCAGCACGTACTCGCCCTGTGCGGTGGTGGCAAAGTAGTTGGTGTTTTCAATCCCCCCCTCAATCCCCCGCAAAGCGGTCAATGGACCGAGGTTCAGGGACTTCATCAGGACATTGGCCTGGGCTGTGGTGACTTCGGTGAATACCGCCATGGTTGCAATCGGTGGGCTGGCCGGAATGTGGATAAAGAGGGTAATTGTAGGCGGGGGCAGACGGGGCTTTTTGCAGGCAAGTGGGGTCTTGGGGTGTTTGCGGCACTGGCCTCATTCGATTGACCGACACGGCAAGCACGCACAGGGGCGGCACAAGGACGGCGCTTTGGCAGCGCTTGTGCGGATCTAGGTTGACGCTTGGGCGTGTTAACTTATCAATCTTTATTCCCACCCTCATCAGGAGAGACCCATGTCTGACCAACCCTCGGACCGAACGATTCACCTTCACCGGGTGCTCAAAACCACACCCGAGAAGGCTTACCGCGCCTTTGTCGAGGCCGATGCGATCAGCAAATGGCTCCCGCCCTTTGGTTTCACCTGCAAGGTGCACCACATGGAGCCGAGTGTGGGGGGCACGTTTCGCATGTCTTTTTACAACTTTTCGACGGGTCAAGGCCATTCGTTTGGTGGTGAATACCTCGAATTGGTTCCCCACGAACTGATCCGCTACACCGACCAGTTCGATGACCCGAACCTGCCGGGCGTTCTGGAGGTGAGCGTGCGCCTCAAGCCGGTGCTGTGCGGCACAGAGCTCAGCATCTCGCAATCGGGCATTCCGGACATGATTCCCCTGGAGATGTGTGTTCTGGGCTGGCAAGAGTCGCTGGCGCAGTTGTCCAATTTGGTGGAGCCCGAGATTCCCGGCTGATTCGCCACTGGGGTCGGCTGCAGCCGGGTGGGGCCGTGCACAATCGGGGGATGAGCGAAAACACCCCCGAAACCGCAGCCGCCCCAGTCTCCATTCAACCCAGCTTGTTGCTGGTCGACGGCTCCAGCTACCTGTACCGCGCCTTCCATGCCATGCCCGACCTGCGGGCCGTGCCGGGCGACCCGACGAGTGCCGCCACCGGCGCGATTCGCGGCATGATCAACATGATGGAGCGCCTGCGCAAAGACGTGCCGGCCGTTTATGCCGTCTGCGTTTTTGACGCCAAAGGCCCGACTTTCCGCGACGAGCTGTACCCCGAGTACAAGGCCAACCGCAGCCCCATGCCCGACGATTTGCGCAGTCAGATTGAGCCGATCCACGAGCTGGTGCGCCTGATGGGCTGGACGGTGCTGGATGTACCCGGTGTGGAGGCCGACGACGTGATCGCCACACTGGCGCATGTGGCCGCGCAGCAGGGCATCACCGTGACCGTGTCGAGCGGCGACAAAGACTTGAGTCAACTGGTGAACGAACACATCACCATCATCGACACCATGAACGGCAAGGTGCGTGATGTGGCGGGCGTGACCGCCGAGTTTGGCGTGCCGCCGTCCCTCATGATCGACTACCAGACCCTGGTGGGCGACACGGTGGACAACGTGCCCGGTGTGGCCAAGGTGGGCCCCAAAACCGCCGCCAAATGGCTGATGGAATACGGCTCGCTCGACAAGCTGATGGAAAACGCGCACGACATCAAAGGCGTGGCGGGCGAGAACCTGCGCCAGGCGGTGGACTGGCTGCCCAAGGGCCGGGCGCTCGTGACCATGAAAACCGATTGCGACTTGAACGCTTGGGTGCCCGATTTGCCGTCGCTGGCCAGCTTGCATCTGCACGCGCCCGACAAAGAGAAGTTGCTGAACTTTTACCAGACCTATGGCTTCAAGGGCTTGGTGCAGTCGCTGGGCGGCGCGATGCCTGCGCCCGCTGCCAAAGTCAAAACCGCCAAGCCCAAAGACACGGGCATGGGAGATCTGTTTGGTGAAGCTTCAGCCGAGGAACCTGCGGCCTTGCCCGAGTTGGACGGCGCCGCCAGCGCGGTGCAGGGGGATTTGAAATACGACACCGTGCTCGACTGGGCGATGTTCGACATTTGGTTCGCCCGCATCGAGCAAGCGCCACTCACCGCCATCGACACCGAAACCACCTCGCTCGACGCCCTGCGCGCCGAGATCGTGGGCATTTCGCTGAGCGTCAAGCCCGGCGAGGCGGCCTACATTCCGCTGGCCCACAACGGCCCCGGCGCGCCCGAGCAACTGCCGCTGGCCGATGTGCTGGCCAAGCTCAAGCCCTGGCTCGAAAACCCGGCCCGCCTGAAATTGGGCCAGAACGTCAAATACGACCGCCATGTGCTGGCCAACCACGGCATCGAGATGCAGGGTTACGCGCACGACACCATGCTGGAAAGCTATGTGCTTGAAGTGCACAAGCCGCACGGTCTGAGCAGTCTGGCCGAGCGGCATGTTGGGCGCCGGGGCGTGACCTACGAAGACTTGTGCGGCAAGGGCGCGCACCAGATCCCATTCGCGCAGGTGGATGTGGACAAAGCCGCGCACTACTCCTGCGAAGACTCGGACCAGTGCCTGGACGTGCACTTGGCGCTGTGGCCGCAGATCGAAGCTCATGCCGGTCTGAAGTACGTTTACGACCTGGAAATTGCCACCAGCGAAGCGCTGTACCGCATCGAACGCAATGGCGTACTGATTGACGCGCCGACCTTGGCCGCGCAAAGCCAAGCGCTTGGCGAGCGCATCGTGCAGCTCGAAACCGAAGCCTACGAGATCGCGGGCCAGCCCTTCAACCTGGCCAGCCCCAAGCAGCTGGGCGAGATCTTTTTTGACAAGCTGGGCCTGCCCGTCATCAAGAAAACCGCCACCGGCGCGCGCAGCACCGACGAAGAGGTGCTGGAAAAACTGGCCGAAGACTACCCGCTGCCCGCCCGCATTTTGGAGCACCGCAGTCTGGCCAAACTCAAAGGCACTTACACCGACAAGCTGGCGCAGCTGGCCTTGCCGCGCACCGGCCGGGTGCACACGCATTACGCGCAGGCGGTGGCCGTGACCGGCCGTTTGTCGAGCAACGAGCCCAATCTGCAAAACATCCCGGTGCGCACCGCCGAAGGGCGCAAGGTGCGCGAGGCCTTTGTGGCCCCAGCAGGCTGCGTGATCGCCAGCGCCGACTACAGCCAGATCGAGCTGCGCATCATGGCGCACCTGAGCGAAGACCCGGCTTTGCTCAAAGCCTTCCATGAAGGCCTGGACGTGCACAAAGCCACCGCCGCCGAGGTGTTTGGCGCAACGCCCGACACCGTGAGCAGCGAGCAGCGCCGCTACGCCAAAACCATCAACTTCGGCCTGATTTACGGCATGAGCGCCTTCGGTCTGGCCAAAGCGCTAGGCATCGACAACACCGCCGCCAAGAACTACATCACCCGCTACTTTGAGCGTTTTGCCGGGGTCAAGCACTACATGGACGCCACCCGTGAACAGGCCAAGGCGCTGGGCTATGTCGAGACGGTGTTTGGTCGCCGCTTGGTGCTGCCCGAGATCAACAGCCCCAACGGCCCACGCCGCGCCGGGGCCGAGCGCGCCGCCATCAACGCGCCCATGCAGGGCACAGCGGCCGACCTGATCAAGCTGAGCATGGTCGCGGTGCAAAAAGCGCTGGACGAACAGGGCAAGGCCACCAAAGTGATCATGCAGGTGCACGACGAACTGGTGTTCGAGGTGCCTGAGTCAGAAATCGAATGGGTGCGCACCGAAATCCCGCGCATCATGGCGGGTGTGGCCGACTTGAAGGTGCCGCTGCTGGCAGAAGTGGGCTTTGGACCGAACTGGGAACAGGCGCACTGACGCCACGGTGGGTCATCAACGCCAAGGGCCCATGAGTCCACTGCCTGTTGAATGAGCATTGCGTTGCAGGCCGCATGGAGCAAGGGTTTGCACTGATGTCCCCGTGCTTGTCCACAGCTTCATGCACAGGAGGGCGGGAGAACTTGGGCGTTTACAAGGACTGCTGATAACGCACCAGCATCTGGGCCTGGGTTTCGGCCTCGATCTCTTCGCCTTTGAAGGCGCGTATTTGGTCGCGCAGCATCTCGCCCATGCTGGGCAGTTGTGCCCGGTCGGTGTGGTGCGAAGCGTCCCAAAGCTGGGAGCGCATGAAGGCCTTGGCGCAATGCAGGTAGACCGACTCCACCGTCAAGCGGATCACCAGCGCGGGCGTGCGCCGGGCATCGGCACACAGCCCCAAATCGGCCGGGTCGGTGGACAGCACAGCACGGCCATTCACCCGCAAAGTCTCGTCAAATCCCGGCACCATGAACAAAGTGCCCAGACGGCCCGTGGCAATGATGTTCTCCAGCGTGTCCAGCCTGTTGTTGCCGGGCGCGTCGGGCACAAGCAGCGTCTGCGCGTCCAGCACCTTCACAAAACCTGGTTCGCCCCCGCGAGGTGAGGCGTCCATGTGTCCGGCCACGTCGCAACTGGCCAGCACCACAAACGGCGACAAGCCAATGAACTGCACCGCATGGGCGTCGAGCGACGGGATTTCTTTTTTGAGCGAGCGCTCGCGGGCGGGGCCGTAGAGCTGGCGCAGGGCGGGGAGGGTGGTGATGTGTGGGCTTGTCATCGGAGGGACGTTTGCATTCAGTGAGCGAGGTTGGACCTTAGGGCTTCTGTAAAGTTTGCCCAACTTGCGGGGTGGCTTAAGCGGCCTTCCAGCGCCAGTGTGGCATTGGTAGCATTGTTCAGTCGGGTGCTGCCCGTTCGCAGCAAGCCTGCGATTTCGGCGGCATCGGGCGGCTCAGGTTTGAGCGAGCCGCCGGGGCCGCTCAGGTTTTCAAGTGGGGTGGGTGGGCTCACGTTGCGGTGACTCCTCCTGGCCGATCAGCCATATCTTTGGCTGTTGCATCACACGGTTGATGAAAGCATTGTCACCCAGCCGGCGAGCGAACCTCACACCATCTGGATCACCAGCTTCCTGCCGCAAGCTTCAGCGTATTTGCGCAATGTGGCAAAAGAGGGCGAATGCTTTTCGCTGCGCAAAGACGCCTCCAGCCTGGACACAGCGGACACAGTCGTTCCCATGCGAGTGGCCACTTCCGCTTGGGTCAGGCCTGCGGCTTGACGTGCGTCCAGCATGGCATGCAGTGCGGTGTATTCCTCTTCCAGTTCGTCAAACGCCTTTTGCACGCCGGGCTTGGCCAGCAGTGCTTTGCGAAAAGCCGCATCGTGCGGCACGGGTTTGTAGCCAGTTTCAGCCATGTTGCACATTCTTCAGTCGTTGACGGGCCAGCCTAAGCTCAGCGTCCGGTGTCTATTTTGTCTTTTTCACAAACGAGTGCAACACCACGATGGATCTGCTCACCTGCGTGCAGTAAAACACCCGCCCAATACCTTCTGGCCCCTTGGGGCGTAACTCAAGCAGTCCGTTGCCCATCGCTTTGGAATGGGGCATGCGAAGGTCACGCACCGTGAACAGCCATGGCATCTGTGAGCCGCACACAGTCTGCAACGATGCCAGCGGGCGTGGACTGGCGGGCGAGGAGAGCGTTGCGGTGGGCGCCAGTGGATTCAAACCACTGGGTTGCTGATCTTTCCTGTTTTCCAGCTTTGGGTGGGTAACTTCAGGCCCTGCACGACCAGTTGCTTGCGGGCGTGCGCGGCGGCTTGCTTGAGCGCGATATCAATTCGTGCTTGTTCGCTCAGGACCTTGGTGGGTTTGTTGGTGCTTAACTTGCGATGGACTGAAGCAGAAGCCATTTTTCAGGATCTTTCACAGATGTGCGACGGGGAGTCCCGGAGGCGATGGTTTCGATGCGACCTCCTGCATTATCCAGCACGGACCAGCGATCAGAAAGCGGCAAATACAACTCGAACAGGTTGTTCAAGCTGCGATGGAAACGGCGGTGAATATCGTCTGTAGGAATGTTGTGCCCGCCTTGCTTCACTCGCAGTGCCACCCGCTGAACTGCCAGATCGGAAGTGGGCAGTGTGACGTAAAACAAGACCACCTGATAGCCGGTGGCCTTGCAGTCGCGCAGAAATTTCGCGAAGGTGCGGCTTGACAGCGTGCTCTAGAACGCGAAGCTGCTGCCCGACCGCGCCAATTCGTGCAAGCGACGCAGCATGATCCGACCTGCCTCGAACGACACTTTTTCTGGCGCATAGGCCGAGAGTCCCACGGCGATTTGGTCCGCGTTCACGAATTCCAACACACCCAAAGCCCCCTTGAGCAAAAACGGTGCAGCGGTCGACTTGCCTGCACCATTGGGGCCAGCAATGACCACCACGGTCGGCTTGAGGGGTGGGGCGCTCGTGTTCACGAGACGCGCGAGTTGGCCACGCGGTAGCGTGCTGCGACTTGGCAGACGGCGTCGCAGTGTTGGCTGAGTGCTTGGGAGAGGCGCATGGGCCGTAGTTTAAAGCGAGCGATCCGTGCTGCCCACCCAAGGGGGATGGCTCAAAACCCCGACCCCAGCTCACTCAAAAACGCCAGCTCCTCAGACGTGGACTCGCGGCCCAGAATCGCGTTGCGGTGGGGGTAGCGGCCATAGCGCTGGATGATGGCTTGGTGGCGCAGTTCAAAGCGCCAGGTGTCTTCCATGCCTGGCTGCGCAAACAGGACCACCGCTTGCGCGTGCACCAGGGCGGACTCGCTGTGCATGTAGGGCATGTAGGCAAAGCTGCGCTGCGCCAGGGGCAGGCTGCGGTATTGCCCACTGGCCACCAGCTCTTGCGCAAGCGCCAAGGCCAGCGCGTCTTGTGCAAAGGCGCGGGGCGTGTCGCGGTACACGTTGCGCGAGAACTGGTCGAGCACCAAGATCTCGGCCAAGCGCCCCTCGGGCGTGGCGCGCCAGGCAAACAACTCACACCGCGCCGCCGCCTCCAGCGTGGCACCGAAGCGGGTGCGGATGGCTTCGTCCAAGGCGGGGTCTTTGGCGAAGTGGTGCCTGGGGGTGAGTTCGGTGAACCAGAAGTGGAGGATGAATTGGGGTTGCATGACTCAGTTCACGCGACCTTGCCAACTTGAACGAGGCGCACGCTCATGCCATTTGACTTGGTATTTGGCAATGAACTCGTTCAACGGAATGGCTTGAACCTCACCCTGGCGGTAAGCCGCCAACCGGGACTCAGCCTCTTGTGACCATTGCGCATCCAGAGACTCGTCCCGCTCATCCAGCGTGTCCAATATTTGATCGACCAAAGCCATGCGCTCATCGGGGGGCAGTTGTGATGCTTGATCGCAGAGTTGTTTGGCGGTGGGCATGCTGGACTCCATTGAATAAATTAATTGAGCAACAGACACACTTAAATCATGAGCTCAAAGTTTGTCAATTGACTAAGTGTCTAAGGTTTTTCTTTTGATCTCATCTAAGGTTCTTCCGGATGCCGTTTTCCATTCGATCCATCCATTGGCTGATCTGCCCATGACCGCCATAGCCGCTGTGCTGGGGCTTGAGAACAAGTGGTCACGCGTGAAGACCACGAGTGCCCCAGTGCTACCGGCTTGCTCAACCAATACGCCTTCGGTGACCAATTGACTTCTCATGCGCTCGTGCGAAGTGCCCTGGATGGATGCAACGATTTCGGCGCGTCCTTTTGAGCCCTTGAGCACCACAAAACCCTCTGCGGTGTATTCACCCACACCATCGGCTCCTGATCCTTTGCAATAGAACAGTTCTACCTCGCCTTTGGCAGAGGGAGCGTTGCTCAATGGTTCAAAAATGGGCTGGCCCAGCGTCGCCAGCAGCGTGGCGGCGGTTTCATGAATTTCGTGGCAATCGGCTTGCAGCGGCGCGGGCGTGTAGGGCTGCGAACCCGTATTGCCGTTTTCCAAGCTGAAGCGTCCCGCTTTTGTCGCTTCGGCAATAGCCAGCCATTCCAAAAACAGAGCATGCGTTTGCGTCAAGCTGTTGGTCAGTGAAATCACCACGAAAGCCCGATTCCAGAAATCTTTGTTCTGGTGATGTTGCTCCAAGCGCTTGCCCACATTGCCAGACTGCCCGATGTAAGAACGAGGTAAACCCGCCTCAGACAACTCGCCGATCAAAAAATAGACACCTACTTGCTGGGCCTCTGGCATTTTGAGGAAGTGGGCCAATTGGCTGCGTGGTATCTCGATCACGCGAACAATGCGCGTTGTAATCTCAGCCACGCGCATGCCGCGTGGGTCACCTGATGGAAGAAATATTTGGATGGTTTGAGGGCGTGAGCTCAATTCACTTTCCCCAGCTGTCCTTCAACCCCGTCACCCGATTGAACACAGGCTTACTTCCCGCCACATGATCCATACGATCCGCCACAAAGTACCCAAACCGCTCAAACTGGAACTTCTGGTCCGGCTGCGCCCCGGCCAGTGACGGCTCCACATACGCGGTGACCACCTTCAGGCTGTCCGGGTTGAGCGACTGCAAGAAGTCTTTGCCGCCCGCATCGGGGTGCGCGTCGGCAAACAGGCGGTCGTACAGGCGCACTTCGGCTTGCACGCCGTCGGCCACGGCCACCCAGGTGATGGCGGCTTTGGCTTTGATGCTGTCGGCGCCGGGCGTTCCGCTCTTGGTGCCGGGGATCACTTTGGCGTGCACCTCGGTCACTTGGCCCGCCGCGTCGCGTGCGCAGCCGGTGCATTCGATCACGTAGCCGCCTTTCAGGCGCACCACGTTGCCGGGGAACAATCGCTTGTAGCCCTTGGGCGGCACTTCTTCAAAGTCTTC